>NZ_CP042582.1:3730312-4049375 GCF_008728835.1 Hypericibacter adhaerens
GCCGGCCAGCGTCGCCTCGACCGTCACCAGGGTGCCCCGCAGCAGCACGGGCAGATAAGGCCAGACGAAGTTCCAATCCCAGCTCATGAGCGGGACACCCCGCGACGATGCGCGGTCAAGCGGCCCTCCAGCCATTTCACCGGCGCCGTGAAGCCCAGCGACAAGAGGTAGTAGAGGACCAGGATCGCCAGATAGGGAAACAGCGTCTCGCCGGTCGCGGAGCGGATCGCCTGAGCCTGGAAGGTCAGCTCGTTGATGGTGATCAGCGAGACGATTGCCGTCATCTTCAGGAGCTCGACGATGTTGTTGCCGAAAGGCGGCAGCATCAGCGGCAGCGCCTGGGGCAGGATCACATGGCGCAGGCGCTGCCAGCGGCCGAGATTGATGGCAAGCGCGGCTTCATGCTGATCGCGGGGCACGGCGAGGATGGCCCCGCGCACGACCTCGGCCGAATAGGCGCCGACATTCAACCCCAGCACCAAGATGCCGACCGTCATGGCCGGCAGATCGATGCCGAAGAAAGGAAGGACATAGAACGCCCAGAAGAGCTGCACCAGGCTCGAGGTACCGCGGAAGAAGCCGGTGTAGCAGACCGCCAGGCCGCGCAGGAGACGCGACCCCGATGCCCCGGCGAGCCCGACGATGAAGGCGACGGCCAGGGCGACAGCCGACGACGCCAGGGTCAGCGCGATCGTGACCCAGAGCCCGTCGATCAACAGCCTGTAATAGTCCAAAGAGCTCGGCATGGCCCGGCCCGCGATCGCCTCTCAGGAAAGCGCAGAAGGCGGAGGACGCTGGGCGTTCCTCCGCCTCCCCTGCCTAAGGCCCGTGACTTACTGGGCCGCGCAGAGCTGCGCCGTATCCGCCTTCAGGGCGATATCCGCCGGGAACCCGTATTTGGTCAAGATCCGGGTGAACTCGCCCGATTGCTGGACCTTGGTGAGCGCCGCGTCGTAAGCATCGCGGAAGGTGGCGTCCTCCTTGCGGAAGGCGGCACCGGCACAGGCGATCTGTGCGCCTTCGACCGGAATGACCTCGAAATTCGGATCCTTGTTCTGCAGCGCCGAGAAGGTGTCGCTCGGATCGATCCAGACATTGACGCGACCCGTCTGCAGCAGCTTCAGCCGGCTCTGCACGTCGGTGTTGGTGACCATCTGGTCCTCGGCGACCCCCGCCTCTTTCGCGATCCGGACTTCGTTGGAGCCGGGCGCCATGGTGATCTTGACCTCGGGGTGGGCCGCGACGTCCTTCAGGCTGTGCAGGTTGAGCGGATTGCCCTTGGGCACCATGAAGACGTCGACGCTGCAGGTGTCCGGCTTGGAGAACAGCACGGCCTGGCAGCGCTGCGGATTCATGAACATGCCGGTGCTGACGAGATCGTATCGCTTCGCCTGCAGGCCGGGGATGAGGGCGCCCCAATCCACGACCTGCGGCCGCACATCGGTGATGCCCATCTGCTTCAGCGCCGCGATCGAGATCTCGGGCGCGGCACCGATCGGCTTGCCGTCCTGGTCGACGGCGGCATAGGGAAAGCCGCCGGCGCCGATGCCGATCTCGACGTAACCCCGCTTCTGGATTTCGGCAAGCGTGTCCTGCGCCTTGGCCGCCGGTATGCCGCCGATGCCCAGCAGTACCAGGAACGTCAGGACTCCCCGCAACCGGGACATCGACCGGATCCTCGTCATATTCTCATTCATCAGGTTCTTCATGCGTACCTCCCTGTCTTCTTCGTGATGGTTCCGCGCCGGCTTCCATGACGGTCACGGTTCTGCGGATGGCCCCTTCGTCGCTGCCGAAGAGGGCCGGTGGTCAAATGGCCTGCCCGGACGCGATGATCTTGCGCAGGAACGAACGGGTGCGTTCCTCGCTGGGCACGGTGAAGATGCTTTCGGGCGACCCTTCCTCGACGATGCGCCCGCCATCGAAGAAGAGCACCCGGTCGGAGAAATCGCGCGCGAAGCTCATCGCATGCGTCACCAGCAGCATGGTCATGTCGGTCTCCTCGGCGAGCCGGCGCACGACGTTCAGCACCTCCTCGACCAGCTCGGGATCGAGCGCCGAAGTGATCTCGTCGAACAGCATCACCTTGGGCTGCAGGGCGAGAGCCCGGGCGATGGCGACACGCTGCTTCTGGCCGCCCGAGAGTTCGTCGGGCCGGCAATGGCATTTGTCCGCGAGCCCCACCATCGTCAGCAGGTCGACGGCAGCGGCCTCGGCCTGGGCCTTGTCCACGCCTTTGGTGAGCATGGGGCCCAGCGTCACGTTCTTCAGCACGCTCATATGCGGGAACAGGTTGAAGTGCTGGAAAACCATCCCGACCTTGGAGCGGATGCGGTGCAGCGCGTCGCGGTCGCCGCGCGAAGGCCGGCGGCCGGGAACCGAAGCGCCGATCTCCTCGCCATCGACCCGGACCGATCCGCCGTCGATCGCCTCCAGCGTCATGAGGATGCGCAGGATCGTCGTCTTGCCCGAGCCGCTCGGCCCGATCAGCGAGAGCTTCTCGCCGGGCTTCACCGTGAAGCTGACGCCGTTCAGCACCCGCAGGGCGCCGAATCTCTTTTCCACCCCATGGAACGAAACCAGGGCCGGCCGGCCCGGGCTCGCTTCGGATCTGGTTTCGGCTTCCCGGGACAAGATCGCCTCCGATCCCGCTACAGGATGCCGGTCGGGGGGCATGAAGGGCTCCTGCTCACGGGTGGGCTACTCTGCCGCCTTGGGCATGTGCGACTGGAAATCCCGCGCCACGCCGCTGAAGACGTCCCTGAGCGCGGTGGTGTCGGTCTTGTAGGTGATGATCCGGGCTCCCCGCTCGACCCAGTGCCGCCCCTCTTCCAGCGACCAGGTCCCCATCTCCAGCACCTTGCCCTGCTTGAGGACGGCCTCGGCCAGCCGCTCCTTGTATTCCTCGATCACGCCCGCTTCGCGCGGCGTGCCATAGATGCCGAGCTCCTGCGCCAGGTCGGCCGGCCCCATGCCGAAGGCATCGACGCCCTCGATCGAGACGATGTCGTCGAGATTGCGGAAGGCCTCGATCGATTCGAGCATCACCGTCAGATGGACCTGCCCGTTCAGGAAGCCGAGATCGCCGGTCGCTTCGTCCGGCAGGGTGTAGTCGTTCTGGGGACCCGGCTCGAACGTGCCCCGGTTGCCCAGCGGCGCGTGGCGCGCGGCGGTGACGATGTCGCGCATCATGTCGGGGTTGTGGATCTGGGGGATATAGAGGTTCCAGACGCCGGCATCGAGCAGCCGGGTGATCCAGACCCGGCTTCCTTCAGGCGGGCGGACCACCAGCGGGAAATCCAGACCGCGGGCCACCATCGCCATGTCGGCGACGGCCTCGAGCGAGATCGGCGTATGCTCCATGTCGACCTTGGCGAAATCCAGCCCCGTGCTCTTCAGCATGGGGAGGACGGCCGGATTGCGCGCCAGCATCACCCAGGTGCCGACGAGCGCGTCGCCCTTGGCCAGGCGGGAGGCAAACGCATTTGGTTTGACCGGCATTGATACTCCTTGAATTCAGATTTCATTCCCCGCGTCAGAGCCCGCGGTTGAGCCCGCCATCGACCAGGATGTTCTGGCCCGTGACGTAACCCGCATCCGCCGACAGCAGGAACGCGACCGTCTTGGCCACTTCCTGCACGCTGCCGGGGCGGGACATGGGAACCTGCCGCTTGATTCGTTCCTCGAACGGGAAATTCTCGACGAAGCCCGGCAGGACGTTGTTCATGCGGACATTGGACGCGCCGTAGGAATCCGCGAACAGCTTCACGAATCCCGCCAGCGCCATGCGCATGCAGGACCCGGTCGGATAGGCGAAGCTCGGCTCCTTCTGCGCGAAGCTCGTGATGTTGACGATCGCTCCGCCGCCCTGCCTCACCATCGTCTCGGTGACGAGACGCGACATGCGCACGACATTGAGGAAGATCATGTCCATCGCCTGCCGCCAGGCGTCGTCGGTGAGCGACAGCAGCTTGAGATCGGCGTCGGGATCGAACTGCCCGCCGGTTCCGGGCACGCCCGTGTTCGGGGAGTGGCCGGTATTGTTGACCACGGCGTCGATCCGGCCGAAGCGCGAGAGCGCGGTCTCGACCATCCGGGCGAGATCGCGCTCTTCCGTCACCGAGCCGCGCAGGCCGACACCGCCGATGCGGTCGGCAAGCTCTTCCGCCGCCTCGGAGCGCGTCATCATCACCAGCTCGTATTGGCGCTCGGCGAGCTCGGTGGCGCAGGCCGTCCCGAGGGCGCCGCCGGCCGCCGTGATCAACGCAACGGGCTTAGAGACCATGTCCGTTTCTCTCATCAGGCAGGATCTTCATGTGTCACCAGCGCGGCCATTCGCCTTCGACGGTGGTACGGTGCAGGCGACGGCGCCCCCCGGGAATGACGGCGCCCCGGCTGTGGATCGTGCAGCGATTGTCCCAGACGAGAACGTCGCCCTGCCGCCATTCATGCTCCCACTGGAATTTCGGCTGCGTGACGTGATTCCAGATGCGTTCGAGCAGCGCGTTGCTCTCTTCGACCGGGAGACCGACGATGTAGCCGTCACCCTGCCGCCCCAGGAAAATGCTTTTCTCGCCCGTGTCGCCATGGGTGCGGACGAGCGGGAACCAGGGTCCGGGCGATTGCGAAGGATCGATCTTTTCCGGCTTGTCCTTCTTGACCAGGTCGTAGTTGGTACGGCCGTGGATGACGATGCGGCGGTCGATCTGCTGCTTGAAATCCTCCGGCAGCGCGGCATAGGCGGCCGTCATGTTGACGAAGCGCGTGTTCGAGCCCCGCGCCGGGATCTCCAGGCCATGGAGAATCAGCGCGGAGTTGGGAATCGGCATCGTGTCGCTGTGCCAGATCGCCTCGCCGCTGCCGAGCGCGCCGATGGGCTTGCCGTCGATCTCCACGTTGGAGACGACATCGACGATGCCGGGATATCTGGTGTCGAGCTCGCGGTGGTAGTCGACCGGCCGGTCGTCGCGCAGCACGCGCCCGAAGATCGCGCTGAACGCCAGCAGCTGCTCGTCATCGAGCTGCTGACCGCGAATGAAGATCGCCTTGTGCTTCAGGTAGGCGGCCTTGATGGCGGTCTTGCCGCCGGCGTCCAGCTCCCGTGAGACGTCCACGCCCCGGACCTCGGCGCCGAGCGCCGCTCCGGTCGGAATCACGTCGATCGCGGCTGTCATGATCCTTCCTCCAACCTCACCCTGCCCTCGAGCTAGACGACGGAAACCTCGACCCGGCCCAGGGGACCGAAATCGACAAGAGCCTCGTCGCCTGGCTTCGCGAAATAGACCGGGGCGCACATGCCCGTGTTGCAGATCTGCCCCGCCTTCAGCCCCTCGCCCCGGCCGGCGGCGTGATTGGCGAGCCAGGTGATCGCGCTGACCGGCCCATCGAGCACGTTCGCCCCCCTGCCCGCGGCCTTGAGCTGTCCGTTCACCGTCACCGCGATCGGCAGGCTCGCCAGATCCAGGTGCCGCCAATCCTCGAGCCCGGCGCCGTGAACGAGGAACTGGTCGATGCCGCCCTCGGCAATCAGATTGAGGGGCGCCTGGTTCATCCAGTCCCGAAAACAGCTGATGACGATCTCCACGCTCGGATGCACGCTGCGGACCGCCGAGACGACCTCCGCCTCCTCATAGCGGCGGCCCCGCGGCGGCAGATCCCGCGCCATCTGGAAGCTGATCTCGGCCTCCAGCGCGACGGGAAGCTCGCCGGGGCTCCGGATCGTCGCCGGCGAGCGCAGGAAGCGTCCCCCGCGCCACCGCGCGCCATAGGGCTCCGTCAGGCCCAGCTGGTGCAGCATCGATCGGTTGGTCGCGGAAGCGAACCAGCCCGCCGCCTTCCCGTCGGAGCGCCGCTGGAACAGACGATCCTGGATCGCATAGGCCGCGGCCAGATCCTTCGGCACGCCGGTGCTCATCGCCTGGATCAGACGTTGCCGGTCGCAGGCTTCGACGATTTCCTGCACGCTGGTTTCGATCGCGGTCTCGCTCATTGCCTGGCTCGCTTTCGCATCACCGCTATTCGATGCCCAGCCGCCGCTGCCAGGAGAAGCGGCGGTCGATCCAGGCGAACAGAGAGAAGATGAGCAGGCCCAGCAGCAGCAGGACGATCAGGGTGGCAAAAGCCTTGGAGACGTTCAGCCGCGACTGGAACAGGATCAGCAGATAGCCGAGCCCGGCGGTCGAGGAGACCCATTCGACGACGATGGCGCCCACCACCGAGGCCGCCGCCGCGAGGCGGATGCCCGCGAACACATGCGGCAGGGCCATGGGGATCCGCACATGCCGGTAGATCTGCCATTGGCTGGCGGCCACCGTCTCCATGAGATGGATCATCTGCCGGCCGGTCGCCTGAAGCCCCGAGAGGGTGTTCACCAGCACCGGAAAGAACGAGAAGATCGCGATGATCATGACCTTGGGCAGGATGCCCACGCCGAACCAGACGATCAGGATCGGCGCCACCGCGACCACCGGCGTCGTCTGGGTCGCGAGGATGGGAACATAGAGCGCCTTGCCGAGCACCGCCGACTGATGCATGAGGACGGCGGTCGCCAGGCCCAGCAGCACGCCGGCGCCGAGACCGAGGACGATCTCCTCCAGCGTCACCAGCAGGTTCTCCAGCAAGATGCGCCAGCTGTCGACGAAGGCGTTCGCCACATCCAGCGGCGGCGGCAGCAGATAGGCCGGCACGTCGAGGGCCACGACGACGAGCTGCCAGAGCGCGACCAGCAGCACCAGGAACAGGAGGACGCCCAGCGCCTCCTTGAGCTGGCCGCCCGGCCCCTTCGCGGCGCCCGGAATCACGCCGGCCTCCCGCCACGGACGAACCCGGGCTCCAGCAGCCGCTGCAGGTGGGTGACGTAGTCGCCGAACTCGCTCGCATAGCGGATCTCGGGGTCGCGCGGCCGCCCCAGCTCGATCGCGACGTCGGCGACGATGCGCCCCGGGCGGGGGCTCATGGCGATGACCCGGTCGGACAGGAACACGGCCTCGGCCACGCTGTGGGTGATGAAGACGATCGTCTTGCGGCGCTGGCTCCAGATGTTCAGGAGCTCGACATTCATGGCGTGGCGCGAGAACTCGTCGAGCGCCGCGAAGGGCTCGTCCATCATCATCAGGACGGGGTCGAGGCACAGCGCCCGCGCGATCGACGCGCGCTGGCGCATCCCGCCCGAAAGCTCGTGCGGATAGCGACGGGCGAATTCCGAGAGACCGACCAGGGCCAGCGTCTCGGCGATACGGCGGCGGCTGTCGGCGTTCCACTGCCCGGAGACGGTGAGCAGGAGCGCGCAGTTGGCTTCCACCGTGCGCCAGGGCAGCAGGACGGGCTGCTGGAACACCATGCCGATCTCGTGCGCCCGGCGTGCCGCGAGCGGCGGATGCCCGTTGATGAGAACGGTGCCGGCCGTGGGCTGGAGCAGCCCCGCCATGATCGAGAGCGCCGTCGACTTGCCGCATCCGCTGGGCCCGATCAGGCTGACGAACTGGTTCTCGGGAATATCCAGCCCGAAATTCTCGAGCGCCGTCACGGCACCCCCGGACGGTCCGCCATAGACCATGGAGATGCCGTGCATCGAAACGATGCTACGGCCTGCGGGAGCCCGATCCTGGAGGCTCCCGCGCCGCACCGCCGACGTCGAGATCACTGCGCCTTCCAGTCCTTGGCGTTGTCCGGCAGGTAATCGTTCGTGAACAGGGTCGAAAGGTCGGCCTCGTGCTCGATGACCTTTCCCTGCAGCAGCGCATCCTGCAGCCCCTGCCAGTCGGACAGATCCATCCAGCCGAAACCGTGCTGGGCGACATCGGGGCTGCCGATCAGCTTCATGGAGATCGCCAGCGCCTGCTTCATGAACTCCCGGTCCTCGCCGGGGTTGGCTTCCATCATGACGGCGAGCGTCTTGTCCGGATCGGCGTTCGCCGCCACCCATCCCTTCACCGCGGCCTTCAGGAAGCGGCGGACGACATCGCCGTTCTTCGCCACCCAGTCCCTGTTGCCCACGACGGTGGGGCCGTAGATCTGGACCTTGTCGTCGCTCATGACGAAGACGTTCACCGGCACGTTCTCGCGTTGGACATTGATGGCTTCCCAGTCCCAATAGCCCATGGCCGCGTCGATCTGCTTGGACAGCAGCATCGGCACCATGGCCTCGGGCTGCACCGTGACCCACTGGATCTTGTCGCGGTCGATGCCGGCGCGCTTGAGCTTGGCCTCGAAGAGATAGACCGTCGGATTGGAGACGTTGTAGCCGACCTTCTTGCCGACGAAGTCCTCGAGCTTCTCGATGCCGCTGTCCTTGCGGGCGATCACGCCCTCGGGATTCGACTGCATATAGGCCGAGACCGCCGTCAGCGGCAGCCCCTGGCTGGCCGCGACCACGATCGAGCTCGCCGTCGTCACGCCCAGGTTGGCGCTGCCCGCGGCAATCGCCTGGTTAGCCGGGTTCGAGCCCTTGAGAAGCAGGAACTCCACATCGAGCCCCTCGGCGGCGAAATAGCCCTCGTGCTGCGCCACGTAGAATCCGGCCCAGCCGGAATACGGAACGTTCCAGTTCAGCGCCAAGGTGATTTTGTCCGCCGCCTGGGCCAGCGACGCAAAGCCCAGCATGAAGGCGGTCAACAGAAGCAGCAGACGCGTTTTCATCCCAGTCCCCCGATATTGCCTTGTTGCCGGCAGGCTTTTTCGCCGGCCCGGCCGATCGCACTCCCCGCCGCCCGATCCTGGATTCGTTCGGCCATCCATCGGGCTTTCTTTCGCGCCCGTCTGTCCCTGGCGACCCGATAGGGCGAGCTGCCAAGGCAGGATTTCAGACATTATTGGGCAGAATTAAAGTCATTACAACGCTAAAATTGCATTTTGTCCGTACATTAATGCCTTCCTTGCGCACAAAAAGGCAGCAACCCGCCCAGCATCTGGGCGGCGTCCTTTCGGAGCGCTGATCCGGCGTGGTGACGGAATCTCGGGTGGCGGGCTTCGATGCCGGCGCCGCAGGCCTACGGCGATCAGGCGATATGCGGCCGGCCGGTCGTTTCGAGCGGATGCTCGGAGACGGCGAGACCGAAATCGCCATCGAGCGCGAAGCGGTCTCCCGGATGGATGAAGTAGACGATCGAGATGGCTTCTTCCTGGTGGTAGAGCCGCCGCTCGAGCGTCACACAGGCGGCGCCCACGGGAACCTGCAGCAGCCGCGCCACCTCCTCGGTGGCATTCACGGCCGTGATCCGCCGCCGGACCCAGGACCAGAGCGCATTGCGCATCAGCCACATGCCGGGCGGCTCGCGCTCGAAGGTCTGGTCGGCCGCCTTGGGAACGGAGGTCAGATTGATGAAGCGGCGCTCATGCTGAGCCACCGTGTTGTCGGCAAGATGCAACACCTCGACATAGAGAAAGGGCGCGCCCATCGGCAGGTCGTTCCAGCGCAGCCCGCCATCGCCGTTCCTGACCTTCTTCAGCGCCAGGATGCGGTACTCATAGACGCCGCCGCGCTCGCCGACCTCCACCGAGATGTCCTTGACCGGCATCAGGAAGCGTTCGCGGAATCCCTTCGCCACGGTGGTGCCGGCCCGCTTGTTCCGCTCGAGCAGGCCCTGCTCGGCGAGTTCCGACAACGCCTTGCTGATCGTCTGCCGGGACAAGGCATAGCGCTGCATCAGCTCCGCTTCCGATGGGAGGCGGTCTCCGGGAGCAAATTCGCCCTCGACGATCTGTTGGATGACCGTGCGCTGGAACTGCTTGAAGAGCGGCCCCTCGCCATCCAGCTTCCACTTCGTCATTCCGTCGTTCCTTCAGCGCTGGTGACCGGCGGCCCGACCGCGCTTGCGCCCAAGCCGTTGAAGAGTTTGCCAGAAGCAAAGCGGGTTTGCCCAGCGCGACCGCGCGTCACGGCGCGCGGAAGGCAAGGAAACCATGCACGCGGGAATCAGCCTGGGAGTCCATCCCGCGCCCGCCGCGTTTGCAGGTGACGATGGAAGATTCGAGATTCCCACGGCTCGCGCCGAGCTAATGGATCGTTCCGGCACAAATTGACCTTGCAAGATGGCCAGACCCTGCCACAACCTGAACGCGTGATAAATAAACGCCTCCTGCTCGCATTTGCTGTAGCGCTTCCCTGGGGACCCTTGGCTCCGGTCCCGGGCGGTGGGCGCCGGTCTCCATTCCGGCATGTGAACGAACCCGGCCCGCAGCCAGCCTCGCCCGACGACTGGCGTTGCTCATGACGCGCTCGAAAGAACCATCCCCAAGCAGACCGACGGCACGCCGCATCTGGGGCAGGCTCGCGGGCGGGCTGCTCCGCCTGGCGTTTGGGATCATCGGATCTGTGATTTCGATGGGGCAGATCATTGAGGCCGTCCGCGAGTCGGGCCTCATCCTGGAGCCGATCGTCGGCGTCGTCATCGGCATCGCGCTCTACCTGATGCAATCGTGGCTCGCCATCCTGGTCCACGAGTCTGGGCATGCGGCGGCTGCGAAACTGACCGGCCGCCGCATCCATCTGTTTGCCGTATGGCCGTTCGTTTACCGGCCCCGGGCAAAACAATGGTTTCCCTTCGCGGGAATGCAGGGGCAGGATTTTGGCGGATTTGTTATAGCCACCCCGAGCCGTCCGGGCGATTGGCACAAAGGCGAAGCCTTTTTCATTCTCGGCGGCGCACTTGGGAACATACTGACAAGCGCCCTGGCCTTCTTGGCCATCGCCACGGGTCTTTTCGGCGGCGCCTTCAACCTGGCTCTGTCCGCGCTCGCCGTATCGTCGTTCACCATCGCGCTCATCAATCTGGTACCGAGGAGCGTCACCGGCGGCGCGCGAACGGACGGAGCTCACTTGCTCGATATGCTCCTCAGAAGACGCGACCCGGCTCTCGAACGGGCGGGCTGGCTTTCGGGGAGGGAGATCGATGGAGTCCGGACGGCGGAACTCGATCCCAGCCTGCTGCGAGAACTGGAGGCTGACATCTCATCGGGAAAGGCGCCCGAAATCACCTACCGGTTCTTCTACAATCATTTCCTGGCACGCTCGGATGTCCGGCGCTGCCTTGAGATCCTGGACCTGTTTGTGTCCAGGCCCGAAGAGCTTTCGGATTGGGTGCGGATCGAGCGCGCATTCCTGATTGCCCTGCTGCACAAGGAGGGCGATGAGGCGCTGCAGCTGCTTGCTGCCGTGTCGCCTGCAGCGCGCTCGAATTACGGCTACTGGCGCGCTTTGGCCGTGGCCCGCCACGCGGCCGAAGACCGCCAGGGTGCGATCGACGCCGCTCGCCACGGTCGCGAGGTCGTCAAGAACAGCCGGGCCGAGCTGAACGATGACGATCTGGCCCTCCTGGCCGCTATTGAGCGGGGCGCGGAACGGCTGCCGCTGTCGGATACGCCTGTTCCGGCCTAGCCAGATCACGGCCGGGCGCCCGTTCGCCTTCCCCGCCGCCAAAGCGTACTGTCACCCGTTCGGGCCCATTGGCGGCCTCTCCCGTTCCGGGATAGATAGGATTCCGCCTTCCGGTTGCGTGGCACCCCTTCGACCACGCGAATCCTCCGATGGGACTGGCCGACAATGCCCGATCGTCGCAACGACAAGATGAAGCTGGGTGCCTTCTTCCACCCGACCGGGAATCACATCGCCGCCTGGCTGCACTCCGGCTCGCAGATCGATGCCGGCACCAATTTCGAGCATTACGCGGCGCTGGCGCAGACGGCCGAGGCCGCCAAGTTCGACCTCATGTTCCTTGCCGACGCCGTCGCGACGCGCAACGGCCGCCTGAACGCGCTCAAGCGCTGGCCCCAATACATGGCCTATTTCGATCCGATGGTGCTGCTCTCCGGCATCGCGGCGAGGACCAGCCGCCTAGGGCTGGTTGCGACCGCCGCCACCAGCTACAACGAGCCCTACCACGTCGCGCGCCGCTACGCCTCGCTCGATCATCTGAGCCATGGCCGCGCCGGCTGGAACGCCGTGACCTCCTCGAACCATTCGGAAAGCCGGAACTTCGGCCGCGAGGAGCATCTCTCCCACCGCGAGAAATACGAGCGGGCGCTGGAGTTCCTCGAGGTCGTCAAGGGGCTCTGGGACAGCTGGGAGGACGATGCCTTCCGGCGCGATCGGACGACCGCGGAATATTTCGATCCCGCCAAGCTTCATCCGCTGAACCACAAAGGTGCACACTTCTCCGTGGCCGGCCCTCTCAACGTGGCACGGCCGCCGCAAGGCCATCCCATCATCGCCCAGGCCGGCGGCTCCGACGATTTCATCGACATGGCCGGCCGTCACGCCGATCTCATCTTCACCGCGCAGTTCGACCTGGAATCGGCCCAGGCGCTTTACGGGAAGCTGGCGGCCGCCGTGAAGAAGCACGGCCGGCCGGCGGGTTCGCTCAAGGTGATGCCCGGCCTCAACGCCATCGTCGGCCGGACCGAGAAGGAAGCACAGGAGAAGCACGAGCATCTCTCCTCCCTCATCCATCCCGACGTCGGACGGGAGGTGCTCTCCAACGATCTGGGCAATGTCGATCTCTCGGGCGTGCCGCTCGACGCACCGATCCCGGAAGAGATCGTCGAGGAGCAGCTCCGCTTCTGGCTGCGCTTCATGAAGGAAGCCACGGGCAAGGAAAACCCGACGTTGCGCGAAACCTACCGGCATTACGGCAGCGCCCGCGGCCAGCGCCCCCTGGTCGGAACGGCGAGCCAGATCGCGGACGAGATGGAGCGCTGGTTCCAGGGTCGCGGCGCCGACGGTTTCCTGATCCATCCGGCAACGCTGCCGGACGGGCTCGAGGATATCTGCGGGCTCCTGATCCCCGAGCTGCAGAACCGCGGTCTCTTCCGGACCGAGTACGAGGGCGAGACCCTGCGCGAGAATCTCGGCTTGCCCCGGCCGAAGAACCGGTATGCCTGACGTACCGCTCTCGCGAGTGCCCGCACCGGGCGTCACATCCGCGCAATCGAACGCCTGATATAGAGGCCCCCTGCACTCGATCAGGGGATGTGTCATGGTACGCAAGCTTGCCTTCCTGCTGCTGGTGGCCTTCGTTCAGGTCGGGACCGCGACGGCCCCGGCCTGGAGCGACGACGCCAAGCCTTTCGTCACCGCACATGAACTGGATTTAACGAAATTCCTGCCGCCGCCGGCCGCGCTCGATACGCCGGAGATGAAAAACGAGCTGGCCGAGATCCTGACCTTGCAGGTGACCCGTACGCCCGAGATGGTGGCGCGCGCCCAGGCCGATGCCGAGGAGAATGTCTGGCGCTTCGCGGACGTGCTGGGCCCCAGGTTCGTCAAGGAGACCTTGCCGAAGACGGACGCGTTCTTCGCGCGCATCGCCGAGACCGAGGGCGCCGTGGTCGATCCGGCGAAGGATTTCTGGAAGCGGCCGCGGCCGCATCTCTATAGCGACCTGGTCAAGCCGGTGGTCCCGCTCTCCAAGTCGGGCGCCTATCCTTCGGGCCATGCGACGCTGGGCACGCTGATGGCGATCATGCTGTCGAACATGGTGCCGGAGAAGCGGGCCGAGCTGATGGCCCGGGGCTGGGACTATGCCAACAACCGCGTCGTCGGCGGCATCCATTTCCGCAGCGACGTCGTCGCCGGGCGGATCGCCGGCAACCTGATCGCCGAGGCGGTCATGAACCAGCCCGATTTCGCCGCCGAGTTCGACGCCGCGCGGGCCGAGCTCCGCGCCGCGCTCGGCCTGCCGCAGAGCTGACGGGGCACAAGACGTCCGCGGGTTCCCCTTCCCGTTGGCAGAAGAACCCGCGGCCTGCTCGGGCGACCGATCACGTCCCATACATGTGGACGCCCAGGATGAAGCGGGCGCCGCGGGTCACGGGCATCACCTCATGCAGGAGCAGCGCCGACCAGATCACGGCGGTGCCGCGCTCGACCTCGTAATAATGGTCGGCATACTCGCGGAAGCGGAGCGCGCCGCCCTCATACTCGCCGGCATTGAGATTGATGGTCATGGTGAAGCGACGGTGCGAGGTCTCCTTGGTCGCGTTGTCGCGGTGCGGACGAAGCACGCCGCCCGTCGCGGAATCGTAGCGGGCGATGCGATAATCCTCGCGCTGGCTCACCTTCGTCTGAAAGACCTTGCGCATCTCGCGCGAGACCCGGCGATTGAAACATTGATCGAGGAAAGCCTGCACGGCCGGATCGCGCACCACATACTCGGTGAGCTGGCCGTAGCTGCCGGCATGCTCGACCTTGAAATCGCCCCGCTCCCGGTCATGGCCTTCGCTGCGGAACCCGTCCGACTGCCATGAGGCGACGGGCTTGTGAAACAGCTCGATCAGCCGGGCGCAATGTTCTTCCTCCAGCACGCGCGGCAGCAGCAGGACAGGCGCTTGCATGCTCACGCGCAGGCCCCGCGGCGGAAAGCTGGCGCGCAGACAGGCGAGTGCCGCCGCGGCGAGGGGCGCAGGATCCGCGGGCGCCGTCACGTCGGCGCGCAGCACGCGCGCGACCCGGTGATCGGGATCGAGGATGATCACGAGCGGCGCCTCCGTGGCACCGTAGGTGCGGAAAATGCCCCCGCCGCTGTCGCTCAGCAGGGTGAAGGGCAGATGCAAGGCGGCATGCCAGGCCTGGTTCGCCGCCACGGCCTGCCGGCTGATCGCGAAGATGATCGTCTCGAGCGCCGCGAACTCGGCCGCGTGGTCGCGAAAGCCGGCCAGCAGGGCCGCCTCGCCGCCTGCCGGGCAGAAGAGCAGCAGGAGCGGCCGGCCGGTGATCTGGTCGGCATTGCTGAAGGCCGGTTCGCCCGCCTGATCCAGCGCCGAGATGGCGGGGGCCGGATCGCCCGCCTCGAACGGCAGGAGGCCCGGTCGCGAGGCCGGCGCCCTGCCCGACGATCTGGTGGCATCTTCCATGAGATACCCCTCGCCGCATCGTCATCGACGGCATTCGAGCCGGAGGGCCCGGTCCACACCCCGATACCGGCATGCGCGAACGCCGCACCGAGGCGGTCCTCCTCGAAGCTTGGTTAAGAATAGGTTCCCAGCTTCCCCTGCAACGGAGATTGCTACCAAAACTCCCCAGGTGCAAGGAAGAGCCCCACCGGGGATCCGCCCGGCAGACAGGCGCTCTGGGGCAAGGGAACCGGCGGGAGAGGCTGGCCGTTGTCCCGGCATGGCCGAGCCCTCCCGTCTCAATTCCGCCACGCCCCTTCTCCGCCGGATCTGGCGCATCCTGAGGGCGGCCACATCCGGCTGGCTCGATGACCGCTGCCCTTCGATGGGCGCGGCCATCGCCTACTATGCCGCCTTCTCGCTCGTGCCCCTGCTCATCATCGTCATCGCGATCGCGGGTCTCTTCTTCGGGCGCGAGGCGGCGCAGGGCGCGATCCTCGCCGAGCTGGGCGGGCTGATCGGACAGGAGACGGCCAAGGCCCTGCAGTCGCTGATCCTGGGCTTCCGGGGAACGGAGTCGGGATTCCTGGCCGCGATCATCGGTATCCTGGCCCTGATTTACGCCGCGACAGGCGCGGTGGGGGAAATCCAATCGGCGCTCAACATCATCTGGAAGGCGCCGCCGCTCGAGGAGGGCGCCGTTGTCGCCGTCATCCGCCGGCGGCTTCTGAGCCTGGCGTTGATCGCCGTGATGGGGTTCCTGCTGCTGACCTCGCTCGCCGTCAGCGCCGTCCTCAACGCCTGGAATGCCTGGCTCACCCAGGTCTTTCCGATGCTCCACATCCTGCTGTGGGTCCTGAATCCCGTCATGTCGCTCGGGGTCACGACGGTCCTCTTCGCCATGATCTTCAAGATCCTGCCCGACACGCCCATCGCCTCGCGCGATGTGTGGGTCGGGGCGACCGTCACCGCTCTGCTCTTCTCCATCGGCAAGTTCGCCATCGGCGCCTATATCGGCACCAGCCGCATGGCCGCGAGCTACGGCGCCGCTGCCGCCTTCATCGTGGTGCTGCTCTGGGTCAACTACACCGCGCAGATCCTGCTCTTCGGCGCCGAGATCGCGCGCGCCCAGGCAAAACGGCCGGAGCGCTGACGCCCGCCGTCACAGCGTGCTCATGCCCCCATCGATGGTGAGCTCGCTGCCGACCGTGAAGGCCGCTTCGTCCGATGCGAGAAAAACCACGGCCTTCGCGATCTCCGAGGGATCGCCGCGGCGCCCGGCCGGGATCTGCGCGATCAGCCCTTTGACGGCGGCATCATCCATGCCGATCTTGCCATGAAGCGGCGTCGCGATCGGCCCCGGGCTCACCGCATTGACGCGGATGCCGCGCCCGATGAGCTCGCCCGACAGCGTGCGGATGAAGGAGCTGAGCGCGGCCTTGGTCGCGGCATAGATGCTCGACATCGGCATGCCGATATGGGCGTTGATCGAGGTGTTGAGCACGATCGCGGCCGGGTTGGCGAAGAGCGGCAGCAGCGCCTGGATCAGGAAATAGGGCCCTTTCACGTTGATCGCGAAGGAGCGGTCGAAGGCGGTCTCGTCCCAGGCCTCGACCGGCCGGAACTCGCCGATCCCGGCATTGACGAAGAGGATGTCGAGCCCGCCGAAGGACTGGCGAAGCTCCTCGGCGACCCGCTTCTGGGCCGCGACATCGCCGGCATCGGCCTTGATGATCGGCACGTCCGGACCGAGCGCGGCCGACGCGGCCTCGAGGGTCTTGGGATTGCTGCCCGTGACCGAGACACGGGCCCCTTCGGCCAGGAACTGCCTGGCGGTCTCCAGCCCGATGCCGCTGGTGCCGCCGGTGATGAGCGCGCGTTTTCCCTTCAGACGGTTCATGGACGTTCTCCCTCCGCTGACGGATTCCGCCGCGTGCCGGCGAACCGTCGGCAGCACGGTGATCGGTTTCCCGCCGCAGGACAAGCCGCGGCGATCGGAAAGGATGGCCGGATCTTGCCTCCCGATCGGACAGCCGGGCCGCGCGGACCCAAGCCGGCTCCTTTCGCAGCCGCCTCCTATGGGCCGCGGGGGAAAAGGGACAACCTGTCGGCCCCTCCGACACGCCTGAAGGTGGCTCAGCCGAAGCTGGTCGAGAGCGTCAGCTTTTCCCAGGCCGCGATCTCGCCCTGAAGATAATCGAGCTTCTCGCGGATCAGCTTGAGCGCATCCGGACCCAGCGGCAGATGGGCTGGCGGATTGTCCGACTTGACGAGCGTCAGGATCGCCTGCGCCGCCTTGGCCGGATCGCCGATCTGCCTGCCGCTGACCTCGCGCCGGTGGCTGCGCAACGGCTCGAACACGGCGTCATAGTCCGCGATCTTGCGCTCGGCGCGCACCATCGAGCGGCCGGCCCAGTCGGTACGGAACTGGCCGGGCTCGACCGCCGTCACACGGATGCCGAGGTCCTTGACCTCCTTGCCGAGCGATTCCGACAGGCCTTCGAGCGCGAACTTGCTGCCGTTATAGAAGCCGATGCCGGGGAAGGTGATGAGGCCGCCCATCGAGGTGATGTTGACGATATGGCCCGAGCGGCGCCGGCGCATGGAGGGCAGCACCGCCTGGATCATCGCGACCGGCGCGAACACATTGACCTCGAACTGGCGGCGCAGGTCGGCGAGGCTCGATTCCTCGAGGATGCCCTCGTGCCCGTAGCCGGCATTGTTCACCAGCACGTCGATGGGCCCGAGCGTCGCCTCGACCGCGGCGACGGCCGGGGCGATGGCGTCATTGTCGGTGACGTCGAGCCGGAGGCCGAGGGAACGGCCGGGCACCAGGCTGTCGAAGGCGGCGCGCGCCGCCTCGTCGCGCAGCGTGCCGGCGACGCGATGGCCTGCCGCCAGGGCGGCCTCGGCGAGCGCGCGGCCGAGGCCGCTGCTGACGCCGGTGATGAGGAAGGTCAGGGGAGCTTGTGCGGACATGAGGGAGGGTCTCGGGAATGCGGGAGCGGTGACGTCAGGAAGGGAGATGGGCTCTAGATAGGAAGGCCGCGCGCTGTCGGCAACGGATCATGTCCGCGGCCGATTCCCTGAACCGGTGCGCCGTTCGCGCCCGTTTCCTTCTATCCTCGCCGGACCTGATCCGGCGATCCAGGGCCGGCAGGACAGGCTTGCGGGAGCAAGCCCGGCAATGACAGGAACGGGTGGTGGCGAAAGAAAGGGCCGCCCGCTGCCCGTCCGCGCCTGCGCCTCAGTAAACGGCCGGGACGTACATCTCCTTGGGCACGGGCCCCCGGAGATAGTCCGGGTTGCGCACGCGGGCCGGGAGCGTGATCGGCGCGTGGGCAACGTCCTGGTAGGGGATCCGGCTCAGCAGGTGATGGATGCAGTTGAGCCGCGCCCGCTTCTTGTCCACCGCCTCGACCACCCACCAGGGCGCCTCGTCGCTGTGGGTGCGCTCCAGCATCGCCTCCTTGGCCTTGGTGTATTGCTCCCAGCGCCTCCGGGATTCGAGATCCATGGGCGAGAGCTTCCACTGCTTCATCGGATCCTGGATGCGCATCTGGAACCGCAGATGCTGCTCCTCGTCGGTGATCGAGAACCAGTATTTGATCAGGACGATGCCGGAGCGGATCAGCATCTTCTCGAACTCCGGTACGGAGCGGAAGAACTCCTCGACATCGGCGTCCGAGCAGAAGCCCATGACGCGCTCGACGCCGGCGCGGTTGTACCAGCTCCGGTCGAAGAGGACGATCTCCCCGCCCGCCGGCAGATGCGAGACATAGCGTTGGAAATACCATTGCGTGCGCTCGCGCTCGGAGGGCGCGGGCAGCGCCGCCACGCGGCAGACGCGCGGGTTGAGCCGCTGGGTGATGCGCTTGATGACGCCGCCCTTGCCGGCCGCGTCGCGGCCCTCGAACAGCACCACGACCTTGAGCTTCTGGTTCTGCACCCAGTCCTGGAGCCTCACCAGCTCGCTCTGCAGCCGGAACAGCTCCTTGAAGTAGAAGTGGCGATCCATCCCCGGTCCGGCCTCGCCGTCCGTGCCCGGCTTCTCGACGCCCTCGAGCAGCCGTTCCAGCCGGCTGTCGTCGAGCTCCATCTCCAGCTCCTCGTCGAAGCTGTCGTCGAGATCGGCCTGGAGCTGCCGCTTCAGATCCTCGCCGTTCTTCGTCGCGTCATGGTTCATGACCGCCTCTCCCTTCCGCCCGATCGATCGCAAGCACCGAGGTCGGCCGGAACGCGTCCCGGCCGCCGTCAGGCCCAGAGCGCCATCATGGCGAGGTCAGATGGTGGATTGATGACAGCGGAACCGCCCCTTTCTTGTCATCGCCGGGCCCCGGGGTCCGGCCGCAGGCCGTCCCGAGGGCCCCGGCGATCCAGGGCGACCGCTTGCTCTTGCGGCCCTGGATGCCCGGATCAAGCATGTCCTCGGGCCGACCTTCGGTCGGACCCGGGGATCGGGGCATGACAACGGAGGGAGGACGACGCGCTCAGGAGAGCTTCAGGCCGATCAGCTTCTCGATCTTCTGGCGGAGCGCCGGGGAGGAGATCGGCTTGTGCGCGATGTCGGCGGCGCCCACCTGGCGCACCACGTCGAGCAGCAGCGGGTTGTGCTCGGCCGTGAGGATCAGGACCGGGATATGGCGCTGGCGCAGCACCTCGTCATGGCGCAGGCGGTTGAGGAACTCGAGCCCGTCCATGCCCTCCATCACCAGGTCGCAGATGATGAAGTCGATCCAGGGCGTGTCCGGGCTCTTGAGCAGGTCGAGCGCCTGCTGCCCGTCCTGGGCCTCGAGCGTCTGGCGGATGTTGATATAGCCCAGGAGCTGCCGGATGATCCGACGCATCGAGCGCTGGTCATCGACGATGAGGGTGGTGAGCGCTTCTGCGTCGTGATCAGCCTGCATGTCGTGAGGCTCAGAAGCGGGGCCGGTGAGGCGGGGCGGCCGGATGACGAGGGACATGATCAATCCCCAAAAATGATACGTCTCTACATGAGACAGCTCGATTTTTAGGAATGTTCCCGCGAGATTCAACTGAATCTTGTTGAGACGAAATTGGCTCGAATTTTAGCGAAGCGCGAGCGCCGGACACGGAGCGCGAAAGAGCGCGGCCAGGCGGGCGGTTGCGGCTTGCGGCAGAACCGGTTCGCGCCGCCGCCTTAGCCTTACGTTCTAGGCGCTCCATCGAACGATAGTGCGATCAATCATCGCCCTGCGGTGCGGCGGGGTGGGCGATCGAATCAGGAAACCTCACGCAACGGCCAGCGCCCGAGCGGGACGTGCTGCGTCTGCCTCAGAAGGCTGTGCACCAGGACGAACTCGCGCACGGTCCAGCTCACCGGCTCGATCGGCTGCTCGGCGACGAGGCGGCCGTCATAGAGAAGCGTGACATGCGGCGTGAACTGCGTCTTCACGAACCGCGCCAGCCCCGCCCGCTTCAGCGCGTCGCCGAGCGCCTGCTGGAAGTCCACGAGACCGGCGACGCCCTCGCCGCCGAGCATGACGAGCGGCCGGTTCTGGGACCTCGTATCGAAACTGCCGACGCGATCGAACGTCACCGGAAACGCGTCGGCGGACACGGCCGCGGCCGCCGCCTGGGCCGCCTCGAGGATATGGCCGGGGACGCCGTCATAATCGCCGAGATGAAACAGCGTGCTGTGCAGGCGCCCGGGCGCGACCGGCGCGCCCTTCAACCCGAGCTCGCCGCGCAGGCGCTGCGCGAGCTGCGTGGCCTGCACGGCGGCCTCCGGCGTCAGGAAGGTGCCGAGGAAGAAGCGGTCGGTCGGCCGCTTGGCCGGCGCGCCGAAAAGATCGGATTGGTTCGACAAGGCTGTTTCAGGCTCCGGCTCGGCGCCGCGCCCGAGGGGCGGCGGCGCGAATCCGGCGTGATCTACCAGATCGGCCGGGTCGCGTCGAATCGGCCGGCCCGTCACGAGCCTTCGCGCACCAGCCAGGCATCCGTGGTCTGCGCCTCGCCGCTGGGGCTGTAGGTCCAGTTGCACTTCAACCGTGCCGCGTCGGGGGCGGGGCAGGCGATGCGATGGGTGGGCGTGTCGGGCGGACAGGCCGAATAATCGACCGCGACGGCGAAGCCGCTGCCGTCCTTCTCCACCGCGACCTTGCCGCATTCGGAGACCAGGCTGCCGAAGATCGAGCTTTCCCGGACGCGGCCCGCGCTCTCGCTGTCGAAGCAGATCACCTCGTCGGCCATGTCGCCGGGCTGATCGCCCGCCGTGAGCCAGAACACCTGCCAGCAGGAGCCGGCAAGGTCGGCGGCCCGGGCCGGGCCCGCGAAGCCGCCGGCGAAGGCCAGCACCGTCGCCAGCAGGATGGCCGTCATCATCGTGAGCGATCGCATGATCCCCTCTTCCGCATGGCTTGCTGTGTCGAATGAATCAATCGTGGGTCAGCCAGATCGGCAGCCGGGCGCCCCAGGCGCCCCAGCCCTCATTGAAATTCTGCCGGCGCTCCTCGAGCTGTTGCGTGGAATTGTTGAGGACGCTGTTCTGCAGCACGAAGGCCTCGAACTCCGCCGGCACATTGTCGGCGTTGGTCGGCGTCGGGACCAGGCCGCGCCGCTCGACGCAATGCGAGAGATAACCCGCGATGTAATCGATGGCCAGCGTGTCCTCCCATGACGAGCCCTGGGGGCCGTAGCGCCGCGCCTCGAGCGACAGGACATGCTCGCCCATGCCGCCGCCGAGGGCGAAGGCCTGCTGGCGCGGCGGCAGGTTCCTGAGCGCGCCGACATCGTAGGAGACCGTGCGGGTTCGCGGGTCGTAGCCGACGAGGCCGCGGCCGGGGCCCGTCTTCGGGCTCTGGTAATAACCGAGCCCGCCCTTGACGCGCAGGCAGTCGTCCATCGCGGCCAGGATCTTGCGGATGTCGGCCGCGAACTTGCCGGAGGGATCGGGATTGGGTTCCTCGCGATAGATCGACTTGCTGCCATCGGGCGGCGTGTTGCTCGCGGTCGTGGTGCCGCCGCCCCCGCTGCCGCCGCCACCCGAATTGTTGCGCGTGCCGCCGCTCCCGCCGCCGGTGCCGCTGCCGCCATTGCCGGTGCTGGCGGTGTTGTAGCTGTCGCCGCCACCGCCCGAGCCGCCCCCGGACCCGACGCCCTTGCAATAGGTCTGGTTCCACCAGGCCTGCTGCTGCGCCGTCCAGGCGGGATCGGCCGGGCAGCCATAGCTGTCGTCGCCTTCGTCGCTCTGCGTGTAGAACCGGTCGGCGGCCACGGCCGGATCCTGCTGGGCCTCGACCAGCGCCTTCTTGTTGATCCAGCAGAGCGCCGTCTCGTTGATGGCGCAGCGATCGGCGGCGCAGCGCAGCAGGATCTCGGGATGGCGCTGATAAAGCGGGTCGCCGAGCGACTTCAGCGAGATGCGCACCGGCGGGCCGCCATAGACGCGATCATAGGCCGAGGTGTCCTCGCAGGGCCCGCCATCCTCGCCGCCGGGCAGGTCGCCGGTCGAGAAGGAGTCGCCGCCCCCGGACCCGCCGCCGCTGCCAGCTCCGCCGGAATCCTCGCCCTGCGTCTGGATCTCGTCCTGATAGACGCCGCCATTGTTCTGCGCCCGGGCCCCGGGCACGAGCCCGAGCGCCAGGCCGAGGCCGAGCGCCAGGGCGAGAACGACACCGGACCCGAACCTGTGAGCCCACGCACCGGTTTTGGCCGAGCCGCGCGCGTCCGCCGCCCGCCGCCCCACGTCGCGGCCCTGATGGTTCCGCTGCAAACCCGCCCCCTTCGAGCCGGCCTCCGCTGCGCCCCGGAGGAATTTCATCCTGAAACGGCCGCGCTGTCCAGCCGGCGTCCGGGGCCGAGGCGCGATGGTTTCATGACAGCCATCTCACGAACGATGCCGCGGGAACGGCGCTAGGATGGCCCCATGAAACCCGCCCCTCCGCCGACCGCCGCCCTGCCCGCCGGCGCGGACGAGCGCGCCGCCCGCGAACGGCTCCGCGGCCTGCAGCGACGGCGCAAGCTCGTCATCCTCTTCGCGAGCCTCGCCGTCGCCCTGCTGATCCCGTTCCTGCGCTCGCTGGGCGACTGGAACGGCAGCCTGCACGAGACGGTCGAGGCCGTGGGCTTAGCCGCGATCGTGCTCTGCATCCTGGGCCGCGCCTGGTGTGCGCTCTATATCGGCGGGCGCAAGGCGAACCGGCTCGTGACCGAGGGGCCCTATTCCCTCAGCCGCAACCCGCTCTATCTCTTCTCATTCCTGGGCGCGGCCGGCATCGGCGCCCAGACCGGCAGCCTCGCGATCGCCGCGCTCTTCGCCGTCGGCGCCATCGCCATCTTCCGCCCCGCGATCCAGCGCGAGGAAGCCGCCCTGCAGACGATCTTCGGCCAGGCCTACGAGGACTATCGCCGCCGCACCCCGCGCTTCGGCCCCCGCCTCGCAGCCTGGCACGACGCCACGCGGCTCGAGATCCACCCGCAAGCGCTCTACCGCACCATCGCCGACGGGCTGGTGTTCGCGGCGCTGGTGCCGCTGTTCGAGCTGGTCGACTGGGCGCAGGCGGCGGGGTATTTGGGGGTGGTGCTTAGATTGCCGTGAGACAAAAGGAAAAGAAGTAACCGCCGGCCGTTCCGATTTGCCGCGACGGTCATCTCAGCCTTTGAACAATTTGAAACTGACTTGGTACCGATAGAAGTCGATATTGTTGGCAGCCCGTAAGGCGCGCCGCAGGCGCAAATCATCTTCCAGCGCAATGATGCAGCCGCGCACGGTCTGATCCGGCTCGGCCAACTCATCCAGCACGTAACCCATATAACGTTGTATCTGACCGACCACGGCATCGCTGGCCCGGCCTTTTTTCAGCTCAACTACTAGAAGCTCTTTCTTGTCCTTGCGAAGCGCTAGAATGTCGATGGGCCCTGTGTCGGTCGGATACTGCTGCCCGGCCGCCTCGCCGTCCTCCCGGAATATGTCGTAGTTCTTGCCAAGCTCGGTTGAAACCCAGTTTTCGACGAGGAAGTCTTCAAGGTGCGACTCAAGCGCAAAAATCGAGGGGTCTTCGACCAGTTCATCGGTTGCGATCAGCTTGGGTGATGCATTGCCGGCGAGAAAGCCTTCAATCTCCTGAGCGTGCTTGGTGATATCGCTAACGGTGCCAATCGCACCGGTGGAATTACGCAGCGCCTCGCTCATCTCAGAGCGAGCAATGGCCTTCGGAAACCATTCCACATGGCGGCGATGCGGGAGCTTCTCGCCCGGAGTATAGAAGTAGTCGCTGACGACAGTGCCCGCCCAATACGATCCCTTGCCGTCGGGGCAAAGGACGATGTCGCCCTGCTGGATCCCTTTGCAGATCGTATGAAGCATGCCGCAAGCAAGGCCAGCCGCAACCTTGGACTTGCCGGGGTTGTTGTTGAGATACACTGGGATAAACTTGGCGTTGAACTCTCGCCAGTTCTCAGTCAGTTCACTTGTCAAATCATGAGCAATGCCCCAGCCGCCACCGAACCATTTTTCCTCGTGACATTGCTGCGCAGCCGAACTCTTCGCGCCAAGCATGATGCGATAGTAGGATCGGCTTGCGCTCATATTGGCCATACCTTCTCGGCAAGCAAATCCTGCATAGTATCCTGCTTGGTCTGAAGAACCTTGGCGGGTTTTCCAGCAGGCATTTCCCCAATAAATGGTAATCAAGACAGATAAGAAACGCGAGCTGGTCCTGAAATTCCCCTATTTTTAGTGGATTGCTGAGACGGCTTTCAAGCTATCAAGCCTGATTGACTCTACCCCTTCCAATGCGGCGGGGTCGTCTTCTCGTAGTAGGGCAGCTTTTCGATCGCACCCTTCCAGGCGCGCAGCTTCGGCGGCAGGCGGTCGTCAGGGAGGCCCTGGCCGGGCTTGCGGTCCTCGATGCGCTTCAGCATGCGGACGAACGGGAACATGGTGAAGTCGGCGATCGAGAGCTCGCCGGCGAGGTAGGGGCCGACGAAGGCAGCCTCGAAGGGCGCCAGGGCGTCGAGCATCTTCTGGTGCGCGTCGGCCAGTTCCTCCTTCGTGGCGGGCTTGTCGCCGTAGAGCACGAGCTCGGCGAGCGCGTTGCTCGCCTCCTTCACATAGTCGTTGATCTCGGTCGCGAGCCGGCGGACGGTCGCGCGCGCCCTGGTCTCCTTCGGCAGCAGCGGCTTCTGCGGATATTTCTCCTCGAGATATTCGAGGATCACGCCCGACTCCCAGAGCGCGAAGCCGTCGTCGACGATGGTCGGCACGAGGCCGCGCGGGTTGATGGCGCGGAAGGCGGGCGCCTTGGTGTCGCCCTTGTCGAAGGAGAGGAGCTTGAGGTCGTAAGCGATGCCCTTGTGCTCGAGGGCGAGCCAGACCTTCCAGGCAAAGGGGGAGCCGGAGCCGTAATAGAATGTGAGCGCCATGGGGACCTCATGAGTGCTTCCACCTTCGCCAAGGCTTCGGTGGACAGGTGGGGTTAAGCCGGTCATCGGGCACCGTCGCTCCTTCCCCAAGCCCCTCGTTTGGCGTGATCGCTACGCTCTGCTCCCTGGCTTCGGGAGAGTTCTTCGATCAGGGCAAGGGGCAGGCCTGAGACGCTGGCTGCCCAAAGAATCGGCAATTCGGCCAGGAGCTTATACGGGTCGCGAAAGGCTGGCGACCCGGCCGGCAACAGGGTTATGCTGAATTGCTGCGCTGCGGCAGCAATCCGCCATTTACCTCATCTTCGGTTCTTCCCCCGCATCATGTCCCCTTGGAAATCCGGCCGGTTTGGCCCTCGCCCCCTCGACGAGAGCCGCCTTCGCAGGCGCGAAGCCGGGGTCCGGGCGACCCGAATCATGACAGTCTGGCGATAAGCCCCACCGATCCCCGAGACCCGATACCCCCCGACCATGACCAGCACCATGCCCTCGCCCAAACGTTCCCCGTCGCCGGCCCTGCCGAGCAACGCACCCCTGCCCCGCCTCCAGCCCGCGCGCCGGCCCGGCGTGAAGCATATCTCGCTGGCGCTCCAGGGCGGCGGCTCGCACGGCGCCTTCACCTGGGGCGTGATGCACCGGCTCATGAGCGAGCCGCGGCTCTATATCGACGGGATCAGCGGCACCAGCGCCGGCGCCATGAACGCCGTGGTCTTCACCGACGGCTTCATCAAGAGCCGCCGCCAGGGCGCCATCAACGCGCTCGCCCATTTCTGGGACCGCGTCGCCGACCTCTACCACCTGCCGCGCAGCGCGGCTCTGGCGATGCCGAGCCTCGGCCTGCCCTTCGGCCTCGGCGCCTTCGGCGGTCCTGCCAACGGCAATGGCTGGCAGGTCGACCGCGATCCGGCCTTCATGGCGGTCGATTTCCTCACCCGCATCTTCGCGCCGACCCAGTTCAACCCGCTCAACATCAACCCGCTGCGCGAGGTGCTGGAGGACGTGGTCGATTTCGAGGGCTTGCGCGCCCATCCGCAGATCAAGCTCTTCGTCACGGCCTCCAACGTGCGCACCTGCAAGTCGCGCGTCTTCCGCACGCCGGAGATCACCGTCGACACCCTGATGGCGTCGGCCTGCCTGCCGCTCATGTTCAAGGCGGTCGAGATCGAGGGCGAGCATTACTGGGACGGCGGCTATCTCGGCAATCCCGCGATCTATCCCTTGATCCATGAATGCGCCAGCCGCGACGTGGTGATCGTGCAGATCAACCCGATGAACCGGCCCGACGTGCCCGTGACGGCGCGAGACATCCTCAACCGCATCAACGAGATGACCTTCAACGCCAGCCTGGTGCGCGAGATGTTCGGCGTCGCCACCATCACCTCGCTGGTCGAGAACGGTTCGCTCCAGAACGAGCATTACGCTGCAGTGCGCTTCCACCAGATCGGCGCCGAGGCCGAGCTGGCGAAGCTGGGCGCACTCAGCAAGCTCAACACCGAGCGCGCCTTCCTCGAGCATCTGCACCAGCTGGGCTACGACACCGCCGACAAGTGGGTCGAAGAGAACATCGACCGCATCGGCTGGGAGAGCACGATCGACCTGGCGGAGAAGTTCGCGTAGGCGAACGGGTGCCTCGCCCACCGCTGCCCTTCCCGTTCGTCATTCTCGCGAAAGCGGGACTCCATGTGGATCCAACACGCCAAGCTTAGAGCCGGATCCCCGCATTCGCGGGGATGACGTGAGCCGGACTGTCGCTACGCGCCTCCCCCCTCATCGTCCATAGATCGCGGTGAAGCTCGCCTGGTCGAGCTTGTTGGCCTCGACGAAGATCCCGACCATCGCCGGCGTGGCGTTCGCGTCGACGGGGAGCTTGGGGGTCCTGAGCGCGGTGAGGACGAAGCGGTAGCGATGCGCCGTGCGCGCGGGCGGGCAAGGGCCGCCATAGCCCGGAACGCCGAAATCGGTGCGGGTCTCGATCGCGCCGATCGAGGCGATGCCGGCCCCGCTCGCGCCCGCCGGCAGGCTCTCGACCGACGCGGGGATGTTGACGACGACCCAATGGAACCAGCCGAGGCCGTTGGGCGCGTCCAGATCGAAGATCGTGAGCACGAAGCTCTGCGTGCCCGGGGGCGCGCCGGACCAGACCAGCTCCGGCGAGCGGTTCTCGCCGGCACAACCGTAGCCATAGGCCTTGCTCGAGAGCTGCGCCGGCTGGATCTGCCCATTGACGATGTCGTGGCTGTTGAGCCTGAAGGACTGCGCCGCGGCGGGCATGAGCGGCAGCGCGACGATGCCGACCAGCGTCAGGACCAGGATCGCGAACCGCCTCCCGAACCACCGCACGGCGCGAGCCTTTCCCCTCAGCCCGAAACGGGCTCACCGCTCATAGGTCGCGGCGAAGCTGACGGCGGCGATCTTGCTGCCGGCGATCGCGGCCGCCGCCATGGCCGGGGTGGCGGTCTTGTCGAGCGGCAGCTTCGCCACGGAGAGCGCGGTCAGGGTGACGACATAGTGATGGGTCTGGCCCGGCGGCGGGCAGGGCCCGCCATAGCCCGCCTGCCCGAAATCGTTGAGCGTCTGGAGCGCGCCCACGGCCGCAACCGCACCCGAGCCCGCGGCGCCGCGCGGCAGCGAGTTCACCCGGTAGGGGATGTTGACCACGACCCAATGGGTCCAGCCTTTGCCGTTGTTCGCATCCTGGTCGAACAGGGTGAGGGCGAAGCTCTGGGTCCCCTGCGGCATGCCCTCCCAGTTGATGTGGGGCGAGAGATTGCCGCCCTGGCAGCCGAGGCCGAAGGCGGCGCTCAGCACCTGATCCGGTTGGAACTGGCCGTCCTTGATGTCGTGGCTGTACACCCTGAAGTCCGCGGCCTGAAGCGATGAGGTCGCGGCGAGGCCGGCACCCAGCAGTAGAAACGCCGCGAGCGCAGACCGGATTGTCCTGGCGATCATAGGTCCTGATTCCCCTTCCCGGATCGGGCCGCCGCCAGTCTGCCACGGCTTTTCGCGGGTTGCGACATTCTCGCAAGCCCGACGCCGGTTGCGGTCCCGTGCCGGAACCGCTAGGCCATGAGCCCTGACAGCGTCAGGAACCGTTCGGAGCGGGGTGGCTTTCCCATGGCTGACTTCGATTTCATCGTCATCGGCGCCGGCATGGCGGGCGCTTCCGCGTCCTGCGAGCTGGCCGCCCAGGGCCGCCTGCTGATGCTGGAGCAGGAGGACCAGCCGGGCTACCACACCACCGGCCGCTCCGCGGCGCTCTATGCCGAGACCTATGGCAATGCCACGGTGCGGGGCCTTACCACCGGCGGCAAGCCGTTCTACCTCGATCCGCCGGCCGGCTTCGCGGCCCATCCCTTGCTCCTGCCCCGCGGCGTCGTCTTCATCGGCCGCGCCGACCAGCGCCGCTCGCTCGACGCCTTCCTCGCCGAGGTCTCGGGCCTGCGCAGCAACATCCGGCGCATCGCCCCGGCCGAGGTCGAGGGCCGCGTGCCGGTGTTCCGGCCGGGCTATGTCGCCGATGCCGTGCTCGATCCCGATGCGATGGATATCGACGTCCATGGGCTGCATCAGGGCTATCTCAAGGGCATGAGGGCGCGCGGCGGCCAGCTCCTGACGGACGCGCGCGTGACGGGACTGGCGCGGCAGGATGGGCGCTGGCGGGTCGAGAGCAAGGCCGGCTCGTTCTCGGGCCGCGTGATCGTCAACGCCGCCGGCGCCTGGGCCGACGAGATCGGCAGCCTCGCCGGGGCGGCGCCCATCGGGCTGGTGCCCAAGCGGCGCACCGCCATCCAGTTCCGGCCGCCCGCCGGCATGGACGTCATGCGCTGGCCCACCATCATCGATGCGGACGAGCAGTTTTATTTCCGCCCGGATGCCGGGAAGCTCATGGCCTCGCCCGCCGACGAGACGCCGATGCCGCCCTGCGACGTGCAGCCCGAGGATCTCGACATCGCGATCCTGGTCGATCGTCTGGAGCAGGCCGTCACGATGCCGATCCCGCGGATCGAGCATCGCTGGGCGGGCTTGCGCTCCTTCGTCGCCGACAAGACGCCGGTGGTCGGCTATGACGAACGGGTCGCCGATTTCTTCTGGCTGGCGGGCCAGGGCGGCTATGGAATCCAGACCGCGCCCGGCATCGCCAAGCTGGTCGCGGCGCTGGCACAGCGTAAACCGGTGCCGCAGGAGCTGGCCGATCTCGGCGTGACCGAAGCGGCGCTCTCGCCCGCTCGCCTCCGCCGATAGGAGGAGGCGCGTGCCGCCAACCGGCGTCGCGCCTTGACGCTCCCGGCACCCCGCCGGATACTGCCGACCGCGCCTGCCACGATTTTGCAATTCAACCGACAAAGATCATCCGCAGGCGATCGGGGACCGTTCCGCCGCGTCTTGATCAGCGCTCGATCCCGACAGCGCGGAAAAAGAACGGCGTCGCCTCATTGAGCACACAGGGAGAAACCCATGAAATTTGACGTGAAGGGCATGCTGCTTGGAAAAGCCATGCTGCTTGGGGCCGCCGCGCTGCTGGCCATCGCCACGGCCGGCAGCCTGCCGGCCGCCGCTGCCGGCGACCCGACGACGCTCGTCGTCGGCAAGGCCGGCGACGTGGACACCATGGATCCGGCCGTGACCGTGACCAACAACAGCTGGACCGTGACCTATCCGGCCTATGAGCGGCTGGTGAAGTTCAAGGTCGAGAACGGCAAGGGCAGCACCGAGGTCGAGGGCGACGTCGCGAAGTCCTGGACCGTCTCGGACGACGGGCTGCAATGGACCTTCACGCTCAATGACGGCCACAAGTTCGCCGACGGCACGCCGGTCGATGCCGCCGCCGTCAAATACAGCTTCGACCGCCTGTTCAAGGTCGCCAAGGGCCCGTCCGAGACGGTCGGCCCCGTGACCGAGGTCCAGGTGGTGGATCCCCACACCGTCAAGTTCATCCTGAAGGAGCCGTTCGGTCCCTTCCTCGCCGGCCTCGCCACCAACGGCGCCTGCATCGTGAGCCCCGCCGCCCAGCAGCATGAGAAGGACGGCGATCTCGGCCAAGCCTATCTCGCCGAGCACACGCTGGGCTCCGGTCCCTACCAGGTGACGAGCTGGGAGAAGGACCAGCAGGTGGTGATGGAGGTCAATCCGCACTATGCGGGTCCCGCGCCCTCCTTCAAGAAGGTCGTGGTCAAGATCATCAAGGAAGCCTCCGCGCGGCGCCTGCAGCTCGAGAAGGGCGATATCGACATCGCCGAGGACCTGCCGGTCGACCAGTTCGACGCGCTGAAGAAGGCCGAAGGCGTCACGGTCGTCGACGAACCGAGCTTCCAGGTGACCTATCTCTATCTCAACAACACCCGTAAGCCGCTCGACGATGTCCGCGTGCGCCAGGCGATCTCCTACGCCGTGGACTATAAGGGCATCATCGACGGCATCCTGCTCGGCAACGGCGTCCAGATGCGCGGGCCCGTGCCCGAAGGCCTCTGGGGCCATGACGATGCGAGCTTCCAGTTCACCACCGATGCGGCCAAGGCCAAGCAGCTTCTGGCCGATGCCGGCGTGAAGGGCCTGAAGCTCGGCTATCTCTATTCGAAGAAGGACCCGAACTGGGAATCCATCGGCCTCATCCTGCAGCAGAACCTGGCCCCGCTCGGCATCACGGTCGAGATGCAGGAGTTCGCCTATCCCACGATGCGCGAGAAGCTGAACAGCAGCGATTTCGACATCGCGGCCGGCAACTGGACGCCGGACTATGGCGACCCCTACATGTTCATGAACTACTGGTACGATTCCAGCCTGCACGGCCTGCCCGGCAACCGCGCCTTCTACACCAACGCGAAGGTCGACGATCTGATCCGCAAGGCCGCGACCGCCGCGAATGTCGAGGAGCGGAAGAAGATCTATGCCGAGGCGCAGAAGATCGTGATCGAGGAGGCGCCCTATGTCCTCCTGTTCCAGGCGAACTACCAGGTCGCCATCCGTTCGGACGTCAAGGGCTTCATCTATAACCCGATGACGCTCCAGATGTTCAACTTCGAGACCATGTCGCGGGCGCAATGAGCGCCTGAGGAGACCCCGGGGGCGGGTGCGGCCGAAAGGTTGCGTCCGCCCTCTGTGTTTCCGGGTACCCATTGTCATTCTTCTCCATCGCCGGCAACGCCCCCTATCGTCATCCCCGCAAAAGCGGGGATCCAACGCGAAGCTCGGCGCGCTGGATCAGGATGGATCCCCGCTTTCGCGGGGATGACGTGGGAGTGAAGCTTCCACTCGTGGTCTTGGTCGACACAGGAGCAAAGAAAACACCACCGCCATGTCCTTCCTGAACATCGTCCGCCGCCGGCTGCTGCTGCTGGTCCTGGTCGTCGTCGGCGTCTCGATCGTCACCTTCGTGATCTCGCACATGATCCCGGGCGATCCCGCGCGGATGATGGCGGGCGATCGCGCCTCCAACGAGCTGGTGGCGGCGATGCGCGCCAAGCTCGGCCTCGACCGGCCGCTCTATGTGCAATATCTCAGCTACGCGCGCGACCTGCTGTCGGGCGATCTCGGCATCTCGATCCGCACCCAGCGTCCGGTCGCCGACGACATCGTCCGTTTCTTCCCCGCCACCATCGAGCTGGCGCTGGCCGCCATGGTCTTCGCCATCGCGCTCGGGATTCCCCTTGGCGTCATCTCCGCCGTGGCCAAGGACCGCGCCATCGACCAGGTCACCCGCACCCTTTCCGTCACCGGCATCTCCACCCCCGCCTTCTGGCTGGGCCTCCTGCTGATCTACCTCTTCTACGGACGGCTCGAATGGCTGCCGGGCTCGGGGCGCATCGACAGCGCCCTCACCCCGCCTCCCTTCGTCACGGGCTTCTATACGCTGGATGCCGCTCTGGCCGGCAACGGCGCCGCCTTTGTCAGCGCGGTCAAGCATCTGCTGCTGCCGGGCATCACGCTGGGCTTCCTCCATCTGGGCATCGTCACCCGTCAGATCCGCTCCTCCATGCTGGAGGTGCTGACCGAGGACTATATCCGCACCGCCAAGGCCAGCGGCCTGTCGCGCCGGCGCATCCTGTTCGATCATGCGCTGCGCAACGCCCTCATCCCCTCGGTCACCATGATCGGGCTCGCCTTCGGCGACCTGCTCTATGGCGCGGTGCTGACCGAGACGGTCTATGCCTGGCCCGGCATGGGCAACTATGTCGTGCAGTCGATCAACGCGCTGGATTTCCCGGCGATCATGGGCTTCACCGTGGTCGCCTCGACCGCCTATGTGCTGCTCAATCTCGTGGTCGATCTCACCTACATGTTCCTCGACCCGCAAATCCGGGGCGTGGGCTGACCATGGCCAGCGACAGCACCGCGCCCCTCACGCCGGGACCCACGCCAGCTGTCGCCGCGCCCGCGGGCCGGATCGATTTCGCCTATATCTGGTATCAGCTCCGCGGCAGCCCGCTGACGCTGATCGGGCTCGGCATCATCCTCTTCGTGCTGCTGGTGATGCTGCTCGCCCCCTGGATCTCGCCCTACGATCCCAACGCGCTCGACTTGCGCGCGCGGCTCGCGGCACCGGGCGCGATGCACTGGCTCGGCACCGACCAGGTCGGCCGCGACCTGCTCTCGCGCATCATCTGGGGTTCGCGCGTCTCGGTCACGGTCGGTATCGCCATCGTCTTCTTCTCGATGAGCATCGGCACGGTGCTGGGCGCCTTCTCGGGTCTCGTGGGCGGCAAGACCGACACCGTCATCATGCGGTTCATGGACGTGCTGCTCTCCTTCCCCTCCTTCGTGATGGCGATGGCGCTGGCGGCGGCGCTGGGACCCGATCTGATCAACGCCATGCTGGCGATCGCCGTGGTGCGCATCCCGTTCTATGTCCGCCTCGCGCGCGGCCAGGCGCTCTCCTTGCGCGAGCGCGCCTATGTGAAGGCGGCGGTCACCTTCGGCGCCTCCAGGCGCCAGATCGTGCTGCGCCACATCATCCCCAACGCCATGGCGCCCATCATCGTCCAGAGCACGCTCGATATCGGCGGCGCCATCCTGACCGCCGCGGCCCTGAGCTTCATCGGGCTCGGCGCGCAGCAGCCGACGGCCGAATGGGGCGCCATGGTCAGCAGCGGCCGCGATTTTCTCCTCGACCAGTGGTGGTACCCGACCTTCCCCGGCCTGGCGATCCTGGTGACGGCGGTGGGCTTCAACCTGCTGGGCGACGGGCTGCGCGACATCTTCGATCCCCGGCTCAAGGGCAAGTGATGGCCGAGACCGCTTCCATCGCCGGCACGGTAAATGCAGGAACGGCGCCGGGGCCCATCGTCGAGATCCACGAGCTCTCGCTCGAGTTCGCGACCTATCGCGGTGCCGTGCGGGCGCTCGACCGGGTCTCGCTCACGGTCGGCCCCGGCGAGATCGTGGGGCTGGTGGGCGAATCCGGCAGCGGCAAGTCCGTGACGGCCCTTTCCGTGATGCGGCTCCTGCCGCCCCACGCCGCCCGCATCGCCGAAGGCCGCGTGGCGCTGCTGGGACAGGATGTGGCGAACGCGCCGGAAGCGACGCTCGAGGATATACGCGGCCGGCTCGCCTCGGTCGTGTTCCAGGAGCCGATGAACGCGCTCAATCCCACCATCCGGATCGGGCGCCAGATCACCCAGGTCATCCGGCGCCACGAAGCCGTCACCGAGGCCGAAGCGCTGACCCGGGCGGAAAAGCTGCTCACGGAGATGCAGGTTCCGGACGCCCGGCGCGTGATGCGGAACTATCCCTTCGAGCTCAGCGGCGGCATGCGCCAGCGCGTGCTGATCGCCATGGCCTTCTCGTGCAATCCCAAGGTGCTGATCGCCGACGAGCCGACCACGGCGCTCGACGTGACCGTGCAGGCGCAGGTGCTGGCCCTCTTGCGCGAGCGCGCCCGCGAGCGCGGCATCTCGGTGCTCTTCATCACCCACGATCTGGCGGTGGTGGCACAGCTCTGCGACCGGGTCTATGTGATGTATGCCGGCAAGGTGGTCGAGGAAGGACGCACCGAGGCGGTGCTGAAACGGCCGCTGCATCCCTATGCCCGCGCTCTGCTCCAGGCCCTGCCGGAGTTCGTGGCGCCGAAACAGCCCCTCGCTTCGATTCCGGGCACTGTGCCCAACCTCATTCATCCGCCGGAGGGCTGCCGCTTCCAGCCGCGCTGCGGCTTCGCCTTCGAGCCTTGCGGAGCCTCGCCGCCACTGATCGCGGGGCCCGAGGATTCTCGCCACCGCGCCGCCTGCTGGCTGTTGCGGGAGAAGCGCGCGACCGCCGCCACGGCTCCCCTCGCGCCCTCGATAGCCGCCCCTCGAACCAGGGCCGGCGGCGAGCCGCTGCTGCGGTTCGAGACGATCCATATGCGCTTTCCCATCGGTGCCAACTGGCTCGGCCGCCCCCAGGCGCATGTCCATGCGCTCAACGGCGTCGATCTCGAGGTCCGGCGCGGCGAGACGTTGGGCATCGTCGGCGAATCCGGCTGCGGCAAGAGCACGCTGGGACAGGTCGCCATGGCGCTGCTGAAGCCGAGCGAGGGCCGGGTGCTGTTCGACGGCGCCGATCCCTGGGGCCTGAACGAGGCCGGGCTTCGGAAGCTGCGCCGCCGCTTCCAGATCGTGTTCCAGGATCCGCAATCCTCGCTCGATCCGCGCATGCCGGTCTGGCGGGTGATCACCGAGCCGCTCGGCATCGGCGAGCGCCGGCCGCGACGCTGGCTGAAGGATCGCGCGGCTTCCCTCGCCGAGCAGGTGGGCTTGCGCCGCGACCAGCTCGACCGTTTCGCGCACGAATTCTCCGGCGGCCAGCGCCAGCGCATCGCGATCGCCCGGGCGCTCGCTCTCGAGCCGGACCTGATCGTGCTCGACGAGCCGACCTCGGCGCTCGACGTCTCGGTCCAGGCACAGATCCTCAACCTGCTGATGGAGCTGCAGGCGCGCCTCAGCCTGACCTACCTGTTCGTCTCCCACAACGTCTCGGTCATAAGGCATATCGCCGACCGGGTCGCGGTGATGTATCTGGGCCAGGTGGTGGAAGCGGGCCCGACCGCTTCGCTGCTCGCGCGTCCCGCTCATCCCTATACGCGGGCGCTGCTCGCGGCCGTGCCCACGCTCGATCGCGGCGCGGCGATCGTGGCGCCGCTGCGCAACACGGAACTGCCGAGCGCGGTCAACCTGCCCTCGGGCTGCTTCTTCCGCGAGCGCTGCCCGCTCGCCACCGCCGGCTGCGAGCGTCCGCAGTCGCTGCAACCGACCTCGCAGCCCGACCGGCTCGCCCGCTGCCAGCGCGCGGAGGAGCTGCTGACGGGGAAGGTTTAGGAAGAGGCCAAGCCCTCGGCCTTTCCTTTTCTGTCATGCCCGGACTTGATCCGGGCATCCAGGGCCATCGCGCTCGATGCCCTGGATTGCCGGGTCAAGCCCGGCAATGACAGGCTACGCAAACGGATTCGCCACCTTCGGCCAGTAGGGCCGGGTGATGTTGCGGTAAGGGATCGCGGCGAAGTCCTTCGTCAAGGCGCCGGGGGCCGCGGCGTAGAGCACGCGGGCTGCGATGGGCGCATAGCCGGCATGGAAATGCTGGGTCGATTTCACGATCACGAGCTTGCGGTTCGAGAGATCGATGCCGAGCTTGGTCATGCCCTCGGGATGGAACACCTGGGTGCGGAGCGTGGTCAGCACCAGATCGATGCCCCGGGCCGAGACCCAGACCGAAGGGCCCATCGGATCGGGCGCCTCGCCGAAGCGCTGGGTCACCTGGTCGGCCACGGCGCGCACCGTCACCCTGAGATCGACCGGATCGCCCGAGGCCGGCCCGCATTTGCCGCCGACGCGCAGGTCGAGATTGGCGCCCACGCCCGCATCCATGCAGAACCGCACCGCGATCGGGTCCCAGTAATAGCCGGTCGCCACGTCGGTGATGCCGCGATCGAGCATGCGGCGCAGGAAGAAGGTGGAATCGCCGGGCGCGCCGCCGCCGGCATTGTCGGTCACGTCGGCGATCACGACCGGGTTGCCGTTATGCGCGAGGCCTTCGTCCAGCGATTCGTCGACGGTGAGGAACCGAGGCGCGATCTTCTCCCGCATGGCGAAGACCTCTTGGCCCAGCTCTCTCGCCAGCTTGTCGGCCTTGGTCCGGTCGCCATCGGCCACGACCAGCGTCTTCACGCCCTCGTCCTTGACGTCGCCATAGGGAAAGCCGTGGCCGAGCGAGACCGAGAGGATCCCGTCCTTGCCTTCGAGCGCCTTCATCTTGTCGACGAAGCCGCGCAACGGCTGCTCGGTGGTGCGGAAGGTGCCGATCATGCGGCAATCGAAAGCCGCCATGACCGGCTTGGTGCGCCCCTTGGCGGCGTCCTCGCAGAGCGCGAACAGCTCGGCCGCGCGCTCGGGGATGTCGACATGCGGATATTCCTTGTAGGCGACCAGTGCCGTCGCCTGCGTCACCATCGCCTCGGTGATATGGCAATGGAGATCGAGCTCGCCGCCGACCGCGGCCTTGGGCCCGACGATCTGGCGCACGCGGGTGAGAATGTCGCCTTCGCAATCGTCATAGCCGTCCGCGACCATCGCGCCGTGCAGCGCCAGCAGCACGACATCGACCGGCATGGCCGCGCGCACGCCGTCGAGGATCTCGTCGCGCAGGGTCTCGTAGGCGGCGCGCGTGATCACGCCCGCGGGCTCGGCATAGCTGCAGAGCCCTTCCACCACCTCGTGGCCTTTCGCCTCGGCCAGCCGGCGCCAGACGAAGAGCTGGGCGGAGCAATAGTTCTCCGGCCGTTTCGTGGCGTCGCCATGGGCCAGGAACCCGTCCTCGAAGCCTTTGATGCTGGTGGGGATCGGCGAGAAGGTGTTGGTTTCGGTGTCGAGGCCGGCAATGAAGACGCGCATGATGATCCCTTCCAGGCAAAGCCGATCGGCGGTGCGGGGGAGAATAATCGCCGCGCCGGGCGGAGTCACCCGGCCAAGGGTGGGAACCAAAGGCGCACCGGTTGGCGTTCAGGCCTCGGGTTCAGTGTGACCGAGGCGCGCATCCCCAAGCCGGCCGGGATCGCTATAATTGGCGCGGCCGGCCCTGCCGACAGGCTCCATCAACGGCTTTCCGAGGAACCCCGCCCATGCGCGCGATGATTCTGGAGAAACCGCAAAGCGCGCTCAGGCTGCAGAACCGCCCGGGTCCGCCGCAGCCGGGACCGCACCAGGTGCTGATCCGGGTCCATGCCTGCGGCGTCTGCCGGACGGATCTTCATATCGTCGATGGCGAGCTGACCGAACCCAAGCTGCCGCTGGTGCCGGGCCATGAGATCGTCGGCACCGTCGCCGCGGTGGGCGCCGGCGTGGAGCGGCTGCGCGAGGGCGACCGGGTCGGCGTGCCCTGGCTGGGCTCGACCTGCGGGGAGTGCGACTATTGCCGCAGCGGCCGCGAGAATCTCTGCGCGCGGGCCCGTTTCACCGGCTATCAGATCGATGGCGGCTTCGCCGACTACACGGTCGCCGACGAACATTTCTGCTTCCCGATCCCCGCGGGCTTCGGCGATGTCGAGGCGGCGCCCCTGCTCTGTGCCGGCCTGATCGGCTATCGCGCGCTCCGGCTCGCCGGGGATGCGCCTCGCCTCGGTCTCTATGGCTTCGGCGCCGCCGCGCATATCGCCATCCAGGTGGCGCGCCATCGCGGCCAGCAGGTCTTCGCCTTCACCAAGCCCGGCGACAGCGAGGGCCAGGATTTCGCGCGCAGCCTGGGCGCCGTCTGGGCGGGCGGGTCCGACGGCCCGCCGCCCGAGCCGCTCGATGCGGCCCTGATCTTCGCCCCCGTCGGCGCGCTGGTGCCGGCCGCCCTCCGGGCCACGGCCAAGGGCGGCACGGTCGTCTGCGCCGGCATCCATATGAGCGACATCCCGAGCTTCCCCTACCGGATCCTGTGGGAGGAGCGCATGGTCCGCTCGGTCGCCAATCTCACGCGCCGGGACGGTGAGGAGTTCCTCGCCATCGCCCAGAAGGTCCCGGTGCGCACGACGACCACGGCCTTCCCGCTGCCCGAAGCCAACGAGGCCCTGACGCGGCTGCGCGACGGCCGCATCGAGGGCGCGGCGGTGCTGGTGCCCTGAGGGAAGCGAAAGTCGCGATCCGGAAAACCGGGGGCGGAGGGAAAGTTACGCAGCCTTCACGACGCGCGCCCTGATCTCGACGCCCAGCTTCTCGCGCAGCACCTGGAAGATGGCGGCGAGATTATCCATGCTGGGATTGCCCTGGCTCGACAGCATCCGATGCAAGCTCTTGCTGGGCTTGGCGGTCTCGAGCGCCAGCGCTTCGAACCCCACCGTTGCGTTGACGAGATCCCGCAGAATGAGACGCGCCGGTTCCGGCTCCCCATTGAGGAACAAGGTTGCCGCTTCGTCCAGCAGCGCCCTGGCAAAGGCCGGATCGCGCTTGGCCCGATCGGCAACCGTCTGCTTGAATTCGCGTGTCAAAGCCATGGGGGTCACCCTTTTGGTTCCCGGCTTGCGTGCCGATGCCTTACGAACCTTGTACTCCGAGAACATCGCCTTCGCCCGCTCGATATCGGCCTGTTGGCGCTTTTTGGTGCCGCCGCCCAGCAGGATAACGAGTGTTTCACCGTCTTTCGCCAGATAGACGCGATAACCCGGTCCCCAATCGATACGGCATTCGGCGATCGTGCCGATCCATTTCACGTTCGAGACAATTCCTGTTTCCAGGCGCAGGACGGCCGTCGCCACCTTGGCCGCCGCTTGCGAATCGAGGTCATCGAACCAGTCTCGATAAGGACTGGACCCGTCTGTGCGGACATATTCGACGACGGTCAATTTCATCGATTATATGGTAACATATAGGTTACTATCAAGAGGTGAATTATGGGCCGATGACAGCCGAGCTTAGCATGGGAGTTGGCCTCCAAAGCAGCGTCTGGAACCGCCTTGACCCGCCGAAAGCCCCCGACGCATTCTCCCGGGCGCCGGGGCTGGTGACGCCCGGCCTTCCCCCGTTCGGCTCCCAGGCGGCTTTCAGGAAAGAACCACAGGCATGAAATCGCATACCCAGGTCGCCGTGATCGGCGGTGGCGTCGTCGGCTGCAGCGTGCTCTATCACCTGACCAAGGCCGGCTGGAAGGACGTGGTGCTGATCGAACGCGACCAGCTCACCTCGGGCTCGACCTGGCATGCGGCGGGCGGCTTCCACACCCTCAACGGCGACCCCAACGTCGCCAAGCTCCAGGGCTACACCATCGGCCTCTATGACGAGCTCGAGAAGATCTCGGGCCAGTCCTGCGGGCTGCATCGCTCGGGCGGGCTCATGCTGGCCGACACGCACGAGCGCATGGAATGGCTCAAGATGGCCCATGCCCGCGCGCGCTATCTGGGCCTCGAGACCGAGCTCCTGACGGCCAAGGAGGCGCAAGACCTGTTCCCGCTGATGGAGGCGAAGCATTTCGTCGGCGCCATGCTCGACAAGGCCGACGGCAATCTCGACCCCTCCGGCACCACCCATGCCTATGCCAAGTCCGCGCGCATCAATGGCGCCGAGATCTATCTCAAGACCCGCGTGACCGAGCTCAAGGCCCGCAAGGACGGCGGCTGGGACGTTATCACCAACCAGGGCAATATCCGCGCCGAGCATGTCGTCAATTGCGGCGGGCTCTGGGCCCGCGAGGTCGGCCGCATGGTCGGCATCGAGCTGCCGGTCCTCGCCATGGAACATATGTATCTCGTGACCGACGAGATGCCCGAGGTCGTCGCCTTCAACAAGGCGCGCGGCCACGAGCTGCCGCATGCGATCGATTTCAAGGCCGAGATCTATATGCGCCAGGAGCGCAGCGGCATGGTGCTCGGCACCTATGAGAAGGATTGCCGCCCCTGGCAGCCGCGCCAGACGCCCTGGGATTTCGGCACCGAGCTGCTCGAGCCCGACCTCGACCGCATCGCCCCCTCGCTCGAGCTCGGCCACAAGCATTTCCCGGCCATGGCCAAGGCCGGCATCAAGCGCATCATCAACGGCCCCTTCACCTTCTCGCCCGACGGCAATCCGCTGGTGGGCCCGGTCCAGGGCCTCAAGAACTTCTGGTGCGCCTGCGCCGTGATGGCGGGCTTCAGCCAGGGCGGCGGCGTCGGCCTCGCCCTCTCGCAATGGATGGTGAACGGCGATCCGGGCTTCGACGTCTGGGCCATGGACATCGCCCGCTTCGGCGAATGGGCGACGCGCTCCTACACCAACGAGAAGGTGCGCGAGAACTATTCCCGCCGCTTCTCGATCCGCTTCCCCAACGAGGAGCTGCCGGCGGCCCGCCCGCAGCAGACCACCTCGCTCTACGACGTGATGATCGCCCAGGGTGCCGTCATGGGCGACAGCTGGGGCCTCGAGACGCCGCTCTGGTTCGCGCCCAAGGGTGTCGAGCCCAAGGACATCGTCTCCTTCCACCGCTCGAACGACTTCAAGCATGTGAAGGCGGAGTGCCTGGGCGTGCGCAACGGGGTCGGCGTCACCGAGATCGCCAACTTCGCGAAATACGAGTTCAAGGGCCCCGGCGCCGAGGCCTTCCTGTCGCGGCTCATGACCAACAAGATGCCGCGGACCGGGCGCCTCATCCTGACGCCGATGCTCAATCCCGAGGGCAAGCTGATCGGCGACTTCACCATCGCCAAGGCCCAGCCGGACAAGAATGGCGACGAGCGCTTCCTGATGTGGGGCTCGAGCCAGGCGCAGAAATACCATATGCGCTGGTTCGAGAAGCATCTGCCCGCGGACGGCTCGGTCGCGGTGCACCGCTTCGACATGGGCCTGGTCGGCCTCTCCATCGCCGGACCCAAGTCGCGCGAGCTCCTGCAGCGGCTGACCGACGAGGATGTCTCCAATACCGCCTTCAAGTTCATGGACCACCGCGCCATGGATATCGCCAACCTGCCGGCCATGATCAACCGCGTCACCTATACGGGCGATCTCGGCTACGAGATCTGGGTGGCGCCGGAATATCAGCGCCGCCTCTTCCTGGCGATCCAGGAAGCGGGCCGGGATCTGGGGCTCATCAATTTCGGCATGCGGGCCCTGCTCTCGCTGCGCCTGGAGAAGAACTTCCCCACCTGGTATCGCGAACTCCGTCCGATCTACGGGCCTTTCGAAGCGGGCCTCGACCGCTTCATCGATCTCACCAAGAACGACTTCATCGGCCGCGAGGCGGCGATGAAGGAGAAGGAAAGCGGCGGCAAGCTCCGGCGCGTCACGATGGTGGTCGATGCCGCCGATGCCGACGTGCTGGGCGACGAGCCGATCTGGCACAAGGGCCAGGTCGTCGGCTGGGTGACGTCGGGCGGCTACGGGCATTATGTCGACAAGTCGCTGGCCCAGGGCTATGTGCCCCGGGTGCTCGCCGGCGACACCGGCGCCCACGCCTTCGAGATCGAGATTCTCGGCGACCGCCGCAAGGCGACCATCGTCGCCGAGCCGCTGTTCGATCCCGAAGCGAAGCGGATGCGGGCCTGAGAGTCGCGCATCCCTGGAAGATGACCCCGATGCTGAAGCGGCTGGCGGCCGCTCTGACTCTGTTCTGCCTCGCTTTCGGCGCCCCCGCCTTCGCCGCGGAGACGCTCGATGCGACGCCGCGCACGGCCGTCATCTCGGCCTTCCCGCCGGAATGGACGCTGCTGCAGCAGGCGCTGCAGGACCGGAAAGACCACGACCTCGCCGGCATGACCTTCGTCACCGGCACCATCGAAGGCAAGCCGGTGCTGCTGTTCCTGAGCGGCATCAGCATGGTCAATGCGGCCATGACGACCCAGCTCGCCCTCGATCATTTCGCGGTCGAGCGGATCGTCTTCTCCGGCATCGCCGGCGGGGTCGATCCCGGCCTCGAGATCGGCGACGTGGTGATCCCCGAGCGCTGGAGCGAATATCTCGAAGCGGTCTTCGCCCGGGAGAAGGATGGCGGCTATGAGCTGCCGGACTGGGCCGACAAGCCGGATGCCCATTTCGGCATGATCTTCCCCCAGCCCGTGAAGATCCTGCGCAAGGACAATCCCCGGGAGGAGCATGACTGGTTCCCGGTCGACCCGGCGCTTCTCGCGCTGGCGAAGACCGTGGCCGACGGGATCACGCTGCAGAACTGCGCCGCGCAGAACTGTCTCGACCATCGGCCGAAGATCGTGGTCGGCGGTAACGGGGTCTCGGGTCAGGCTTTCGTCGACAACAAGGCGTTCCGGGAATATGTGCTGGAGGCCTTCGACGCCAAGGTCCTCGACATGGAATCGGCGGCGGTGGCCCACGTGGCCTATGTCAATGGCAAGCCTTTCATCGCCTTCCGCAGCCTTTCCGACCTCGCCGGCGGCGGCGAAGGCGAGAACCAGATCCGGACCTTCTTCCAGCTCGCCTCGGACAACGCGGCGACGGTGGTGAAGGCGTTCTTGAAGGCGCTGCCCTGAACGGAAGGACGAAGCGCTGTTGCACGCGCGCTCGTCACCCCCGCGCAAGCGGGGGCCCATCTTGATCCAGCGTACCAAGCTCAGAGTTGGATCCCCGCTTGCGCGGGGATGACGTTCGGCGCACTTGGGCCACAACGTCCCTACTTCACGACATCATATCCCACCGGCAGCGCCGCGTCGGTGAGCCATTCCCAGATCGAGTGGGCGAAGGTGCGCATCGCGTAGATCTCGTAGCGCTCGGCGCCCGTGCGATGCACCAGCACCGGCGTGTGATGCAGGCCGGTCAAAGCGAACTGGCCGATCTTGAAGACGGCCGGATCGAAATCGAGCGGGATGCCCTTGGCCAGCACCGCCCGCGCCGCGGCGCCCTCGATGAAGATCCGCGTGCGGCTGTGGGAGAGCGGCAGGATCGAGCCGACGCTGGGCGCGATGGACGCCGACAGCCTGGCCGCAAGCTCGTCGTTCTCGGGACCGAGAACCCAGAAATGCTCCGGCCCGACGCGCATCAGCGTGCGGCCCTGCGCCGTCACCGCCTCGCCGACCTTCGCCGGCAAGCTCGTGCCGACCGCGCCGGACAGCGCCGCCTCGAAGGCCGCGGCCTCGGCCGGGAACCCCGCCGCCTGGACCAGCGACCAGCCCCTGACCTCGCCGATTTTCACGCTGCGATCGCCCGCGGCGCCGTCGCGGCCGCCCTGCTGCAGGTCCTTCGCCAGCGCCGATCGCCGCTCAAGCATAGAGGCGCTCTCCCTTGGGATCGATGAAATGCGGCGAGACGATGCGCGCGCGCACCTGCTCATTCTTCACCGGATAGGCGCAGAGGATCTCCGCGCCCTCATGGCGCAGGCCGCCGCTGAAGAGGCCGAGCGCGATATATTTGTTGAGCTCGTTCGACCAGGTGACCGAGGTGATGTAGCCGCGGCCATGACCTTCGATCTTGTCCTCCTTGAGGAACAGGATCGAGCCGCCGCGCAGGCGCTTGTCGGGCTCGAGGCATTCGATCCCGACCAGGCTCCAGCGCTCCGGCGCCTGCAGCAGCGGGCGGAAGCGCAGCGCCTTGCCGACATAGTCCTTTTCCTTGCCCGCCATCCTGCCGAGGCCGAGATCGTCGAGCGAGGTGCGATGGTCGAGCTCGAGGCCGGCCACATGGCCTTTCTCGATGCGCAGCGAGGCCAGCGCCTCGAGCCCGTAGGGCTTGATGCCGAGCGGCTGGCCGGCCTTGAGGATATGCTCCCAGAGCGCGATGCCATTGTCGGCCGGCGTATAGACCTCGTAGGCGAGCTCGCCCGAGAAACTGAGCCGGATCAGCCGCACCGGCGCGCCGTCATGGGTGAATTCGAGCGCGCCCATATAGGGAAGCCGGTTGTCGCCGACATCCTGGCCGGGGAAGGCCAGCGCCAGCGCCTGGCGCGCCTTGGGACCCGAGACCGCCATCGCCGCCCATTCGTCGGTCAGCGAGGCGACATGCACCTTGAGCTCGGGCCAGGCCGTCTGCAGCAGGAACTCGACCCAGGACATGACCTCGCCGGCCTGCGCGGTCGTGGTGGTCATGAAGAAGCGGGTGTCGGAGAGGCGCGTGGTGGTGCCGTCGTCGAGCACCAGCCCGTCATCGTTCAGCATCACGCCATAGCGCGCCTTGCCGACCGGCAGCTTGGCGAAGCCGTTCACATAGAGGCGGTTGAGGAACTCCGCCGCATCGGGGCCTTGGACGTCGATCTTGCCGAGCGTCGAGACGTCGGCGATGCCCACCCCATGGCGGACGAGATCCATTTCCTTCACATAGGCCGCGGCGGCGTCCTTGCCGGCCCAATCGTAGTACCAGGCGCGCAGCCAGGGGCCGGCCGGCGTCATGGCGCCGCCATTCGCCAGATGCCAATCGTGCAGCGGCGAGAGCCGCACGGGCCGGAAATGGTGGCCGACGCTGCGCCCGGCGATGGCCCCCAGCGCCACCGGCGAATAGGGCGGGCGGAAGGTGGTGGTACCGGCCTCGGGAATGCTCACGTCGCGCAGGCCCGCCATGATCGCGAGCGCGTTGATGTTGGCGGTCTTGCCCTGGTCGGTGCCCATGCCGAGCGTGGTGTAGCGCTTCAGATGCTCGACCGACTGGTAGCCCTCCTGATGGGCCTGGACGATGTCCTTGACCGTCACGTCGTTCTGGAAATCGACGAAGGCCTTGCCCTTGGCCGCCGACAGACTCGGCCATTGCGGCGCGACCGCGTAGCGGTCGGCGCCCTCGATCGCGGGCGACGGCACCGCGCGGGCGCCAGTGCCATGGCCGGCATGATCAGCCGCCTGGGCGCCGGCTTCGGCGCCCTCGCGGATCGCGACCGCCAATCCGAAGCTGCCGAGGACGGCACCCGCCCCGAACTGCCCCTTGGCGAAGCCGCCCGGCACGAAGGCCGCGATCTCGTCGCGATAGACCGGCTTGATGCCACCATGCGAGGTCAGATGCACGGACGGCGACCAGCCGCCCGAGACGCAGACGAGATCGCAGGACCTGAGCTCGCCGGCATCGGCCCGGCCGACCGGCCCCAGCCGCGCGCCGGTCACGGTCTTGCCGCCCGCGACATCGAGAATGCCCGTGCCAGCCCGAAGCTCGATGCCGTGTTTCGCCGCCGCCGCCTGCAGGCTCTCGTCGATCTCGCCGCGCAGATCGGCGATCGTGACCGCGAGCCCGTTCGCCGCCAGATCGAAGGCGGCGCGATAAGCGCTGTCATTGTTGGTGGCGACGATGGCACGCCGGCCCGCCGCCACGGCATAGCGGTTGAGATAGCTGCGCGCCGCCGAGGCCAGCATCACGCCCGGCCGGTCGTTGTTGGCGAAGACCAGCGGCCGTTCGATGGCGCCGGTCGCGAAGACGATGGCGCGCGCGCGCAGCGTGACGGTCACCTGCCGCGCCTCGCCCTTCTTGGGATCGGGCGAGAGGTGATCGCGCCGCTCGAGGAGCGCCACGGTGTTGCCGTCATAAAGGCCGAAAGCCGTGGTGCGGGTCAGGATCCGGACATTGGGCAGGGCCTCGAGCTCGGCCTTGCGCTGGGCGAGCCAGGGAGCGCCGGCGCTCTCGGCCGGCTCCGACAACAGGCTGCCGCCGATCTCCGAATCCTGCTCCACCAGCAGCACGCGCGCGCCGCTTCGGCCTGCGGCCAACGCCGCAGCCAGGCCCGCCGGCCCCGCGCCCACCACCAGCACGTCGGCGAAATCGTGGCGCGTCTCGTAGCGGTCGGGATCGGGCACGTAGCTGCCTTCGCCCAGCCCCGCGGCTTTGCGGATATGAGGCTCGTAGACCATCCAGGAGCCGCGCCGCGGCCCCATGAAGGTCTTGTAGTAGAAGCCCGCGGTCAGCAGCGGCGCCGCCAGCGAGTTGACCGCCCTCAGATCGAACTCGATCGAGGGCCATCCGTTCTGCCGCCGCGCGACGAGGCCTTCGACCAGATCGGTCATGGTCGAGGGGATGTTCGGCTCCCGCCGCCCGCCCTCGCCCAGCGTCAGGAGACCGTTGGGTTCTTCGATCCCCGCCGCCATCAGGCCGCGCGGGCGGTGATATTTGAAGCTGCGGCCGACCAGCGCCACGCCATGGGCGAGCATGGCCGAGGCCAGCGTATCGCCGGCGAAGCCCGTGATCCGCTCGCCATCGAGCGTGAAGGACAGCGGCCGGCTGCGATCGATGCGTCCGCCCTGCGGCAGGCGGTGGGAACTGCCCTTCATCATCGGCCGGCTCCGCTCTTGGAAGCGGCGTCGCGCGCCGGGACCGCCTTGCCCACAGCGTTGGTCGCGGTGTCGCGCTCCAGCACCAGCCATTGCCGGCAGCCCAGCACATGCTGCCAATATTCGCGCGTCGGGCCCTTGGGATTGTCGAACAGGAAGACATGGTCGTGCCAGGTCTTCAGGTCGCCCGTGCCGGGCGCCGGCCGCGTCTTGACCTCGCTGCCATAGCGGAACTCGCTATAGTCGCGCTCGCCGCACCAGGGGCAGGTGATCCTCAACATTCTCAAGCCCCCCTACTGCTTGTAGGTCCAGTTGCCGGAACCGTGATCGTCGAGCTCGCCGCCTTTCGCGAAGCGGTCGAGACTGAAGCAGCGGTTTAGCTCGTGCTCCTCGCCCTTCGCGATCGTGTGGGCGAAGGTCCAGCCCGAAGCCGGGATCGCCTTGAAGCCCTGATAGCACCAGCCGCCATCGAGATAGAGGTTCGGCACCGGCGTGCGGCCGATGAAAGGCGCACCGTCCGGTGTCATATCCATGATGCCGGCCCAGTGGCGCAGCAGCCGGAGCCGCGACACGCAGGGCATCAGCGACACGGCGCATTCGGCCACCGTCTGCACCTTCGGGAACTGGCCGCGCTGGCTGTAGTTGGCGAAGCCGTCGATATGGCCGCCGAACACCAGGCCGCCCTTGTCGGACTGCGAGATGTAATAAAGCTCGGCACCGAACGAGACGACGTGATGGACCAGCGGCTTGATCGGCTCGGAGACGAAAGCCTGCAACAAGTGGCTCTCCACCGGCAGCCGCAGGCCCGCCTTGGCGGCGATATGCGAGCTGTGGCCCGCGACCGCGATGGCGGTCTTGCCGGCGCGGATGCGGCCCTTGGTGGTGTCGATGCCGACCACCTTGCCCTGCTCCATGAGGAAGCCGGTCATCTCGCAATTCTCGATGATGTCGACGCCCAGATCGCTGGCGGCCCGCGCATAGCCCCAGGCGACGGCATCGTGGCGCACCGTGCCGGCGCGATGCTGGATGATGCCGCCCACGACCGGGAAGCGCGCCGCATCGCTATAGTCGAGATAGGGCAGCAGCTTCATCACCTCGCCGCGGTCGAGCAGCTCGGCATCGATGCCGTGCAGCCGCATGATGTTGCCTTTGCGCGCCAGCACGTCCATCTGCGAGGGATTGTGGGCGAGACCGATCTGGCCGCGCTGCGACAGCATCACGTTGAAGTTGAGCGTGTGGGAGAGCCCTTCCCACAGCTTCAGCGAGAACTCGAAGAAGGGCGTGTTGCCGCCGATCATGTAGTTCGAGCGCACGATCGTGGTGTTGCGCCCGACATTGCCCGAGCCGATATAGCTGCGCTCGATCACTGCGACATTCTTGATGCCGTGATTGGCGGCCAGGTAATAGGCCGAGGCGAGCCCGTGCCCGCCGCCGCCGATGATGACGACGTCATAGCTCGACTTGGGCGCCGGCGAGCGCCAGGCGCGAGGCCAGGGACTCGAGGGCTGCAGGGCATGGCGAAGGAGGGAGAGGGCCGAATAGCGTTTTGCCAAGGCGGGAACCCGGAATGCTTGCGTGCGCGGCCTGATAGGGACATGAGAGACGCGCCGGCTGTCAATAGCCTGGGGGCTGCCCCGCTGCTATGCCGTTCGCGACTTTCATTCCCACGGAACCGGCGGATGCCGGCCCCGCCGGGACGCGACCCGTTCCAGCCTCCCCTCCCAGCCCGGCCGCGACGGCAAGGCGCCCCTTCCCTGCCACTGGACGAAGCAGGATAAGGTTCCGGCATACTCGATCGCCGCTACCCCTTCCTGCTGTCCGGAGACGAGCTCCTGGCCCGAACCGCCCCCACGCGCCCGAATCGAGACCGGAACCGGCCCCGGGCTGGTTCCGGTTTCCTTTTGTCCGCCTCCCGCTTGTCCGTTTTCCTCGGCGGCTTGCTGCTCGTGGCGGTCGCTCCGGCCGCCAAGGCCGAGGAGCCGGCCGACCAGCATGAGGAAGCCGGCACCTTCAACCTCGTGCTCGAGAACGACATCGTCTCCGGCCTCGACCAGGACTACACCAACGGCATCATGCTTTCCTGGACCTCGGGCGCCGGCGACGCCCCTTCCTGGGCGGTCGATGCGGCGAACTGGCTGCCCTTCTTCTCCAGCGAAGGCACGGTCCGGGTGATCTACGGGATCGGGCAGAACATCTACACGCCGAGCGATATCAAGCTGGAGGATCCGCCGGCCGACGACCGTCCCTATGCGGGATGGCTCTATGGCTCGATCGGCCTGACCTCCGCGACCGAGACCCGGCTCGACCAGCTCAACCTGCAGCTCGGCGTCGTGGGTCCGGCCGCCCTCGCGCGCGAGACCCAGACCTGGGTCCATGGCATCATCGGCGCGGACAAGCCCCGCGGCTGGGATCACCAGCTCAACAACGAGCCGGGCGTCGTCCTCACCTATCAGCGCAGCTGGCGGGCCTTCATCTCGGGCGAGATCTGGGGCTTCTCGTTCGACGCCACGCCCCATCTGGGCGGTGCCGTCGGGAATGTCTTCACCTACGCGAATGGCGGCGCCACCCTGCGGTTCGGCTGGAACCTGCCCGACGATTACGGCCCGCCGCGGATCGAGCCCAGCCTGCCGGGCTCCGGCTTCTTCGAGCCGCAGGGCGATTTCGGCTTCTATGTCTTCGCCGGGCTCGATGGACGAGTCGTGGCTCGGAACATCTTTCTCGACGGCAATACCTTCACCGACAGCCGCAGCGTCCAGAAAAATATCCTGGTCGGCGACGCACAGGTCGGCATCGCCTTCACGATCCGGACGGCGCGGCTCGCCTATACCCATGTCTTCCGCACCCAGGAATTCAGCGGCCAGAACGACGCCGACAAGTTCGGCGCGCTCAGCCTCTCGCTCCGTTTCTGACCCTTGCCACAACGAAACGTGGCCCTACTCTCAACCCGGGGTTTCACAATCGGAGCGCGTGGATGGACCGGTACCGCTCGAGCCTTGTCGCGTGCCTCTACGGCGCTCTGATGGCGATCACGGCCGTCCCCGCCGTCCGAGCGAAAGACTCAGAGTTCGGCACCCTCAATCTCGTCATCGAGAACGATTCCTTCGCCGGCCACGACCGGGACTACACCAACGGCATCCTGGCTTCCTGGACCACCGGCCCCGACCAGACGCCGTCCTGGGCCAGGGCGGTGGCGCGCTGGCTCCCCTTCTTTTCCGAGGAAGGAACCGTCCGCGCGAGCTACGGGCTGGGCCAGAGCATGTTCACGCCCAACGATCTCTCCCTGGAGGATCCGCCGGGCGACGATCACCCCTATGCCGGCTGGCTCTATGGCTCGATCGGGCTCTTTTCAGAGACGCCCACGCATCTCGATCAGCTTCAGCTGCAGCTGGGCGTGGTCGGGCCCGCGGCCCTGGCCCGGCAGGCCCAGACCCTGGTCCATGAGGCCATCGGCTCGACCAAGCCGCGCGGCTGGGATCATCAGCTCGACAACGAGCCCGGTATCGTCATCACCTATCAGCGAAGCTGGCGCCTTCCCATCGCCGACGACATCATGGGCCTCGCCCTCGACGCCACGCCGCATCTGGGGGCGGCGCTGGGCAATGTCTTCACCTACGCGAATGGCGGCGCCACCCTGCGGCTCGGCTGGAACATGCCCGACGATTACGGCCCGCCGCGGATCGAGCCCGGCCTGCCCGCCTCGGGCTATTTCGTGCCGCAGGCGGATTTCGGATGGTATCTGTTCGCCGGCGTCGAGGGTCGCGCCGTGGGGCGGAACATCTTTCTCGACGGCAACAGCTTCCAGGACAGCCCCAGCGTCGAGAAGAACGTCCTGGTCGGCGACGCGCAGGTCGGCATCGCCCTGGTCTTCCGGACGGTGCGGCTGGCTTATACCTACGTCTTCCGTACGCCGGAGTTCAAGGGACAGGACGATGCCGACAAGTTCGGCGCCCTCAGCCTGTCAGCGCGCTTCTGACGGGGGAAACAGTCGGCGGACTCGACCGCATTTGACACCGGCGGATCGGTTGATCTCCTCCCGGCGGCGCCCTAGACTCCAGGGCATCGTCGCATTGGCATCAGGATTGCAGAGAGGATACCCCCGTGGCCGCGCTGAGGAAGGAGAGCCCCAACGCGGCTCTCATCGTCATCGACCTGCAGAACGACTTTTGTCCAGGCGGGGCGCTGGCCGTCAATGGCGGCGACGAGATCGTGCCGCTGGTCAACCAGCTGATCCGGTCCTTCGAGCATGTGGTGCTGACGCAGGACTGGCATCCGGCCGGTCATTCGAGCTTCGCCTCGAGCCATGCCGGCCAGGCGCCTTTCTCCAACATCCAGATGTCCTACGGCCCGCAGACGCTCTGGCCGGACCACTGCGTCCAGGGCAGCAGCGGCGCCGAGTTCCATCCGGGTCTCGCCTGGACCAAGGCGGAGCTCGTCATCCGCAAGGGCTTCCGCAAGGCGATCGACAGCTACTCGGCCTTCTACGAGAACGACCGCAAGACGCCCACGGGGCTTGCCGGTTACTTGCGCGAGCGGGGCCTGACCAAGCTGGCGCTGGTGGGCCTCGCCACCGATTATTGCGTCGCCTATTCGGCGCTGGATGCGGCGCGGCTGGGCTTCGAGACCACCGTGCTGATGGATGCCTGCCGCGCCATCGACCTCAGCGGCTCGCTCGCCACGGCCAAGCGCCAGATGCAGCTCGCCGGCGTCAGCCTGGGCGACGCGGCACGGCTGGTCGCCTGAGCCGGCGCGCCGACGCTCCGCTCAGGCCGGGCTCAATCCCACCCCCACATAGCGCTCGATCGGCGCCCGGTCGGCATGGAGGCTCGCCGCCGCCGCTATCTGCATGACCGTGCCGTTCTCGATGAAGGCGACGCGGTCGGCGACCGAGAGCGCGGCCCCGACCCGCTGCTCGACCAGGATCGTCGCCACCCCCTCCCGCTTCAGCAGCCGTACCGTCTCCAGGATGGCTGCGATCATGCTGGGCATCAGCCCTTCGGTCGGCTCGTCCAGCAGCAGCACGCGGGGCTCGAGGCAGAGCGCGCGGGCCACGGCGAGCATCTCCTGCTCGCCCCCCGAAAGCGTGCCCGCCGGTTGATGCAGCCGTTGCTTCAGCACCGGGAACAGCGTCAGCACGCGCTCGCGCGCCGCCTCGCCGCGATGGCGCGCCATCAAGCCGATCGTCAGGTTCTCCTCGACCGTCAGCTCGGCGAAGAGGCGCCGCCCCTGCGGCACATAGGCGATGCCACGGCGCGGGATCTCGTGCGCCGGCAGGCGGCTGAGATCCTCATCGCCCAGCAGCACGCGGCCCGAGCGCGGCCGGATCAAGCCCATGACGGTCTTGAGCGTCGTGGTCTTGCCGGCGCCGTTGCGACCCAGGAGGCACAGCACCTCGCCCGGCGCCAAGGTCAGCGAAAGGTCGCGGAGCACCTGGACCCGGCCATAGAAGCAGTTGAGCCTGTCGAGGGTGAGGATCATGTGCCGAGATAGGCCCTCCGCACCTCGGGGTTGGCCTGGATCTCCTCCGGCGTGCCTTCCGCCAGGATCCGGCCGTTGTCCATGACCGTGATGCGATGCGAGAGGTCCATCACCACCGGCATGTTGTGCTCGATCAGCAGCACCGTCGCGTCGGCCGCGATCTCGCGCACCAGCGCGCAGAAACCGACGATCTCCTCCTCCGACAGGCCTTGCGTCGGCTCGTCGAGGATCAGCAGCTTGGGCGCCAGCGCCAGCCCGATCGCCACCTCCAGCAGGCGCTGATGGCCGTAAGGCAGGGTCGAGGCCAGGACGGTCCCGCGGCCGGCAAGCCCCACCCGCGCCAGGGTCCGCTCGACCTTCTGCGCCAGTTCGGCCTCGCCGCCGCGGCAGGGAAGCCCGCGCTGGGCCGCCAGCGCCACATTGTCGAAGCAGGTCAGGTTCTGGAAGATGCTGGTGATCTGGAAGGTGTAGGCGATGCCGCGCTCGACCCGGCTCCAGGGTCGAAGGCCGGTGATGTCCTCGCCTTCGAACAGCATCTGGCCCTCGCTCGCCGCGATCCGGCCGCAGATCATGCCGACGAGCGTGGTCTTGCCGGCGCCGTTGGGCCCGATCACGGCGCGGATCTCGCCGCGCTCGACCGTGAGATCGACCGCGTCGACGGCGCGCAGGCCCCCGAAGCGCCGGCCGAGCCCGCGCGTGGCGAGCAGCACCGATGGCGCGCCGGTCACGGCAGCCATGGCAGCCATTTCTGGCGAACCGTGCCGAGGATGCCCTTGGGGAACCAGAGGACCAGCAGCACGAGCGCCACGCCGACGATCAGCATGTAGCTCGAGCTGTATTCGCTCGAGACATCGACCAGGTAGAACATCAGGGCCGTGCCCAGGAGCGGACCCAGGATCGTGCCCTGCCCGCCCAGCAGCACCCAGAGCAGCGGCAGGATCGAATATTGGATCCCGGCGAAGGTCGAGCCGACATAGGAGAAGAGCAGCGCATAGGTGGCGCCCGCTGCCGCCGACATGGTGCCGGAGAGCATCAGCGAGCCCAGCTTGTAGCGGAAGCTGTGATAGCCCAGCATCGAGACCCGGGCCTCGTTCTCGCGGATCGCGACCAGCACGCGGCCGATGCGCGAGCGGACCAGGAGGAGCGAAACCAGCAGGCAGAGCGCGAAGAGCAGCAGCGCCAGATTGTAGCGGATCGGCGGCGAGATCAGGCTGAGCGGCCCATCCTCGCTGCCGACATCCCAGCTCCAGGCGCTGAGATCGAGCACGAGGCCCTGGTCGCCCTGGGTGATGCCGTTGAAATAGAGCGTCAGCAGGAAACAGGCCTGGGCGAACATCAGGGTCACGATCATGAAGGAGACCCCGCTGGTGCGCAGCGCGATCAGCCCGACGCCGAATGACAGAAAGCCGCCCGCCGCGACGCCGGCCGCGAAGGCCGAGAACGGGTCGAATCCCAGGTAATAGACGGGAAGTCCCGCGCCATAGAGCCCGGCCGCGAAGAACATCGCATGCCCCAGGCTCATCAGGCCCGTATAGCCCAGCAGCAGGTTGAAGCCCATGGCGTAGCTCGCCAGGATCATGATCCGCGTGACGTTGCCATGGTCGTAGGCCGGCAGGACGAACTGCAAGCCGAAGAGCAGTACCAGCACCGCCAGATGCAGCCAGACCGGCCGCCGGTCGGCACCTGGCAGGGCGGCGACGGCGAAGGCCTGCCCGCTCATCGCGCACTCCGGGCGAACAGGCCCGAGGGCCGGAACACGAGCACCAGCGCCACCAGCAGCGTCGCGATGATCTTGGAGAGGGTTCCCGAGAAGAAGACCGAGAACATGCCGTCGGAGAGGCCGATGACGAAGGCCGCGATCAGCGTGCCACGCAGGCTGCCGAGCCCGCCGATGATGACGGTGATGAAGGAGAGCAGCAGGGGGTCGAGCCCCATCAGGTAATGGGCCTGCTGGATCGGCACCACCAGCACGCCCGCGACCGCGGCGAGCGCGGCGCCCAACGCGAAGATCAGCGAATAGACGCGGGCGACGGGGATGCCGAAATTCTGCGCCGTCTCGCGATCGAGCTGGGTCGCGCGCATGACGAGGCCGATGCGGGTGCGCATCAGGAGATACCAGGTGGTGAGCAGCAGCATGCCCGAGGCGGCGACCACCACCAGCTTGTAGCCGGAGTATCCGAACCAGGGAAACAGGATGCGGAAGCTGATCGGCGGCTGGACCGGATGCGCGTCCGGCCCGTAGATCGTCAGCACCAGCTGCTCGATGATGTAGAGCATGCCGATGGTCGCGACGATCGTCGCTTCGGGATTGTAGTTGAGCCGCGCCAGCACCAGCCGGTCGGCGCTCCAGGCGATGGCGCCCACCGCCAGCGGGCTCAGGATCAGGGCCAGCAGGAAGCCCAAGGCCGGCAAGCCGGGAACCAGGCTGCTGAAGCCGTAGGCCAGCACGGCGCCCAGCATGAAGAACTCGCCATGCGCGACATTGACGATGCGCATGACGCCGAACACCAGCGACAACCCCAGCGCCGTCAGCGCCAGCACGAAGGCGGAGACGGTTCCTTCCAGGAAGGCGAGGAGGAGATGGGGGCCGAGGCTCATGCAGCGGAAGGAGGGAGAGGCGCGCCGATCTCGCCTTTCAGGGTCGACAGTTCGCGGATCACCGAAGCCCCCTCACCCTACCCTCTCCCCCGCTCTGCGGGGGAGAGGAATGAAGTGTTTCATGCAGCGGCGATCTCGAAGAAAGTTCCTTCCTCTCCCCCTCCTTGGAGGGGGAGAGGGCAGGGTGAGGGGAGTCGCACTATTTGTCGCGATATCGAATTCCCGAACGACTGCTCCACCCGCCTTACAGCGCTTTCTTCGTGTAGTCCGTCTCCGGCTCGTAGAGCCCGTCCTCGATCGCGGTCTTGTGCACGACATTGAGCCTGCCACCCTCGACCTTCGAGATGAACTGGTGGCCGTAGCACTGGTGGAGCTTGCCGTTGAAGGTCTTGTCGCCCTGCGGATGCTCGTCGCTTTCCGGGAAGGCCGTCATGGCCTCGACCGCCTCGATCAGCTTGCCTTTCTGCGCGAAGGTCGATTTCTGATAGCCGCTCTTCTCCATGGCGGCCTTGATCACGTAGAGCGTCTCCCAGCAACCGAACATGTGCGAGTAGGTCGAAACTTCCTTCGGATCGGCCGTCGACGCGCCGTTGTCGTCGACGCCCACCGCCGCCCGGTAATGCTTGTCGAACTCGGACTGGTCCTTCTGCGCGTAGCGCGGGAAAGCCTCCCAGAAATAGGTCCCGTCCAGGAACTCGAGGCCGGGGCTCGCGAGATCGGTGGCTTCGAGCGAATCGATGAAGCCGAAGATCTGCGGGCGGCTCGAGCCGAAATGGTCGCCCATCTCCTTGACGAAGGTGAGGACGCCCGGCCCGACCATGACGTGATAGAGCACCTCGGTCTCGGCCGGGATCTGCGCGAAATATTTCGAGTAGGTCGTCTCGGTCGGCGCCACCGGAATGAGGGCCGTGATCGCCCCGCCCTGCCCCTGGATGGCGGCGGAGAAGAAATCGCGATGGTCGTAGCCGAACGCATAGTCCGGATAGATCATCGCCACCTTCCTGCCGAGATTGGAAGCGATCCAGGGCGCCATCGAGATCACCTGCGAGCGCACATCGGTGATGCCGGGCTGGAAGGTATAGCGGTTGAGGGCGCCCGAGGCGACGTGATGGCCTTCGCTCACCACGAAATAGGGCATCTTGAGCTGGCCCGCGGTGGGCGCCGAACCCATCACCACATGCGAGAAGAGCGTGCCGAACACGGCATCGACCTTGTGCTTGGTCGCGAACTTCTCGACCACCTCGGCGCCGCGCTTGGGATCGGTGCCGTCATCCTCGGCCACGATCTCGATCGGCCGGCCATTGATGCCGCCCGCGGCATTGATCGTCTTGACCGCGGCGTTGGTGGTCTGCTCGTACCAGCGTCCATAGGCGGCGCCGATCCCGGTGCGATGCACCTGGAAACCGAGCCGGATCGGCTCGGCGGCCTGCGCCTGGATATAGCGCATCGGCCCCGGTAGCAGGCCCGAGGCGGCGGCGGCACCCGCCGCAGCCCCCAGCCCCTTCACCAGGCCGCGGCGCGTGATGAGCGAGCGGCCGGCCTTGCTCGTGCTCCTGCTGGAATTTCCCTTCCGATCCGAAGTCATCGTCGCTCCTCCCTCGTGTTGACGCGATGCTCCCTTGCGCTCTTTCCGCGCGGGCACCGGTTCTTGTTATCGCGACTGTTGCGTGGAAATGAGATCACGCGACCTGGCAAAAGGCAATATGGCGGCGGCCTTTCCGGCCTCATCCCGCGTTCGGCGCCGAGAGCAGCCAGAGGCCGAACAGGGTGTAGGCGATCATGAACAACGCCAGCGGCCATTGGCTGGCGAAGACGGCGCGCCGGCCCGGCTGAAAATCGATCGCCATCAGATGCGACAGCAGCACCGCCAGCAGATGTGCCAGTACCACGGCCCCGGCTTGCAGCGAGAAGATCACCCAGACCGAGTTCATGTCCGAGAGAAAGGAGACCCAGACATGCGGTTCCTCCATCCCGAGGAGATGCCACTCGGCCTCGAACGGATCGTTGACCGAGAACAGCGCATATTGGGCATTGACCAGGAACGAGGTCAGGTAGTGGGCGAAGTGGAAGCCGATCGAGATGGGCAGGAGGGTCAAGACGAAGCGTCCCAACGTCGGCTTTAGACCGGTGCGCCCGCCGGCCTGCCGAAATCCCAAAGCAATCACCAGGAGATAGATCAGGCCCAGCGCCACCCACATCGCCAGAAGGCCCAGGCTGCTGGCCGGCATCACGGCGCTACGGCCCGGAAACTCCAGCGGATTGACGCCCCAGAGGCCCAGCCACCAGAAGGTCATCTTGAGCCCGTCGAAGGAGACGGTCGCGAGCGTCAGCAGGACGAACGCGGTGCCGTCGAGCGGCAGCGGCTCGCGCTGCAGCAGGGCGCGCCCCGGCAGGCCGAGTGTCAGGCGGTAGCGCCGGGGCTCGGTTGATCCGGCGGACACCGGCACCGGCTCTGCCTGGAACGGCGCCAGGAGCGCCACGAAGCCGAAGAAAACGGAGAAACATTCGGCCTTGGCGAGCCAGGCCCGCTCGCCGAACAGCGCCATCCCGGCCCAGGTGACGATCGAGTAGACAAGAATCGCATCCGCCAGGAGCGACGGATCGTCCGGTGCCGGCTCGACCAGCTCGAACCAGGCAAAGCCGAGAAAGAACAGGATGGCCGGCCCATAGCCGAGCCAGGCGGGGTAGCGCCACAGCCCTTCCCCTTCTCGCCGGCCCATCAACCGGCGGACCAGCCGATAGGGGGCGAGCCAGGGATTGAGGCCATGCCAGAGATTGCCGAAGAGCGCGTGGGCGATGGTGAGTCCGCCCCACCAGAGGGTCCAGACGAAGAGCGGCAGCGGGTTCTCCAGGGGATCGCGGCTGCCATACCAGCCGGTGATCAGCAGAAGGACGAGGAGGATGAAGACGGCGGCGCTGACGCCAACACGCGGGATGGCCGGCCAAGTGCCGAGATCGAGCCGGCAACCGATCCACCGGCGCAGCCAATCGTTGGGCACAGCCAGCAGCAGAAGGAAGGAAACCGCGACGGCCAGCGCACCGCCGACGATGTAGTAACCGGTCGGCAGCAGCAGCACGATGCCCTTGTCCGAGGCATGCGCCCAGGCGGGACCGGCGGCCATGGCCAGGAGGAACAGCCCCAGGAGCAGGCGCGGAACCCAGCTTACCCGGCGGGCTTCGAGCACCGGTCCGTTGATGGGCATGATCGCTCTCGGGCGAAGTGACAAGGCGATCAGATTAATCGGCGTTTTCGGGGTGCGTCGAGGCCGGCGCCGACTTTTTAATGCAAACGAGATCGCCGAGCGCAGCGCTGCCGCTGCAGACCCAGTCGCTATCGAGTTCCGCACCGACGCCACGGTAGGGATCCGGACTGGCAAAGAATTGCCAAGTCGCGAACCCCGCTCCCACAATCAGCGGAATCGAGAGCAAGGCGTACAGCCGGAAGCGCCGCATTTCGCACCATTGATAGGCATCAACGGCCCGGAAAACAGCGAGGCCGGCACAGATACCGAGAAAGACGACAGCCAGGATTTGCACGGTATGGCCCCACCACCATCCTTGCGTGCGGCTACATTGACTGAAGCGCGGATCGACGAACAGCCCCGGCTTGACAGCCTCCCCTCACCCGCAGATCATTTGTATACGAACTAATTGCCCCCTCTCGGAGGAGCGGCCGGTGGAGAGACGGGCCCCATGACCTTTTCGTCATGTTCCTGAGACCGAAAAGCCTGCGCGAGGCGGTCGAGGCGCTGGCGACGCCGGGAATCCAGATCCTGGCGGGCGGCACCGATTTCTACCCGGCGCTGGGCGACCGGCATCTCTCGACACCCGTTCTCGACGTCACCGGCATCGGCGAGCTCTCCGGTATCCGCGAAGAGCAGGACGGCGTCCGCATCGCCGCCGGCACCACCTGGAGCGAGCTTGTGGCGACGCCCCTGCCCCGCGCCTTCGACGCGCTCAAGGCCGCCGCGCGCGAGGTGGGCTCGATCCAGATCCAGAACCGCGGCACGATCGCGGGCAATCTCTGCAACGCCTCGCCTGCGGCCGACGGCGTGCCGCCGCTCTTGGCGCTCGATGCGGAAGTCGAACTGATGTCGCGCGCCAGCACCCGCCGCCTCCCGCTCGCCGCCTTCATCACCGGCAACCGCAAGACCGAGCGTCGCTCCGACGAGCTGGTTTCCGCCATCCGGGTGCCGCACAGCATCGACGGCCCCTCGGTTTTCCTGAAGCTCGGGGCGCGGCGCTATCTGGTGATCTCGATCGCGATGGTCGCGGCGATCCTCGAGGACGACGGCCAAGGCCGGATCGCCCAGGCGCGGATCGCGGTGGGCGCTTGCTCGGCCGTGGCGCGCCGCCTACCCGAGCTCGAGGCCGCCCTGCTGGGCCTGCCCATGAAGCCCGGCATCGGCAGCAAGGTCGCGGTCTCGCATCTGGCTGCGCTCTCGCCCATCGACGATATCCGCGCCACCGCCGCTTATCGCCGCGATGCCGCGCGCACGCTGGTGGCGCGCGCGCTCGAGCAATGCGCGGCGGGCTGAGCGTCATGGATCGCCCCGGCACCACCATCGCCTTCACCCTCAATGGCCGCGAGGTCAGCGTCGGCACGCCGCCGGGCCAGCGGCTGACGCGGGCGCTGCGCGACGAGCTTCACCTCACCGGCACCAAGGTCGGCTGCGATGCCGGCGATTGCGGCGCCTGCACCGTGCTGCTCGAGGGCGAGCCGGTCTGCGCCTGCCTGGTCGCGGTCGGCCAGGTCGAGGGCCGCCGCGTCGACACCATCGAAGGCCTCTCCGAGAGCTCGCCCGTCACGCGGCGCCTGCAGGACGCCTTCCTGCGCCATGGCGCCGCGCAGTGCGGCATCTGCACGCCGGGCATGCTGGTCGCGGCCACGAAGCTCCTCGAGGCCAATCCCCAGCCCACCGAAGCCCAGGCCATGGATGCGATCGGCGGCGTGCTCTGCCGCTGCACCGGCTATCGCAAGATCGTCTCGGCCATCCTCGACCAGGGCGAGGCCCCGGTCGCCGACAGCGATCCCGCCGCCGGAAAGGCCGTGGGCAAGCGCCTGCGCCGCCTCGATGGCAAGCCCAAGACCAACGGCACCGAGATCTTCGGCGCCGACGAGACGCCGGCCCACAGCCTGCTGCTGCGCGCGATCCGCAGCCCCCATCACCGCGCGCGCTTCCGCTTCGGCGATCTCGACCGCTATGTGGCGGAACATCCCGGCCTCGTCCGGGTGCTCACCGCGAGGGACGTGCCCACCACCGATCCCTACGGCCCGATCCCGCCCTTTGCCGATCAGACGGTGTTCGCCCTCGGCGAGGCCAAGTTCCGCGGCGAGGCGGTGGCGGCCGTCGTCGGACAGCCGGCCGCGATCGAGGCGCTCGACCTTCGCCAGTTCCCCGTCACCTGGGAAGAACTGCCTTCCGTCACCAGCATGGCGGCGGCCCTCGCGGAAGGCGCACCGCTGCTGCATGAGAAGCGGACGGGCAACATCCTGACGCGGGGCCGCGTGGTCAAAGGCGATGTCGAGGCCGCGATGGCGTCGGCCCCCGTGACGGTCGAGGCCGCGTTCGAGACCGGCTTCGTCGAGCATGCCTATATCGAGCCCGAGGCCGGCTTCGCCCGGCGCGTGGGCGACCGGATCGAGGTCCAGGTCTGCACCCAGGCGCCCTACATGAACCTCGAGGATATCGCCAAGATCCTCGGGATCGCGCAGAGCCAGGTGCGCATCATCCCGACCGCCGTCGGCGGCGGCTTCGGCTCCAAGCTCGACATGTCGGTACAGCCCTTCGTGGCGCTGGCGGCCTGGATCACCGGCCAGCCGGTGCGCATGGTCCATACGCGCCCCGAATCGATCATGAGCACGACCAAGCGCCATCCTTCGCAGATCCGGATGAAGATCGGCGCGGCGCGCGACGGCTCGCTGCAGGCGATCGACGTCAGGGCCGATTTCAACACCGGCGCCTATTCCTCCTGGGGGCCGACCGTCGCCAACCGCGTCCCGGTCCATGCCTCGGGCCCCTACTTCGTGCCGCATTACCGCGCGCTCACCCGCGCGGTCCATACCAATCTGGTGCCGGCCGGCGCCTTCCGCGGCTTCGGCGTGCCGCAATCGACCCTGGCGCAGGAGCAGCTTTTCGACGAGCTGGCCGACAAGCTCGGGATCGACCGGCTCGAGTTCCGGATCAAGAACGCGCTCAGCGGCGACCAGCCGACGGCGACGGGCCAGGTGATCGGCGAAGGGGTGGGCATCCGTGCCTGCCTCGAGGCCTTGCGGCCGCGCTGGCGCGAGGCGCGCGAGGAAGCGGCTGCCTTCAACCGCGCGAGCCAGGGCCCCTTGCGCCATGGCGTCGGCGTCGCCGGCATGTGGTATGGCTGCGGCAACACCTCGATGGCCAATCCTTCGACCATCCGGTCCGGCCTCAAGCCGGACGGCCGCCTGGCGCTGCATCAGGGTGCCGTCGATATCGGCCAGGGCTCGAACACGGTCGTCACCCAGATCTTCGCCGATGCACTGGGCGCGCCGATCGACAAGATCGACCGGATTTCCGCCGACACCGACATCACGCCCGACGCCGGCAAGACCTCGGCCTCGCGCCAGACCTTCGTCTCCGGCAAGGCGGCCGAGCTCGCCGGCCGGGCCTTGCGCGCGCAGATCCTGCGTGCCGCCAATGCCGGCGAGGATGCGGTCATCCAGTTCGGTCCCGGCCAGGTCACGGTCAAGGACGGCGCCCATGAGCGGCGCATCGATCTGGCCATGTTGCCGGTCGACGCCCGCGGCTATGTCTTCAGCGAGGAGGCGACCTTCAACCCGCCCACCTCGCCGCTCGATGCCGACGGCCAGGGCGTGCCCTACGCGGTCTATGGCTTCGGCGCGCATCTGGCCGAGATCGAGGTCGATCTGGCGCTGGGCACGGTGAAGCTTCTCGCGCTCACCGCCGCGCATGATGTCGGCCGCGCCATCAACCCGACCCTGGTCGAAGGCCAGATCGAGGGCGGTGCCGCGCAAGGGCTGGGATTGGCGCTGATGGAGGAGTTCCTGCCCGGCCGCGGCGAGAACCTGCACGATTATCTGATCCCCTCGGCGGGCGATATGCCCAAGATCACCTCGATCCTGATCGAGGACGCCTCGCCGGTCGGTCCCTTCGGTGCCAAGGGTATCGGCGAGCAGGCGCTGATCCCGACGGCACCCGCTATCTTCAACGCGATCTTCGATGCGACCGGGGTGCGCATCCGCCGCGCACCGGCGACTCCCGACCGGGTGCGCGCGGCGATCCTCGCCGCTGGTGGAAAGGAGCGCGGGTGATGGCCGTCACAGCTTCCGGCGCCACCGGCCCCGCCAGCAGCGACGGCAAGATCCGCTGCGATGCCTGTCCGGTCATGTGCTACATCAAGCCCGGCGCCGTCGGGGCTTGCGACCGCTATGCCAACCAGGACGGGCAGATCGTCCGCGTCGACCCGCATCTCCTGCTGAACCGCACGCTGTCGCAGGGCGGCAGCGTGGTGCCGTTCGAGCGCGGCGCCGGCTGGGACGGGCAGCTCGTCAGCGGCAACCGCACCTTCGTCACCGCGATCGGCGCCGGCACCACCTATCCCGACTACAAGCCCGCTCCCTTCATCGTCGCATCCGAGATCGAGGGCGTCGAGATGGTCACGGTCGTGACCGAGGGCATCTTCAGCTATTGCGGCGTGAAGATCAAAATCGACACCGACCGGCATCTGGGGCCCGAGCAGAATGCGGTCCGCGCCCAGGGCGAAGCGGTCGGCCATGTGACCACCGGCGAGTACGGCTCGCAGATGCTGTCGCTGGGCGGCGTGCACCATTTGACCGGCGGCAGCAAGAAGGAAGGCCGCGTCACCTGCGAGACGCTGCTCGATCTCTGCAACGGCAAGGCGGTCGAGCTCACCGTCGATGAGGGCGCCAGCGTGCTGGTCCAGGCCGGCAAGCCGCCCCTCGTCAACGGCACGGCCGAAGAGCGGATGCGGGTCGGCTGCGGCTCGGCCACCATCGGCATGTTCGCGCGGCAATGGTTCGGCAAGGTCGACGAGGTGGTGGTGGTCGACGACCACATCACCGGCGTGCTCTCCGAGCACCAGGCCGGCAAGTATCTCGGCATCGGCGAGACCGGCATCCGCATGAAGGGGCGCCGCTCCACGCCCGGCCGCTATTTCCAGGTGGCCGAGCCCGGCACCGGCTGGGGCGGCACCAACATCTCCGACCCGCTCTCGATCCTCGAGCCCTTCGACAAGAAGGTGGCGAAGCCCGGCACCACCATGCTGATGGTCTCGACCACCGGCGAGCAATACGGCTTCTACCGTCTCGACGAGAGCCTGCGGCCCGTCGAGGAGGAACTGCCCGAGAGCCTGCGCGTCTCGGTCGAGCGCATCCGCGAGAATTGCGAGCCGGCCCTCTGCACCGTGCTCTTCATGGGCGGCGCCGGCGGCTCGCTGCGCGCGGGCGTCACCGAGAACCCGGTGCGGCTGACCCGCTCGGTCAAGGAGTCCCTCACCCGCGTCACCTGCGGCGGCGCCCCGGTCTATATCTGGCCCGGCGGCGGCATCACCTTCATGGTCGATGTCACGCGCGTGCCGGAGAACGGCTTCGGTTATGTGCCGACCCCGGCCCTGGTGGCCCCGATCGAGTTCACCATGCGGCTCGAGGATTACGCGGCGCTGGGCGGCCATCTCGACCAGGTGCGCCCGCTCGGTTCCCTCGATCGCGGTGCCGACCGGCGCGAGGTGACGCCCCACGCCGAGAATCCCTGGCCGATGACGCCGGCCTGGCGCAACGGGAACGCGTCATGAGCCGCGCCCAGGTGGCACTCCTGCCCGACGGCCGCCGGCTGCATCTGCAGGACGGACCGATCGACCTCGTCATCGAGGCCTGGGGCACAGCGGAGGCGGTCGCGGTGGCCTATCGGTCGGCAGCGGACCGCTTCGTCACGATCCTCGACGAGCTCTGCGCCGAGCTGTCCTTGCTGCGCCGCGCCGCGAGCCCTGAGGGGAGTGCGCTGACGGGCATCGTCGCCCGGCGCATGCATGACGCGGTGGCGCCCTTCGCGGACGGGATCTTCATCACGCCGATGGCCGCCGTCGCCGGCGCGGTCGCCGAGGAAATCCTCGGCGCCATGGCCGCAGCCACATCCCTCTCGCGCGCCTATGTCAACAATGGCGGCGACATCGCGCTGCATCTCGCCGGCGACCAGTCCTTCCGGGTCGCGATGATCGACCGCCCCGACCGGCCTTCGCTCTTCGGCAAGGCGACGGTCATGAGTCACGACCCCGTGCGCGGCATCGCCACCAGCGGCTGGCGCGGGCGCAGCTTCTCGCTGGGGCTGGCCGATGCCGTGACCGTGCTGGCGCCCACCGCCGCCATGGCCGACGCGGCCGCGACCGTGATCGCCAATGCGGTCGATCTGCCGGGCTATCCGGGCATCCTGCGCGTGCCGGCGAGCGATCTTCAGCCCGACAACGACCTGGGCGCGCGACTCGTGACCCGCCATGTTCCCGCCCTGGCGCCCTTCGACATCGCGCGGGCGCTCGACGCCGGCGACGCCACGGCCCGCTCGCTGCGCGAACGAGGGCTCATCGCCGCCGCGGCGCTGCATCTCCAAGGCGAGACCCGGCTCGTCGGCATCGACGCCGGCAACCTCGCGCCTCTTTCCCCGGTTCCCAAGAAAGTGATCGCCCATGCATGACGTAAGCTTGCGCAAATACCTGATCTCGGTCGAAGAGATCTATCACGAGGGCGGGCCGGCGCCGGCCAGGACGCTCAAGCGCGGAGCGGCGCTGGCCGTCATCAAGAATCCCTTCGCCGGACGCTATGTGGAGGAGATCCAGGGCTTCATGGACGACCTGAAGCCGCTGGGTCTGCGCATGGCGAAGGACCTGATCGCAGCCATGGGCGGCGATCCCAAGGCGATCGAAGGCTATGGCAAGGGTGCCATCGTCGGCTCGGCCGGCGAGCTCGAGCATGGTGCGCTCTGGCATGTGCCGGGCGGCTATGGCATGCGCGAGGTGCTGGGCGGCGCCAAGGCGATCGTGGCCTCGACCAAGAAGGTGGGCGGGCCGGGCACGCGGCTCGACGTGCCGGTCACCCATATCAACGCCTCCTATGTGCGCAGCCATTTCGACGCCATCGAGGTCGGCATCACCGACGCGCCCCGGGCGGACGAGATTCTGCTGGCGCTGGTCATGACCACGGGCCCGCGCATCCATGCCCGCGTCGGCGGGCTCAAGGCGAGCGAGATCAAGGGAGAGGATGGCCTCAGATGAAAGCCAGGATCCGCAAGATCGTCACCATCGTCGAGGAGACGGACCAGGAGCAGGGCCGCGAGGTGAAGCCGCCGGTGCGGCGCGCCGCCGCCATCGCGGTGATCGAGAATCCCTTCGCCGGGAAATATGTCGAGGACCTGGCCGAGCTGATCGATATCGGCGAGGAGCTCGGCGGCCTGCTCTCCGAGCGCGCGGTGGCGGCGCTGGGCATCCCCGGCGCCAAGGTCGAGAGCTACGGCAAGGCGGCGGCCGTCGGCGAGAATGGCGAGCTCGAGCATGCCGCCGCCATTCTCCATCCGAAGCTGGGCGCCCCCTTCCGCAAGACGCTCGGCAAGGGTGCGGCGCTCATCCCCTCCTCCAAGAAGCGCGGCGGGCTCGGCGTCGCGCTCGACATCCCGCTCGGCCATAAGGACGCCGCCTTCGTGCGCAGCCATTTCGACGGCATGGAGGTCCGGATCAACGACGCGCCGCGCGCCAACGAGATCATGGTCGCGGTGGCCGTCACGGATGGCGGCCGGCCGCTGCCGCGCGTGGGCGGCCTGACCAAGGCCGAGATCAAGGGCGAGGACGGGCTGCGTTGAGATCGCGAGCGACATCGGGCTCGGCCTCGGCGTCCGGCGGCGACGGCCCGCGACCGCGCCGCAACGGCCATGCCGCGCCCTCCCAGCCGGATTACCGGCTTGACGACCAGGTGGGATTCCTGCTGCGACGGGTGAGCCAGCGCCATGTCGCGATCTTCGCGCGGCAGATGGAGAAGGACATCACGCCGACCCGCTGGGCCACGCTGGCCAAGCTCTATGAGGAAGGCCCGACGACGCAGAACCGCCTCGGCCGCCTGACGGCGATGGACGCCGCCACCATCAAGGGCGTGGTCGACCGCCTGACGAAACGCCATCTGATCGCGACCCGCGCTGATCCCGAGGACGGAAGGCGGCGCGTCGTGGCCCTGACCGAGACCGGCCAGTCGCTGGTGGAGCGTTCCCTCGCCCACGCCGCCGCCATCACCCGCCAGACGCTCGAGCCGCTGAGCGCACGCGAACAGGCCTCGCTGATCGAGCTGCTGCGCAAGCTGTCGTGACGCGGGGTTGCGCCGTTCCTCCGGCCATCCGGCCGGAGACAGGTCCGCTCACTGGCAGGCGGCGAGCGCCTCCAGCCCTTCGACCGCGGCCTTGCGCTTGGCCTCGTCCTTGAGCTGGAACGCCATGGCGTTCTGGAGCTGCTCGCCGTTGACGCTCGCCAGGAACGCCTTGGGGTCGGCGATATAGGCCATGAGATTATCCTCGGTCCAGACCAGCCCTTTGGCTTGCGCCGCCTTCATCGCCACCGAATAGCGCGTGAAGTCGGCCGAATGCATCGCCGGCTGATTGACCACGCCGACGAGATTCGGCCCGGTCGGGCGGGAGGGTTTGCCCGGCTCCAACGCGTGGCACGTCTTGCAAACGTTGAGCGAAGCCGGTACGGGGCAATCCGCCTGGGCGGAAGCGGCGGCGACAGGCACGGTCGAAAGCAGCAGGACGACAGCCAATCTCATTCTCATGGCGGGACCTCACCTTGAGCGGGGACAGCCCCAAGCTATCATCGCGTCGTCCGGCTCGCGAGAATCGTTCTGTCGCAGGTTTTGCTGCGGCGAGGTCATGGCCGAAGCTGTATGATCGGGCGGCGCCAGGACTCGATTCCGTCATCAACGCCGTCTCCCTGCCCTTCATGGCAGATTCGGGACGGTCCGGTTTGACCGGCGGCATCGCTCAACGAAATCGGATTGCCGAGACGTCTTCATGAACGACACCGCTTCCCCGGCCGGTTCCCAGGACCGCTATGACTACATCATCGTCGGCGCCGGCTCGGCCGGCTGCGTGCTGGCCAACCGGCTGACCGAGAACGGGCGCCACAAGGTGCTGCTGCTCGAGGCCGGCCCCTCGGACCGCCGCTTCTGGGTCCAGGTGCCGATCGGCTATGGCAAGACCTTCTACAATCCCGAGGTCAACTGGATGTATCAGTCCGAGCCGATCCCCGGGCTGAACAACCGCACCAACTACGTCCCGCGCGGCAAGATCCTCGGCGGCTCCAGCTCGATCAACGCCATGGTCTATTCGCGGGGGCAAGCCGGCGATTTCGAGGATTGGGAGGCGATGGGCAACAAAGGCTGGGGCTGGAAGGACGTGCTCCAGACCTACCGGAAGATGGAGGACCATGCGCTGGGGTCCGGCCCCTTCCATGGCGCCGGCGGCCCGCTCCATGTCGACGACATCCGCAACGCCGTCCATCCGCTGAGCCATCTCTATGTGAAGGCGGGCCAGGAGGCGGGGCTGAAATACACGCCCGACCTCAACGGCGAGACCATCGAGGGCGTCGGGCTCTACCAGGTCACCACCAAGAACGGCTATCGCTGGTCCTCCTCGCGCGCCTATCTCTGGCCGGCGCAGGGCCGCGCCAACCTCCGGGTCGTCACCGGCGCGTTCGCGACGCGGATCCTGTTCGAGGGCAAGCGGGCGGTCGGGATCGCCTATCGCCGCGAGGGCCGGGAGGCCGCCGCCTATGCCAACCGCGAGGTCATCCTCTCCGGCGGCTCGATCAACTCGCCGCAGCTCCTGCAGCTCTCCGGCGTCGGTCCGGCCGATCTCCTCAAGCGCGTGGGCATCCCGGTCCACCATGAGAGCCCGGCGGTCGGGCAGCAGATGCAGGACCATGTCTGCTACGACTATATCTTCAAGGCCTCGCGCCCGAGCCTGAACAACGAGCTCTATCCCTGGTGGGGCAAGCTCAAGGTGGGCTTGCAATATATCCTCACGCGCAAAGGACCGCTCTCGCTCAGCGTCAACCAGGGCGGCGGCTATTTCCGCTCCCGGCCCGGGCTCGACCGACCCAACATCCAGCTCTATTTCTCGCCGCTCACCTACGAGAAGGCGCTGCCGGGCGTGAAGAAGCTGATGGGACCCGATCCCTTCCCCGGCTTCATCGTCTCGGTCTCGCCCTGCCGGCCGACCAGCCGCGGCCATCTCGAGATCAGATCGAGCGACCCCGCGCAGGCACCGGCGATCCAGCTCAACCTGATGTCGACCAACCATGACATGCAGGAGATCGTCGAGGGCGTGCGCTTCATGCAGAAGCTGGTGGCCGCCCCCTCGCTGGCCTCGGTCATCGCCGAGCGTCTCCATCCCACGCCGAACCAGGCCACGGACGACGAGATCGCCGCCGATATCCGCGCCCGCGCCTATTCGGTGTTCCATCCCTGCGGCAGCTGCCGCATGGGACCCGATCCCCAGGAAGCGGTGGTCGATCCGCGGCTGCGCGTCCACGGGCTCACGGGCCTGCGCATCGTCGATTCCTCGATCTTCCCGACCGTGACCTCGGGCAACATCAACGCCCCCTCGATCATGGTGGGCGAACGCGGGGCGGAGTTCGTGCTGGCGGACGCGAAGTGACGAAACAGGAGCGCGACGTCCTCTCCCTCACCAATCCAGCACGATAGTCGTCACCCCCGCGAAAGCGGGGGTCCATGTCGATGCCACGCTCGGGCCCATCTGTGGATCCCCGCTTTCGCGGGGATGACGTGAAGAGCAGGACGAGCGCTCACTTCGACAGATAATCCCGTATCGCCTTCCCGATCCGCTCCATCGGCGCGATCTTCGGGTCGGGCCAGTCGAAGCGTCGGCCGGTGATGCGCTCGAAGGCCTCGATATAGACGGCGGCGGTCCTGAGCCGCATCTCGCGCGGGATCTCGGGGATCGGGTCGTTGTAGGGGTCGCAGCGCGCCGTGACCCAGCTCCGCACGAAATCCTTGTCGAAGCTCTCGGGACGCTCGCCGGCGTCGAACCGCGCCGGATAGCTGTCGGCGAACCAGTAGCGGCTGCTGTCGGGCGTGTGGATCTCGTCGGCGAGGATGATGGCGCCGGTCTCGTCGGTGCCGAACTCGTATTTGGTGTCGACCAGGATGAGGCCGCGCCGGGCGGCGATCTCGCGGCCACGGGCGAACAGCGCCAGGGCATAGGCCGAGAGCTGGTCCCACTGCGCCCGGCTCAGGATTCCGCGCTCGACGATCTCGGCCGCCGCCAGCGGCTCGTCATGGCCGGCATCGAAGGCCTTGGTGGTGGGGGTGATGATGGGCTGCGGCAGCTTCTGGTTTTCGCGCATGCCGTCCGGGAACCTGATCCCGTACATCTCGCGCTGACCCTTCTTGTACATCGGCCAGATCGAGGTGCCGGTGGTGCCGGCAAGGTAATCGCGCACCACGATCTCGACCGGCAGGATCGTCAGGCGCCGGCAGGCCACGACATTCGGGTCGGGATAGGCCAGCACGTGGTTGGGACAGAGGTCGCGGGTCTGGTCGAACCAATAGCGCGCGATCTGCGTCAGCACCTGGCCCTTGAGCGGGATCGAGGTGAGGATCCGGTCGAAGGCGCTCAAGCGATCGGTCGCGACGATGATCCGGCGCCCGTCCGGCAGGTCGTAATTGTCGCGCACCTTGCCCTTGTAGTGGTTCGGCAGCTCCGGAAAGGAGACCTCGGCCAGAACCCGGTCGAGATAGGGCTCCACGGACGTCGGATCGATCATGAAAAGCGGGCTTTGCTTCTGACGTGACGGGGTAAAGGGCGCAGCGCTCAATGCGCGGCGATCTCGGGGATGCGCGTCGCGGGCGGGGTGTTGCGGCTGCGCTGGGTGCGGACGATGCCGTCGATCACGGTCATGCCGATACCCGGCAGGTCGCCCAGCCGGATGCTGTCCAGCATCGTCTTGCCCGGCGAGTGCTGCGCCTTGTCGAGGAACACGAAGTCGGCGGCCCTGCCCTTCTCGATCAGGCCGCAATCGAGCGAGCGCATCCGCGCCGTGTTGCCGGTGGCGAAGCAGATCGCGGTCTCGGCCGGCACCTCGCCCAGCGAGGAGAGCATGGCGATCATGCGCAGGATGCCCAGGGGCTGGACGCCCGAGCCCGCCGGCGCGTCGGTGCCGAGGATGACGCGGTCGAGCTGGCCCATCTCCTTGGCGGTGCGCAGCGTGAAGAGCGCCGAGCGCTCGTTGCCGTTATGGACCAGCTCGAGCCCGCGCTTACAGCCCTCGCAGATGCAGCGGATCTGGTCGTCGGGCAGCGCCGTATGGCCGCCATTGATATGGCCGACCACGTCGGTATCGGCCTCGAGCACCACATCCTTGTCGATCAGCCCCGAGCCGGGGATCGAGGGCCCGCCGGTATGGATCGTGCTCTGGATCCCGTATTTGCGGGCCCAGGCCACCATCTTCCTTGCGGTCGGCCCGTCCTTGACGCCGCCCAGCCCCACCTCACCCAGATACCTGACCCCGGCGGCGCCGAGCTCCTTGAAATCCTCCTCGCTCATGCCGGTCTCGATCACCGGCGCGCCGCCATGGACCTTGACGCCGTTGGGACGGAAGCCGGCGAAGGCGCGCTGGGCGAAGATCGCCATCGCCTTGACACCGAGGATGTCCTTCGGGCGGCCGGGCATATGCACCTCGCCGGCCGAGATCATGGTGGTGACGCCGCCATGGAGATAGCTGTCGATCCAGTTGATCTGGCTCTGGCGCGGAGTCCAGTCGCCGGCCACCGGATGCACATGGCTGTCGATGAGGCCCGGGGCGACCGCCGTCTCCTTGGCGTCGATCACGGTGGCGGCGCCCGAGAGATCCAGGTCCTTGGCCCGGCCGACGGCCGAAATCCGGCCATCGACGGCGACGATCGCGTCCGCGTCGAGGATGGGTTTCTGCAGATCGCCGCTCAGCAGCAGGCCGATATTGCGAATGACGAGCTTGCTCGGCCCGCCGGCCGGCTTGGCTTCCTCGGCTGCCATGATCTTGCTCCCGGGAGGTGTTCAGGGGTTGGAAGCGCCAGTATTCAAAGAACTGCGCTGCCTCGCAAGTGCCGGCCCTGGGGAACCCTCCCGGCGGGGCAGCCGTTGCGGACAGACCCCGATCCCGCAATCTTTGATGGGAGTTTGCCCGATGAAGCCCTGCGAATCCTGCGGAAACACCTATGACAAGGCCTTCGAGGTGGTGATGGGCGGGACCCGCCATACCTTCGACAGTTTCGAATGCGCGATCCAGGCCCTGGCCCCGACCTGTGCCCATTGCGGCGTGAAGATCGTGGGTCATGGGCTCGAGGCCGACGGCGCGCTCTTTTGCTGCAACCACTGCGCCGGCCATAAGGGCGAGACGCGGCTGCGGGATCGTGCCTGACGATTATGGTGACCCCCGAGAATCGGCTAACGCATCCCGGCGCCCGATGTTCCCTGCCGCCGCTCAGGTGCGACCATAAAGCCGCCGCAGCTCCGTCTTGGCCCGTTCGAGGAGCTTCTTGCGCGAGGCCGAGAGGTTCCGACCGCCCCGGTTGATATAGAAATTCAGCATCGACATGGCGGACTGGAAAGGCCCTGCCTTGCGGCGGTGGCTGCGTTCCGCCGAGCGCTTGAGCGAACGGGCGATTGAGGCCGGATCGCTGCCCTTGAACAGCGCCGGCTCCAGATCGAGCGCATTGCTGTGCGCCGTGACCGATCCGGACCAGCGCCGGGCGGTCTTGCGGCCGGAGGCCGCGGTTCTGCCGCGCGGTGCCTTGGCCTTTGCCCGGGCCGCCCGCTTGCGCGTTGCCATGGTCTGCTCCTTTCCATGTGCAAAGCAGGATAACGGGGCCGGGAGGCGATGTTCCGGAAATCCGCCTCTGCGTCGGGACCCGGCAGCCGGAAAGACCTTCAGCCCGCCAGTTCCACCAGATAGTTCCGGTGCGCGTCGGTGACGGCGCTCTGGCCCCTGAGCAGGAGAATGGTGGTGGTCGGCTCCTCGATGATCGCGGGGCCGTCGATCCGGGCGCCGCTGCCAAGCCCGTCGCCCTGGTAGACAGGGATTTCGAGGAAACCCTGCTTCGGACCGAGATAGACCTTTCGGCGCGATTTGGGAGAGGGCGCCCCCTGCTGCTTCGGCAGATCGACGCCGCGCCGGTCGGCGCCGCCGGTATCGCCCACCGCCCTCACCTTCCAGGTGGTGAACTCGACCACGTCGTTCTCGTCCTTGATGGTGTAGATGCGCTCATGCATCTGGTGGAAGGCGGCGGCGAGCCGCGGCACATCCGCCTCGGTCAGCCGGTCGCCCGGCAGCGTGAAGGGCACCTCGATATCCCAGGACTGGTAAAGATAACGGCCCTGATAGGCATATTCGAAGCGCTGCCTGGCGCGCGGGAAGCCGGCGCGGTCGAGGAAGGCGCGGCCGCGCGCGCGCAGGCGGTCGATCAGGGCATTGGTGCGCTCGACAGCGAAATCGACATGGGTCTCGTGCAGCGTCGCCGCCTCCTCCCAGCGCACATCGGAGATGAGGCCGCCATAGGCGCTCAAGCCCGCCGCGAAGCGCGGGATCATGAAGCGCTTGATGCCGAGGATCTGCGCCATCTCGCCGATATGGCAGGCCGTGGCCCCGCCGCCCGACACCAGGTAGCTGTCGCGCGGATCGATGCCCTCGTTGACAGTGATGTCCTCGACCGCCCCGATCATGTTGTGGTTCGAGGTGGTGTAGATCGCGTAGGCCGCCTCGACCGTGCCGAGCCTGACCTTCTTGGCGAAGCGCTCCACCGCTGTCTCGGCCTTGGCGCGGTCGAGCTTCATCTGCCCGCCCAGGAAATAGTCGGGGTCGATGATGCCGAGCACGACATTGGCGTCCGTCACCGTCGCCTCGGTGCCGCCCTTGCCGTAGCAGGCGGGGCCGGGCTTGGCGGCCGCGCTCTGGGGGCCGACCTTGATGAGGCCGCCGGCATCGACCCAGGCGATGCTGCCGCCGCCCGCCCCCACCGAGCGGACATCGATCTTGGGAATCCCCAGCATGTCCATGCCGAAGGTGGCCTCCGGCGTGATCACGAGCTGCCGGTCGCGCAGCGCCGAGACGTCGAAGGTGGTGCCGCCCATATCGACGACGATCACGTTGGGATCGGTGGTGAGCTGCATGGCGGCGATGGGAGCCAGCGTCGGCCCGGACATGACGCTGTAGATCGGCCGGGCGATGATCTCGTCGGGCGGCATCATGCCGCCGACGCAATTGGCGATCAGGAGCTCGTTCTTGTAGCCCGCTGCCCGCAGCGCCTGGTCGAGCTTGCTCACATAAGCGCCGACGATCGGGTAGAGCGAGGCGTTGATCGCGGTCGAGATGGTGCGGCGATATTCGCGCGGCACCGGATTGAGCTCGTGGCTGAGCGTGACCGGGATTCCCGGCAGCTCCTCCTGCAGGATCTCGCGCACGCGCAATTCGTGCTTCGGGTTGACGATCGACCACAGCAGGCTGACCGCGACCGCCGCGACGTTGCAGGTCTTGAGATGCTTCGCCGCCGCAACGACATCGGCCTCGACCAGCGGCTCGATCTCGTTGCCCATGGCGTCGATGCGGCCGCGCACCTCGCAGGTGAACTTGCGCGGGATGTAGGGCTCGGGATAGTCGATCTTGGTCAGGAAGGCGCGTTTGCGCGGCGCCTCGCGCAGCGTGAGGATGTCGGGATGGCCGGCATTGCAGAGGAGGCCCGCCGCCGCGACCTTGCCCTCGACCAGCGCATTGGTCGAGACCGTGGTGCCGTGCACCAGGAGCTCGAGCTTGACCAGGAAATCGCCCAGCGAGAGACCGCGGGACTTCGCCGCCAGGGCCAGCACGTCCATGAAGCCGCGCTCGAACTCGCCGGGCGTGGTCGGCGATTTCATGATTTCGAGGCCCTTGCCCCGTTCGTAGAGGATGAGATCGGTGAAGGTCCCGCCGATATCGATGCAGCCTGCGAACATGTCAGCTTCTCTGTGCGGTTTGATCGGTTGCCGCCGGCGCCGCCGGCCGCGCCGCGCCCCGGCCCCATCGCGGCCAGCCCAGCTCGAAATCGCCCACCAGCCCCTGCGGGCGGAAGATGAGGATCAGCAGCATCATCAGCGCCAGCGCGATCTCCTGCAGGCCGGGCGGCGCGGAGAGCACCGTGTCGCCGATGGCGATCCCCTTCTCGATGCTGCGGAAGAGCTCGGACACCGTCGAGACGACGGCAACGCCGACCACGGCGCCCGTGAGGCTGCGCATGCCGCCCACCACCAGCATGGCGAGCGTGGTGAAGGTCAGGTTGAGATAGAAGGTGTTGGCCGTGACGGTGCCGATGAAATGGGCGAAGAGGATGCCGCCCAGCCCGACGAAGACCGCGCTGAGCACGAAGGCCACCAGGCGCTCGCGCGCCGGATCGATGCCCGAGGCCGTCGCCGCGACCTCGTTCTCGCGCGAGCATTGCAGCAAGAGGCCGCGCCGCGACATCTTGTAGGCGGCGGCGACCGCCAGCGTGACCAGGGCCACGCCCACCGCGACCCAGAGGTTCACATAGACCGGCAATCCCACCAGCGCCTGGCGGCCGCCCGTGACCTCCTGCCAGTTGGCGGTCACCACATGCACCACCATCAGCACGCCGAAGGTCGCCATGGGCAAGGCGATGCCCTTGAGGCGCATGATGGGCGCGCCGACGATGAGGGCGAAGACACCGGCGATGAAGGCGGCGATGGCCGCCGCCAGGGCCACGGGCAGCTGCAGGGCTTCCAGCGCCGGTGGCAGCTTCAGCAGCACGGCTTTCTTGGCCGGCGGGATGGTCAGGATGGCCGAGCCGTAGCCCGCGATCGCCATGAAGGCGATATGGCCGAAGGAGAGGACGCCCGAATTGCCGACGAAGATGAACATGCCCAGCACCACCACCAGGTCGATGACGGCCTCGGTCACGGTGCGCTGGAGCGCCGGCGGCCCCAGGGCGGCCAGCGCCGCCACCAGCAGGATCAGGACGCCCAGCAGCAGGGCGCTCTTGATCTTGCGCAGGCGCTCGACGGACCAGGGTTCGGCCGGAGACGTGGCCATGATCAGACCCTTTCCCGGTCGGAGGCCTTCACCAGCAACCCTTGCGGGCGCCAGAGCAGGAAGGCGATGAAGAGGCCGAAGACGAAGGCGTCGCGATAGAGCCGCATGCCCTCGGGCAGGTAGGTCTGGAGCAGCACCGAGACCACGCCGACCAGGAAGCCGCCGAGCGCTGCGCCGGCGAGCGAGCCCATGCCGCCGATGACCGAGGCCACGAAGGCGAACAGCACCATGTTGACGCCCATCTTGTAGGAAGCGCCGCCGGTCTGGGCGACCATATAGACGGAGACGATGCTGGCGAGCGTGCCGGAGATGGCGAAGGCCGCTGCGATCACGCGGTTGGCAGGGATGCCCACCAGCCGCGCCATGGTGAAGTCCTCGGCGGCCGCGCGCATCTGGATGCCGATCGCAGTCCAGCGGAAGAAGCTCGAGAGCCCCGCCAGCAGGATCAGCGTCACGGCCAGCGCCAGGAGCTGCAGCCAGGGCACACGCAAGGACCCGATCTCGAGGCTCTGGTTGAGCGGCGAGAGGAAGTCGATCGCCACGGGCCGGGCGCCGAAGATCATCATCGCCACATGCTGCAGCAGGAAGGAGACGGCGAAGGAGGCGATCAGGAGCGTCGCCGGGCTCGCGCGGCGCAACGGACGGAAGGCGACGCGCTCCATGCCCAGGGCCAGGACCGTCACCACCAGGATGGCGGCCAGGCCCATCACCAGGTAGGGCTGGCTCGCCGAGAGATAGAGCGTATAGCCGCCGATCATGATCAGCTCGCCATGGGCGAAATTGATCAGCCGCATGATCGAGAAGGTGAGGCCGATGCCCAGCGCCGCCAGCGCATAGACCGCGCCCAGGCTGCTCGCGTCGATCAGGCTCTGCAGCAGGTTCACGCGACCGCTCCCTTGGCGCCGCGGAAGCCGAAATAGGCCTCCTGGAATCCCTCGGCCGATTTGAGCTCGGCCGAGCGGCCCGCCATGGTGACGGCGCCCGAATTCATCACATAGGTCCGGTCCGCCACCGCCAGCGCGCGATGCACGTTCTGCTCCACCACCAGCACCGTGACGCCGCTCTGCCGCAGCGCCGCGACCGCCTCATAGACCTGGTTGACGATGAGCGGCGCCAGGCCCAGCGACGGCTCGTCGATCAGGAGCAGCCGCGGGCGCGCCATGATCGCGCGCGCGATCGCCAGCATCTGCTGCTCGCCGCCCGAGAGCTGGCCGGCTTTCTGCTGGTAGCGCTGGCGCAGGATCGGGAACATAGCCAGCACCCGCTCGAGATCCTGGGCGACCGCCGGCTTGTCCTGCCTTCCCGTGCCCCCAAGGCGGATGTTCTCCGCGACCGTCATGGAGGCGAAGATATGCCGGCCCTCCGGCACCAGCGACAGGCCGCGCGTCACCAGCCGCTCCGGCGCGATGCCGAGGATAGAGCCCTCCTCCAGCATGACCGAGCCCCGCGCCGGCCGCACCACGCCGGCAATGGTCAGCAGCAGGGTCGACTTGCCGGCACCGTTCGGGCCAATGACCGCGACGATCTCGCCCTTCTCGACCTCGATCGAGACGCCGCGCAAGGCCGCGACATTGCCATAGCTCACATGAAGATCGCCGACCTTGAGCATGGCTCACGCGACCTCGTCGCCGAGATAGGCCTGGCGCACCAGCGGGTCGGCCGCGACCGCGGCGGGCGTCCCCAGCGCGATGGTGCGACCCTGGTCCAGCACCTGGATCCGGTCGCAGAGCCCGAAGACCAGCGGCATCTTGTGCTCGATCAGCAGCACGCCGCAGCCGAGTTCCTTGCGGATGCCGCTGATGATCTGGAGCAGCTCGTCGCATTCGGCGGTGTTCAGGCCCGCCGCCGGCTCGTCCAGCAGCAGATAGGTCGGCCGGCCGCAAAGCGCGCGGCCGATGCCGACCCGCCGCTCCTCGCCGAAGGGCAGCGTGTCGGCGCGGGCCTCGGCCAGATGAGCGAGCCCCAGCCATTCGAGCGTTTCCCAGGCCCGCTTGCGCCCCGCATGGCGGTCGAGGCCGGCGGCGATGGCGCCCGCCTCGACATTCTCGATCACGCTCAGGCCCCCGAACAGCAGCACGTTCTGGAAGGTGCGGGCGAGGCCCATCCGGCTCCGCTTGTAGGAGACGAGCCGGGTGATGTCCTGCCCGCCCATCCGGACGGAACCGCGGCCGGGCTGCTGGAAGCCGGTCAGCACGTTCACCAGCGTCGTCTTGCCGGCGCCGTTCGGCCCGATCAGCCCCAGGATCTCGCCCGGCTGGAGCGCGAGGCTGACACCATCGATCGCGCGCACGCCCTGGAAATGGACGGCGACATCGACGGTCTCGAGTGCGGCCGGGGACGAACCCCGGCCCGCTTCCTCCCGATGCGGCATGAGCAGAACACCAATCCCGGTATTGGTCTCGACGCGTGGCGTTATTGCGGCACTTCCTGCGCGCGATAGACGCCTTCGCTGTTGCCATGCTTCCCGTTCTGGATCCCCAGAACGATCATGTCACGCTGCATGTTGATATGGACGTCCTTGGTGTAGCTCGTGGGGCCCACCAGCGTCGGCACGTCCTTGAAGCTCTGCAGCACGTCGCGGACCTTGTCCGTGTCGAGGGTGCCCGCCTCGGTCACGGCCTTGGTCCAGGCCTGGATCACGCCATAGCCGGTCATGGCGTGCGAGGTCACCGGACGGGTCCCGAACTTGTCCTGGAAGGCCTTGAAGAAGGCCTGGGCTTCGGGGCGTGGATCGGTACCGAAGATCGAGCCGTAGGTGACGATATACATGTTGGAGAGATCCGGCACCGCCTCGAGCCAGTAGTCGCCGTCCCAGGATTCGGAGCCCAGCAGCGGCTGGTTGAGACCGGCTGCGCGCAGCTGGCGGATGGCGCCGGGGCCTTGCGGCGGGAAGGAGCAGATCACGATCAGGTCGGGCTGCTTCGGCAGGGCCTTGATGCGGGTGATCTGCGAGGCGATCGAGGTGTCCTCGCCGCCGAAGGTGTCCTGGCCGAGGAAGTTGTCCTTGCCGGCGAGCTCGACCCAGCGCTTCTGGAAGGTCGCGGCCCAGCTGGCGTCGAAGGCGATGCTGGTGTCGAGCAGCACATAGGCCGTCTTCCAGCCCTTCTTCTGATAGGCCCATTCGGCCATCAGCGCCGCCTGGCCGGGCGAACCCGTCGCCATGGTGAAGGCGTTGGGGCCGATGCCGCTGGGACCGAACTTGGGATCGCCGGCGCAGGTCGAGAAGGCGATCAGGTTCTTCGAATCCGCCACCGTCGCGGCCGCTCCGCCATAATCGTAGTCGCAGGTGACGACGACCATGTCGGCGCCCTTGTCGATCACGTCCTGAGCGGCGGTCGAGCCGTAGGCGATGTCGGACTTGGTGTCGGAATAGATGATCTTGATCTGCCGGCCGAGCAGCCCGCCGCTCTTGTTGATGTCGTCGATGGCGAGCTCCATCGCCTTGGCCGGGCCGTCGTCATAAGGTGCGATGTCGCCGCTGAGCGCGATGGCGGCGCCGATGATGATGGGTTTCTCGTCGGCGCGCACGGCGGCCGAGGCGAGGAGCGTGGCGGCCAATCCCAGCGCCGCCACCTTGCCGATGAACTTCAAGCCCATGATGCGATCCTCCCTTGCAACGTTCTTATCGTTCTCGATTCCAGACCCGCGTCCTGCGGGGCAGTCCCTGACGCCGGCCGGTCAGGCCCGCGCCTCGCGCAAGCGCCGGGTCGCGGCCGCATCCACCTCGTAGTCGATGCCGTCCTTCGACAAGGTCAGCGCCACGCCATAGATCTCGGCGGCCTTCTCCGGGGTCAGCCATTTCTTGTTCACGTCGCGCAGCACCCGCTCCGGCGCCCGCTTCAAGGGGTCGCCATAGCCGCCGCCGGCCGCACTCCGGAACAGCACCGCCTCGCCCGAGCGCACCTTCTCCTGATGGAAATCCGGCAGGCGGTCGACATGGCCGTTGGCGCCGCGTTTCCAGGTGCCCGAGGGCGCGCCGTCCTTGCCCTTGAGCACGCCGCGCGCGGGGAAGGTGCCGCCGTCGCCGCAATATTCGAGCACCATGTCGCCGGTGAGCGAGCGATAGGCGCCCTGCGTGCCGGGCGCGCCGTTCCATTCGCCGAAGCCCATGCTGTCGGGCGAGACGCGGCGCTCCTCGATCAGGATCGGATACATGGCCTCGTCGACCTCGATCGAATCGCTGACCATGATCCCGTTGCCGACCGAGCATTCATAGGTGAGCCAGCCGTCATGGCCCTTGTGGCCCGGACCGCCGGAAAGGCCCAGCATGAGCTGGGTGATGTATGGCACCGGCTCCTTGCGCCGGCTGTCGGTGCCGGAGACGACGCCGAGCGCCGCCGAGAAATTGCCGCCGCCCTCGGCCATGCCGTAAGGCTCGCCGATCTCGGAGAAGGCGCATTGCACGGCGTTGGCCAAGCGTTCGTTGCAGTTGCTGGTGGCGCAGGAGGTGCCGATCGGATAAGTGGGCTTGCCCACCACGCAGCCGTCGCGCAGGAGCGGCACGATGCGGCTGGCGCTCCCGGCATTGTGCGGGATCGAGGGATCGATGTTGTAGAAGACGCCGATGCGGCAGGAAGCGACGGCGCAGGCCTCGGAGAGGTTGAGTCCGCCCGGCACGCAATCGGGATTGTCGCGCACATCGACGGTGATCAGGCCTTCCTTGGAATCGATCGTCACCACCGCCTTGATCGGCACGCCCTCGTCGGCCACGCCCGGCACGGGATCGTGGCGCACCTGGTAGCTGAAGGTGCCGCTGGGAAGCTGCTGGATCGCGGCGATGGCGCGCCGCTTGCCATATTCCATCCAGGCTTCGATGAACTGCTTGATGGTGGCAGCGCCGTAGCTCTTGATCAGTTCCTTGATGCGCCGCTCACCGGTGCGGCAGGCGCCGACCTGGGCGCGGTAGTCGCCGTACCAGATGTTGTTGACCCGGATCTTCTGCTTGGCCATGCGGACGATATCCGCCTTGTCCTTGAAGCCCTCCTGGATCCGCACGCAGGGGAAATGCATCCCCTCCTCGTAGATGTCCTTGGCATAGGGCAGGTAGGTCGTGGGCTGGGGCGCCCCGACATCGGCATGGTGCGAGCGCGCCAGCGTCCAGAACAGCGGCTCGCCCTCGTGGAAGACCGGCACGCAGAGCGTCAGGTCGGCATGGTGCGTGCCGCCGAAGAAGGGGCTGTTGTTGAGATAGGCGTCGCCTTCCTTGATGTCGTCGAAGAGCTGGGTGATCGGCTGCGTGGTCAGCTCCAGCGCCGTCACGTGGATCGGGAGCGCCTCCTCCACCGAGACCAGCCGGTGGTCGTAGGTGAGGATGCCGCAGGACATGTCGCGCGCGTTCTTGATCACGCTCGAGCGGCTGGCCTTCATGACCGTGTTGGTCATCTCGCGGATGATCGATTCGAAACGGCTCGACAGCACCGCCATGAGGATCGGATCGAAACCGATATCGGCGGCGGTGGGCTTGCGCGTCTCGGTGCTGCTCATCCTCGTCTCCCCTCCGCCGGGCGCGCCGGCCCCGGCCTTCCTCGTCCCGGCCGCTCCATGCCGGACGGCGCGGGCTCGGACGCGGGGTGTCGTTGAACCGCGCCGCACCGCCTTGCTATCGTCCGAGGCGACCGTTGGATCGCCGGTCACTGGGTCTTGGCGCCCGGTTCCGGCTCCAGACCCATTAGCAAAAATGGCATGTGATCACAAGCGATGTTATCCTATTTTTCTCGGCATACCGGTCCCGGCCCCAAGGGATCGGGTGTCGCCGCGGCCTTTGACCGCCATTTCCCGGCCATGAGGGGCAAAGGCTTGCGCGGCACCGGTGCCGCCGCACGCTGGACCAGGCCGAACGGAGTTTGCGCATGACCAAGCCTCCCGCCAAGAAAACCGCCCGCGCGAGCCTGTCGCTCGACGCGTTACCGGCGGCGCGCCCCAAGCGCGCCGAGAGCGGCCCGTTCGAAGTGCCGAAGCTGCAACGCAACACGCTCAACGACGAAGTCTACGACCAGCTGAAGCAGGCGATCATGGCGGGCCGGCTCGAGCCCGGCGTGCGCATGACCATCCGCAGCCTCGCCGCCGCCTTCGGCATCAGCCTGATGCCGGTGCGCGAGGCGCTGCGCCGGCTCGTGGCCGAGCAGGTGCTGGAGATGCTGCCCAACCGCTCCGTGGCGCTGCCGGTCATCACCCGCGAGCGGTTCCGCGAGATCACGCAGATCCGCATCTCGCTCGAAAGCCTAGCGGCGGAGGAAGCGGCCGGGCGCGTGACCGACGCCGACATCGAGACGCTCGATCGCCTCAATGCGGCGATGGAGAAGCCGAACGCGGCGCAGTCGCCGGGCTATCTGGAGAGCAACCGCGAATTCCATTTCTATCTCTATCGCAAATCGGGCCTGACCATCCTGGTCTCGCTGATCGAATCGCTCTGGCTCCAGATCGGGCCCCTCCTCACCATCCAGCAGGCGGCGATCGCCCGGACCCCGACCCCGCCGCAGGTCCATCATCATGTCCTGCTCCGGGCGCTGAAGAAGCGGGACGCCAAGGCCGCCGGCCGCGCCATCGGCGCCGATATCGACGATGCGGCGAAGATCATCGCCAAGGCGCTCTAGCCTCGCCCGCGGATGACGATCGAATTCGCCGAGATCACCGCCGAAGGCCGCGAGCTTCGTCTCGAATATCGCTGGATCGCGCGCGAACGCGCCGGGGCGCCGCTCGTCGTCTTCCTGCATGAAGGCCTGGGATCGATCGCCGCCTGGCGCGACTACCCGCTTGCCCTCTGCGAGGCGGGCGGGTTCCGGGGACTGGTCTATTCACGGCCCGGCTATGGCCGCTCCACGCCGCGCAAGCGCGAAGAACGCTGGACGCTGGACTATCTGCATCGCCAGGCGACCGAGATCCTGCCCGCCCTTCTGCGCGCGGCCGGCGCCGGCAGCGAGAGGCCCTGGCTCTTCGGCCATAGCGACGGCGGCACCATCGCGCTGCTCTATGCCGCGCTCAGGCCCGAGGCGCTCGCCGGCGCCGTGGTGGTGGCGCCGCACTATTTCGTCGAGGAGAAGGCCCTCGTCGGCATCGCCCGGGCGAAGACCGCCTACGAGACCACGGATTTCCACGACCGGCTCGCGGTCTACCATGTCGATCCGGATTCCGCCTTCTATGGCTGGTGCGACGCCTGGCTCAGCCCCGAGTTCCGCAACTGGAACATCGAGGCCGAGCTCGGCTGCATCCGCTGCCCGCTGCTGGCGATCCAGGGCCACGAAGACGAATACGCGACGATGCAGCAGATCGACGGCATCAAGGCGCAGGCGCCGCAGACCGAGCTGGTGAAGATCCCCAATTGCCGGCATTCGCCCCATCGCGACCAGCCGGCGATCCTGACGCAGGCGACGGTCGATTTCATCCGCCGCCAGGATCGACGGGCCGCCGCACCGGCGACGGCCCGCTGAGCTTCAGTTCCGCAGCAGGAGCCCGCCATCCACCGGCAGCTCGACGCCGGTGATGTAGCTCGCCTGGTCGGAGAGCAGGAACAGGGTCGCGTTCGCCATGTCCTCGGCCGTGCCGATGCGCTTGATCGGGATATAGTCGGCCACCTGGCGGCGGATATCGTCGGTGCTCCAGCGCGCCTGGAGCGGCGTCAGGGTGGCGCCGGGCAGGATGCTGTTGGAGCGGATCTTGTCGGCGGCGAGCTGCATGGCGAGCGAGCGCGAGAAGGCGCAGACCGCGGCCTTCGAGGCCTGGTACGCGTCCTGCGGATGCGGATCGCCGCGCATCCATTGCACGGTCGAGACATGGACCATGGCGCCGCCGCCCGTCTTGCGCATGAAGGGCACGGCGGCGCGCGCGGTATGAACCATGCTCTTGAGATTGATCGCCATCACCTCGTCCCAGACGCCCAGATCCATCTCGAGCGCCGACTTGTCGCGGCCGAACCAGAGAACGCCCGCGACATTGGCGAGATAGTCGAGCCGGCCGGCGCGCTGGTGGGCGGCGGCGATGGTCTTCTCGACGAAGGCGAGATCGCGCAGATCGCCCTGCGCGAACTGGATGCGGTCGCCCAGCGCCGCCAGGCTCTCGGGCTTGCCCTTGAGGTCGATCGCCGTGACCTTGGCCCCGGCCTTGGCCAGCGCCAGCGCGATCGCCTCGCCCATGCCGCCGCCGGCGCCCGTGACCACCGCTGACTTGCCGCTGAAATCGTAGGCGAGCATCCCGAACCTGCCTTTTCTTCCTGTCTCCCGCGAGGCCCGTCAGGCCGCCGCTATGCGTAAAAAGCATACATCCGGGCCTTAGGGCTGAATACGAAAAAATTTTCCAAATCGGATAATCGCGCTAGACTTGCCGCCAGTGGGCATCATCGAGCACAGCCCAATCATCGCCAATCCCGCCATCCAGGAGCCATCATGAACATCGCGGTCAATACCCAGGGCCAGCCCCTGGAGGTCGTCTCTCCGGTCGACGGCAAGGTCTATGCCCGCCGCAGCTATGCCACCGGCGCCGAGATCGAGGCGGCGCTGTCGCGCGCCGAGGCGGCCGCCCGCGACTGGGCCCGCACGCCCCTCGAAACCCGCGTGGCGCTGGTGGCCCGCTTCGGCCAGGAGATGGTGAAGCGCGCGCCGCAGCTCGCGGAGACGCTCGCCTGGCAGATGGGCCGGCCGCTCTGGCAGGCCGACGAGACGCCGCGCCTCAAGCTGGTGGGCGACCTGGCCGCCCAGGCTGCCGGCAACGCACTGGCCGAGGAGGGCTATCCGGCCGATCCCGGCATCCGCCGCTTCGTGCGCCGCGTGCCTCATGGCGTGACGCTCGCCATCTGCGCCTGGAACTATCCGGTCGCGATGATGGGCTATCTGGTGACGGCGCCCTTGATCGCCGGCAATGTCGTGATCTTCAAGCATTCGCCCCAGACGCCGCTGACGGCCGAGATCGCGGCCGAGGCCTTCGCCGCCGCAGGCCTGCCCGACGGCGTGTTCCAGGCGGTGCATATGACCCATCCGGACGCTGAGAAGATCATCGGCACGGGTCGCTTCCGGGCGGTCAACTTCATCGGCTCGCTCGCGGGCGGCAAGCGCGTCCATGCGGCCGCGGCCGGCACGCTGACCCAGGTCCATCTCGAGCTCGGCGGCAAGGATCCCGCCTATATCCGCGCCGATGCCGATATCGAGCGCGCCATCCCGCTCATGGTCGAGGGCTGCTATTCCAACGCCGGCCAGTCCTGCTGCTCGGTGGAGCGGATCTATGTCCACAAGTCGGTCGCCAAGCGGTTCACCGAGGCCTTCGTGGCCGAGGCGAAGAACGTGACCCTCGACCATCCGATCACCGGCAAGCAGCCCTATATCGGCCCGGTCGTCCGGGCGGTCGCGGCCACGACCATCCGCAACCATGTGGCCGACGCGCTGGCCAAGGGCGCCAGGCAGGCGCTGGCGACCGGCCGCAGCGCGGCCCGCGATCTGGGGCCGGCCTATGTCGAGCCCGAGGTCCTGATCGACGTGAACCACGCGATGGCCGTGATGCGCGACGAGACCTTCGGGCCGGTCGCCGCGATCCAGACCGTGAGCGACGATGCCGAGGCGGTGCGACTGATGAACGACACCGAATACGGCCTCACGGCCAGCGTGTGGACCGCCGACAGCGAGACCGGCGTGGCCCTGCTCGATCAGGTCGAGGCCGGCACGGTCTATCTCAACCGCTGCGACCATGCCGATCTCTACCTGCCCTGGGGCGGCCTCAAGAACTCGGGCACCGGCCGGGTCAATGGCCGCGAGGGGCTGCTACAGGCGACGGAGACCAAATCCTTCCATGTCCGCACCCGTTTTGTCTGAGGCGCAGACCGAAGACATCGCCGCCGCTTCGATCCGGACGATCGCAGGCCACACCGCGCCCGGCATTCTCCTCATCTGCGAGCATGCCGGGCGCGCCGTGCCGGCGCCCTGGGCCGATCTCGGCCTGCCCCGGGCGCTGCTCGACACTCATTTCGGCTGGGACGCCGGCGCCGGCGCGCTGACCGAGGCCCTGGCCGAACGGCTGAAGGCGCCGGCCATCCTCGCGACCTGGTCGCGTCTCTTTCTCGACATCAACCGCTTCGAGACGGACTGGGACGTGATGCGACCCGACTTGGCCGGCATCCCGGTGCCGGCCAATATCGCGCCGGACCCGGCCGACCGCGCCCTGCGCGAGCGCGTTGCCCGAAAGCCCTTCGACCGGGCCACGTTCGACCATCTTGCCGGCTTCGCCGCCTCGCAGCGGCCGGCCGTCGTCTCGATCCACAGCTTCACGCCGCTGGTGAACGGCAAGGATCGGCCGACCGAGATCGGCGTGCTGTGGCGTGAGGCCTGCCGCATGGGCCCGCCGGTGCTGACCGCCCTGCGCCGCGAAGGCCGCTTCTCGATCGGTGACAACGAACCCTATGACTGGCGCCAGGTCGAGGGCTATACGCTGCGCCGCTACGCGCTCGACCGCGACCTGCCCTGCCTCTATCTCGAGATCCGCAACGATCGCCTCGCCACCCAGCGCGGCGTCGACGCTATCGCCGACAGCTTGGCACCGGCGCTGGCAGCCTGTGTCGCGGGCCTCGGCCGCTGAGAGGCACCTGCTGTCCCGCCATCGCGGCGCCATGGACAGGCCGGTGGCGGCAACGCTACAAGAAAGAGCGATTTGCCAAATCGGAAAGGGAGGCTCGCGGCACCTTGCGTCGGCCCATCGTCCTCGCCAAAATTCGCGAAATTCGCAAGGCCAAAGGCCTGACTCTGGAACAACTAAGCCGTAGCAGCGGGCTTTCGGTTTCCCAGCTTTCCAAAATCGAGAACGGGAAAGCGCGCCTCACCTTCGATACCGCGTTGGTGCTCTCGGGCCTGCTCAAGGTCCCGGTCACAGCCTTCCTTTCGAGCCCGACTTCCGCCCCCGTGGCGCGCCGCTCGATCACGCGGGCCGGTAGCGGCATCGTCCATAACACCGCCGGCATGAAATTCGAGGTGCTGTGCAGCGATTTTCGCGAAAAACGCAATGTTTTCTGGCGCGTGGTGATTGCGGGCAAGACCGTCGAGGAGACCGGCGGCTGGCGCAGCCATCCGGGCGAGGAGTTCCTCTTCCTGCTGGAAGGTCTGCTCGACATTCATACCGAGCATTACGAGCCGGTGCGGCTCAAGCCGGGCGACAGCATCCTTTTTGACGCCAACATGCCCCATGCCTACGTTTCCCACGGCAAGCGCGACGCGGTGGTGCTGATGTCGAACACCGTGCCAGCCGACGGCGAGCTGCCGACCCTCGCCGGCCAGCGCTGATTTTCCGACAGTTTTCCAAAAACGAAAATCACCTTGCAGATCGGAAAAGCGGCTCCTACGATCCTCCGGCGGGGAGGGATCGCGCGGCTGTGCTTTCGGTCCGGAATGTCAGCAAGAGCTTCGGGGGCGTACATGCGTTACGCGACGTCTCGCTCGCCTGCGGCGAGAGCGAGATCCTGGGGCTGATCGGGCCCAACGGCGCCGGCAAGTCGACCCTCGTCAATGCCATCTCGGGCGTCCTGGTGCCCAGCCAGGGCCATATCGCACTGGATTCCGAGGATCTGACCGGCCGCGGCCCCGAGCATGCGGCGCATCTGGGCGTGGGGCGTACCTTCCAGAATCTGCGCCTGTTTCCCTCCATGACCGCGCGGCAGAACATCGAGGTCGCCCATATCACCTGCCGGCGGCAGCGTCCCGCGGTTGCGGCTGCGATCGATGTAGAGGCTCTGATGGCGGAGTACGGGCTCGACGCGGTCGCGGATCGGCCGGCCGGGACCCTGCCCTATGGCCAGCAGCGCCGGCTCGAGATCGTTCGCGCCCTCGCGCTGGGCCCGAAGCTTCTGCTGCTGGACGAGCCGGCCGCGGGCATGAACGACTATGAATCCGAAGAACTGGCCCATGCCGTCCAGCGCATCCGCGACCGGACGCGGGCGGCCATCATCGTGATCGATCACGATCTGCGCTTCATCATGTCGGTCTGCGACCGCATCTGCGTCCTCGACATGGGCGAGGTCGTCGCCATCGACGCGCCCGCGGCGATCCGCGCCAATCCCAAGGTGATCGATATCTATCTCGGCCAGATGAATTGACGACCCTGAGCGAACAGACCCAACGAACAAAACGGTAGGTAGGGAGGTAAGGTTCATGAAGACGGCAACAATCATGCCGCTGGCCGCGCTGGCGGTCCTGGCGGCGACTTACGGCGCGGCACCCGCCATGGCGGCGGACAATGTCGTGAAGATCGGTATCGCGGTGGCGCTGACCGGCCAGCTGGCTCCGTACGAGGAGACCGAAGGCGCCCGCTGCATGGCAGACAAGCTGAACAAGGCCGCGGGCCCCAACGACCCCAAGGTCATCGTCGAGACGGCCGACAACCGCTCGGATTCGCAGCTCTCGGTCTCGCTGGCCCAGAAGTTCCTCGATGACGGCGACCAGATCGTCGCCGGCGTGCCCTACCCCGACGCCCTGATCCCGATCGCGACGATGGCCCAGGGCTATGGCGCCACGGTCTATTCGGCACCGAACACCCAGGTCGAGATGCAGGAGATCGGCGTCGACAACTTCTTCGCCGGCGCCGTGCCCGATCCGATCAATGCCGCGGCGACCGCGGCCGAAGCTTACAAGGAAGGCGCCCGCAAGGCGGTATTGCTGACCTCGGAGGATGTCGGCTCCTGGTCGGCCAAGCTGCCGGAATGGTTCGGTGAGGCCTTCACCGGCTGGGGCGGCAAGGTGGTGGGCAAGTTCAATTACAACTTCGGCATCACCGACTGGTCGCCGCAGATCGCCAGCATCAAGGCGCTGCCCGAGAAGCCGGACGTGATCCATGTCAGCGGCATCCTGCCCGATATCGGGATCCTGATCCGCCAGCTCCGCGCCAACGGCTATGACGGCTGGATCGTCGGTTCCGACGGCTTCGACGACCCGTCGCTCGAACCCACGGTCGGCAACCCCGCCTATCTCGACAAGGTCATCTTCGCGACCCACGGCCTCGTCGGCATGGGCGGCCCGATCGACGAGTTCCTGGCCCAGTGCAAGACCGAGGGCTTCAAGGTCAACGGCATCTTCGATGCACTCGGTGCCGACATGGTGATGGTGGCGGCGGCTGCCGCCAAGAAGGCTGGCACCACCGACGCGGTCAAGCTGCGCGAGGCGATGCGGGCCGAGGGCGGCTATCCGGGCCTGACCGCGCCGACCATCTCCTTCTTCGAGCATAAGAGCTATCCGGTGAAGACCGTACCGGTGATCGGCTTCGAGAACGGAAAGCGCGTGCTGCTGACCGACGCGATGCCGACCAAGATCCCCTATCTGAAGTGAGAGCGGAATCGGACCGGCAGCAGGTGCCCCAATCGCCCCTGCTGCCGGTCCGGCCCCTTCTCGCTTCGGGCGCTGCCCGCCACCCATGCTTTTCGTCGAAGGTCTTTCGGTCCATTACGGCGCCATCCGGGCTCTCCATGGCGCCTCGATCCGCGTGGGCGCGGGCGAGTTCGTCGCCCTGCTCGGCCCCAACGGCGCCGGCAAGACCTCGCTCATTTCCGGCATCGCCGGCTTGGTCGCGGCTGAGGGCAGCGTGGTCTTCAAGGGCAAGCAGATCATCCGCCTGCCGACCGAGGATCGGATCCGGCGTGGCCTGACGATGACGCCCGAAGGCCGGCATGTCTTCGCCAACCTGACCGTGGCGGAGAATCTGCGCCTGGGCGCGGCGATCCGTACCGACGCCGAGGCGGTGGCGGCGGATCTCGAGAAATATCTTACCCTGTTCCCGATCCTGAAGGCCCGCTACAACCAGCTGGCCGGCACGCTCTCGGGCGGCGAGCAGCAGATGCTGGCGATCGCGCGCTCGATGATGTCGCGCCCCAGTCTCCTGATGCTGGACGAGCCCTCGTTGGGACTGGCGCCGCGGATCGTGGCACAGATCTTCGACTATATCGGCGTCCTCAAGGCCGAAGGAGTGACCCTGCTGGTGGTCGAGCAGAACGTGATGCAGGCGCTCAAGATCGCCGACCGGGCCTATGTGATCAGCACCGGTGTGATCCGCCACGAGGGGCCGGCGCAGGAGCTGCGCGAGGATCCGCGCCTGATCGACCTCTATTTGGGGAGCTGAAGAGCCCCGCGATGGACTACGCGATCCAGCAGTTCTTCAACGCGCTCGCCTTCGGCGCCGAATATGCGCTGATCGCGCTGGGGCTTGCCCTCGTCTATTCGATCATGAACCTGATGAACTTTGCCCATGGCGAGATCATCGCCTCGGGCGGCTATGCCATGTATCTGGCGGTCCTGATCGGCGTCGGCTCGCCCTGGCTGGTGGCGCCTGTGGGCATCGTCGTGGCCGCTGTGACGGCCATGCTGTTCGAGCGCATCGCCTTTCGACCGGTTCGCCACGCACCGGCGACGACAGGCCTCCTGACCGCCTTCGGTGTCAGCATCGTGGTCCAGAATCTCTTCACCCTCTTGATCTCGCCCCGGCCACGCGCCGTTCCAGTCCTGACCGGCCTCAACCAGACCATCTTTATCGGCCCCTATGCCATCTCCTCCCTGCAGCTTCTGGAGTTGGTGACGGTCGCGGTCGCCATCACCGGATTGGCGCTGTTCCTGAAACGGTCGACGCTGGGGCTCGCGATCCGCGCCGCGACCCGCGAGTTCTCGACCGTCCGCCTGATGGGCGTGCGCGCCAACCGCGTGATCGCCGCCGCCTTCGCCCTCTCAGGACTGCTCGCGGGCGTTGCGGCCATCTTTATCGTGGCGCGGCGCGGCAGCGTCGATCCGGATTTCGGCTTCCAGCCTGTCATCAAGGCGTTCGTCGCCTGCGTGCTGGGTGGCTTCGGCTCACTGGGCGGCGCCGTCTTCGGCGGCATGCTGCTGGGCTTCCTCGATGTCGCCATCGTGATGCTCTTGCCCCAGGATATGGGCGGGCTCAGCGACGCCATCACTTACTCGATCATCGCCGCGCTGCTGGTATGGCGTCCGGACGGACTCCTGGCGCGCCGGATCGAGCTGGGCGACAAGGAGATCTGATGACGGCATCGGCTTCCCTGTCCGCGCAAGACGCCGCTGCCGTCAAGGCCGCGGCCCGCAAAGCGCTGCTGCGCTCGGCTCTGGGCGGGCTTCTGACCGCGCTGCCGATGGTGATCATCGGTCTCCTGATACTGGAGTTTGCGCCCAACTATCTCGTGCGCATCGCCTTTGCCGCCTATGTCAACCTGCTGATCGTGCTGGGCCTGCAGGTCTTCATGGGCAATTCGATGGTGGCCAATCTGGGCCAGGGCGCTTTCGTCGGCATCGGCGCCTACACGGTCGCGATCCTCGCGACCCCGATCGCCATGAAGAAGATGTCGATCCCCAACGCGCCCTTCGGCCTCTCCCATATCGCCCTCGACCCGCTGCTCGCAGCCGGCGCGGGCCTGGGCCTCACCGGCATCGTTGCCTTCCTCACCGGGATCGTGGTCGCGCGGGTCTCGGGCGAAGCCGCGACCATCGTGACCTTCAGCCTGCTCATGATCGTCCATTCGGTCTTCATCCATTGGACCGATCTCTTCAAGGGCGCCCAGGCCTTCTTCGGCATCCCGCAGGTGGTGAACCTGCAATGGGCGGTGGCCCTTTCGGTCGTCGGGATCATGCTGGCGCGCCTGTTCAAGGACAGCCGGGTGGGCTTGCAGCTGCGCGCGAGCGCCGAGAGCCTGCTGGCGGCGCGCGCCTTCGGGGTCGATGTGGTACGGCTGCGCCTGATCGCCTGGGTCGTGGGCGCACTGTTCTGCGCCGCGGGCGGCATCCTCTATGCCTATTTCATGGGTACCATCAATGCGCGCGCGTTCCATTTCGAGCTGGTGCTGACCACGATCGCCATGCTGATCCTGGGGGGCTTGCGGACCGTTTCCGGCGCTGTTGTCGGCTGCGCGGTCCTCTCCATCCTGCTCGAAGTGATCCGCACACTCGAGAACGGTGTCACCATCGCCGGAATCGACCTGCCGTCGATGCCAGGTCTCTCCGGCCTCGCCATGGGCGGTGTCATCGTGCTCGGCATGATCTTCCGCCCCAAGGGCATGATTCCCCGCCTCGAGTTCGACGAGCTGCTGCGGCAATGGTTCGCCCGCCGCGCGCCGGCCGCGGCGGCTGCCGGATCGACCGACGATCCGGAAGATGACGGCAAAGCGAGCAAGACGAGGTAGACCATGGCCACGGAATTCGAGAATGCGGTTTCGGCTCGCAAGGCAAAGCTGCAGGCGCTTCAGCGCGAGCTCGCCGAGAAGGGCGCCCGCTTCATCCATGTGCATATGCCGGAGATCAACGGCGTCTTCCGCAGCAAGACCACGCCCTTCAAGCTCTCCTATAACGGCGACGCGCTGAACGGCATCCTCTATTGCGTCGCCCACAGCGACGGCAACCCGATGCCGGTGCCGGTCTTTCCCGGCCCGATCAGCAGCGACGACAACGGCTATCCCAACATCATGGCCCTGCCCGACCCCGCGACCGTGCGCCAGCATGGCTGGGATCCGCGCTTCGCCTCGGTGATCCTCAACTCCTTCATGCTGGACGGCAGGCGCTGCGGGCTCGATCCGCGCGCCATCCTGCAGGACCAGGAGGACCGCGCCCGCAAGCTGGGATTCGAGCCGATCTTCGCGCTGGAGTACGAGTTCGGCATCTTCCACGCGGACCACGACCTGATGCGGGCCGGGCGCTATCGCGAGCTCAAGCCCTGGGGCCATTCCTTCGTCAATTACGACCTGGTCCGCAGCGCCGACTATCAGGGCTTCATGGCGGAATTCATCGAGCGGCTGGCGAGCGTCAATATCGGCGTGGCCTCGGTCGTGACCGAGTACGGCTACGGCATGTACGAATTCGCGCTGGCACCCAAGCCGGCGCTGGAGGCGGCCGACGACGCCATGCGGGCCAAGCTTCATCTGCGCGAGCTCTGCGCCGAGCGCAACATGGTCGCGACCTTCATGACCCGGTTCCAGACGCCGGGCCGCGAGAGCGCCTGCGGCGGCCATCACCATCAGAGCCTGTGGCGCGACGGCAAGAACGCGTTTGCCGCCGGCGCCAACAAGCTGAGCGAGGTCGCGCAGCACTATCTCGCGGGCCTGCTGACGCGGCTGCCGGAATCGCATCTGCTGTTCCGGCCGACCGTCAACTCCTATCGCCGCCTCGACCGCGGCGCCTGGTCGCCGGAAGACGCGTCCTGGGGCTACGAGAACAGGACCGCCGCCGTCCGGGCCATCACCACGCCCACCGCCGACGCGGCGCGCTTCGAACATCGCGTGCCGGGTGCCGACATCAACCCCTACCTCTCGATCGCGGCGATGCTGGCCGCCGGGCTCGACGGCCTTGAGGAGAAGATGGCGCTGGAGCCAGCGGCTCCCGGCAACCCCGCGAGCCTCAACCGGCCCGCCCTGTCCCGGACCTTGAAAGGCTCGATCGAGCGCTTCGCCGCTTCGGCCTTCATCGACCGGGTGTTCGGGCCCGAGTTCAAGAGCCACTATGCGATGAGCCGCCAGGCGGAAATCGACGCCTTCGACAGCTGGATGGCCGCGCAGATCACGGACTTCGAGTTCCAGCGCTACTTCATCGGAACCTGATCGCCGGCCGCTATTGCGGCTTCTTGGCGATGATGTCGAGCAGGCGCTGCGGGATCTCCTCGCTCAGCAGCGTCTTGCCCAGCTTGCGCGTACGGCGGGCCTGCAGGCGAAGCTTCTCCACCCTGACGGCAATCTCGGGATTCGCCTTCAGATAGGCCTCGACCTCGGCGAGCTGCGATTGATCGAGCCGGCCTTCGACATAGTCCTGTAATTTTCGACTCGAGACCCGTCTCGGCATCTCTTGTCCCGCACCTCGTCCCCTTGTCGCTCGCTTGCGGCCGTCCCCGAGCCCGCATCCGCGGTCGAACTTGCCATAGCACAGTTCCACCACGTCAAACTTTGGTCGGAAGGACCGGTTCCATGACGGCCATTCGCGAACCTATAAACAACGTGATGGCGGCTCTCTAACTCCCTGTGACGACAGCAGAGATCGGGGATGCCACAAGCTTCCCACGCCGCGCACTCTTCCCAGCCGAATTTTTTCGGGCCATGTCTGTTCACGTGAACGCGCCGAAGGACAACGAACAGCGATAGCGATTCCCGAACGCCGACAAGAGACAACGATCCAGATCCTCGCCGACAGGCACAACAACAAGAGGTCAGATCCAATGCTCGAAGCGAATTTGCAGTCGACGCCGATTCCGGAATTCACCGATCCCGAGACGACGTTCGGGCTCCCGGAAAACCTGATGATCAACTCGACCTTCGCCGATGACGCGAAAGTCACCGTTCTCAATCTGTGGAAGCACGACCTCGTGCTGCTGATGACGGCAACCGATGAGAACATGCCGGCGCGCAGGGGCGAACCGCCATACGTGTCCGGAGAGAGCACCGCAGAGATGTTGCGGCGTGTCTCGAACGTCCTGCTGGCACTCGACGCCGGTCGGACCGACCCAACCCACCGCGCGTAAATCCTCGTGCGGGCCCTCTGGCGGGAAGCCAGGGGAGGACCCGCGCGAACGACGCCAACGGTTTTGGAAGAAGGGAGTTCGCCATGACACCCCGTCCTGCTGACAGCCATTGCGAAAATCACGACATCACGGAGCAGTTCAAGGCGGTGCTGCCGCATCTGCGCGGCTATGCCCGGTCCTTGACCCGCAACGCCGACGCCGCGGACGACCTGGTTCAGGATGCGCTGGTGCGAGCCTGGGCCTCGCGGGAGCAGTTCGCGCCCGGCACCAATTTCCGCGCCTGGATGTTCACCATCATGCGCCACCGGTTCCTCGACGAGTGCCGCCGCAACAAGAGCCCGCATCTCGCGATCGAGGATGTGAGCGGCCATGCGGCGCTGGTCAGCGGCCCGGCACAGGACTCGTCCATCGAGTTCGAAGAGATGGCGTCCGCCTACTGGCAGCTGGCGCCCAACCATCGGGAGATCCTGATGCTGGTAGGGGCGCTGGGGCTCGAATATGAGGAGGCCGCCTCGGTCATCGGCTGCGCGGTGGGCACGGTGCGCAGCCGCCTGTCGCGGGCGCGCAACGAGCTTCAGAACAAGATCGAGCACGGGGCCGGCCGCCTGACGCGGCCCTCGACGCTCGGCCGGCCTCGCTCCCGGATCGTCGCCGCCAAGGAGTTCCTGCGGCTTCTCAATGCGGCCTGAGGCGGTGCCGGCGATCGTCCCCCCCGATCGCCGGCACCGCCTGACGGAGCCACCTCGCGAAGCATGGTGCCTTGCGAGGTGGCTTCCCGACCTGCCGCCTCCCGTTCCTCCCTGTCCTTGCCGCCCCGGACGGTCCCCTCGAGGGAACCGCCCGGGGCGGGCTTCGTTGCCCGATCGGATCTCCTTCGAGCCCCGGCCGGCGGGGGCTCCTCTTCGTTTCCACAGAATGGGATAGACCGTCATGAGCCTTTTGCGCGCGCTGGGCCTTATCCTCGCCGCGGGTGGCGGCGTCTTCCTGCCCCTGGGACTGAAAGCCTCCGAAGCTCCCGTCGAGCAGCTGAGCGAAGCCTTGACCGGCCGCTACGCGGATCACACGCTCTGGTACATCGCTGGCGGGCTCGGCGCGATGATCGCCGGCGTCTGCCTGGCGCTGTCGCCCAAGCAGTGATCGAACCGCATCAAGGCTTCCCGTCACGAAAGGACAAGGCACCATGAAGGCAAGCTCCGAGGACGTCTCTCTCAACGCCGTACGCGAGGATCTCGACCAGCTCCGCGCCGATCTGAAGAACGTCATGGAGGCGCTCGGCAAGCTGAACAGCGACGCCGGCGACGCCGTGAAGGACCAGGCGGCCCGGGCGGCGGGAACCATCGGCCGCAAGGCCGAGGACATCTTCGAGAACCTGAAGGGAGAAGGCGACCGCGTCAGCAAGCTTCTGACGACGGCGGTCAACGAGCATCCCTACAGCTCGCTCGCCATCGCGCTGGCCATCGGGATCATCATCGGTCGCACGCTGGATCGGCGGTAGCCATGACAAACCTCGATGCCGGCCTGGTCCGGCTGCTCATGGGGATCGCCGTCCTCGAACGCGCCGAAGCCGCCAAGCGACGGGTCAAGAAGGCCCTGGCCTGGGCCGCCATTGGTCTCGGCGTCGCTCTCGCGGCGGGAGGAACCGCGGTCCTCACCCTGGGCGAGCTCGCGGTCCATCTGCTCGAGCTTCCGCTCGGCCGCGGCAACGCCCTGATCGTCACGGCCGCCGGTTTCGCGATCCTGGCGGTCGGCGGCGGCTACCTCGCCTGGGTGCAGCTGCTGCGCGTTCTCGATCCCACGTCCGGGAAGAAGCCGGCGCCCGCGGCGGGCTCGGCGGGCCTGGACAAGGACCCACTCTGGAATCTTGCCGGCGCGCTTGCCGTCGGCATCGTTGCCGGTGCCTCGCGCGGACGCGACTGACGGCCCAAGGGCTCATGAAGAAACCCCGTCCGGGCTGGCCCAACGGGCCCGTCCGGACGGGGTTCTTCGCAAGCGACGGGCCGGGGCCTGGCGGCCTATATGCGCCCCACCAGCAACAGGACGACGATCACGACGATGATCGTCGAGAAGATGCCGGTGGGGTAATAGCCCCAGTCGCGGCTATAGGGCCAGGCCGGCAGCGCTCCGATCAGCAGCAGGATAAGAATGATCAGAAGAATGGTACCAAGCATGGGGATTCTCCCTCATGAAAGCGGAACGGTGATGAACGGTCGCTGACGCCGGAGGATCGAGCGGCACCGGCTGGTCGGGCGCCGCTCGATCGAGGACGGCATCAGTGATAACGGCGTTCCCAGTCCTTCACCTGGCGCTCGGCTTCGTCCTTCGCGATGCCATAGCGCTCCTGGATCCGGCCGACGAGCTGGTCGCGCTGGCCGGCGATCCGCGTCACATCGTCGTCCGTGAGCTCGCCCCACTGCTCCTTCACCTTGCCCGTCGCTTGCTTCCAGTTGCCGGCGATGGTGTCCCAATTCATGCCCTGTACTCCTCTCGGGTTTGCGGGGCGGCCCCGGCTCGCCCACATACCGAGCAACGCCGGCTTCGGTGCCGGGTTCCGCAAGCCCGTCGGGCGCCGGCGCCTGTGGCATCCCTGTGGTTCCGGGGCCGCCTTAGGAAACCGATCCGGGAACCATCGCCGGGGGAGCCCGTTTTCCGGGGTGTGTCGTCACGGCGGATCGCCTGGCTCTTCCGGCGCCATGCTTCTTCCGCCGCGGACGATGCGGACCGCAAGTGTGGGCACAATGTTGGAGGCTGACATGAAGAGAGTTCCTCTGCTGCTCGCGAGCGGCGCGATGCTGATGGCCAGCGGCGCCGTGTGGGCGGACTCTGCGACCACCCCGTCGGTCCCGGCGCCGCCGGTGGAAAGCCAGACCAGCGCCGCGCCGGTGGCGGCAACGGGTGAAGTCGGCGCCAACCAGCTCGTCGGCGTGGATATCCGCAACGCCAATGACGAGAAGGTCGCCGAGATCAAGGACGTGCTGATCGGCAACGACAACACGGTCGACACCGCCATCGTGAACGTCGGCGGCGTGATGGGCATGGCCGGCCGGAACGTCGCGGTGGCCTGGAATCAGATCCAGTTCTTCCGCGACGCCGACACGATCAAGGCCAAGACCAGCCTGACCGAAGACCAGCTGAAGGCGCTGCCGGAGTACACCTCCGACGGGGGCGTCTGGCATACCAAATAGACCCCGGGCGCCAGAACCTTCCGTCGAGGCGGGAAGGGAGCGTTGACGGCGACGAATGCCGCCGTCACCTCCCTTCCTTGCTATCGGCGAAAAGGATGCGACGTCGGGCCGCTACCAGCGACCCCATCCGTGGCCGTAGTAGCCGCCGCCGTAATAGCGATAGCCGTAATAGGGGTGGTAGTAGTACGGCCTCGGTGCGACGACCACGCCGTAGCCCGGCGGCGCGGGGCTGACGACGCACCCGCCGAGCACGCTTGCCGCGAGAAGCAACGGCAAGCCGAGTTTCAGAATCCTGAGCCAGCTTTTCATTGTCGCGAGGGCCTCCAGGGCCCATTTCCGAACAGGCGGGGAACTGTCCCTGTCCTTCTTTCCCCCTACACGTCCGGCCCCGCAAAACCCGTCGCCCGTCCGGCCTCGATAGGCTATTCAAGGGCCCGTCGAATTCACCTCGGGAGCGGCGGACCATGGATCTCGAATTGTCGGCGCGTGAAAAGGAATTGGCCAAGAAAGGCCGGGACTTCTGCGATCAGGTTCTGATCCCGATCGAGACGGTCGCCGACGAACATGGAGAAGTGCCCATGGAGCGGCGCGCCGCCATCCGCCAGGCGGTGCGCGACTGGGGTCTCGCCGGCATCAATCACAGCAAGGAGAATGGCGGGCTCGGTCTCACCATGCTCGAGCAGACCGTGATCGAGGAGCAGCTCGGCCGCGTCACCAACGGCCTTTGGAGCTGCGTGTGGCGCCCCCCGGTCAGCCTCAAGTTCGGGACGCCGGCGCAGCGGCGCGACTATCTGCAGCCTTCCTGCCATGGCGAGCGGCGCGGCTGCTTCGCCATCACCGAGCCCAATGCCGGCTCCGATCCGCGGCAGGTCGAGACCTCCGCGATCCGCAAGGGCGACCGCTGGGTGCTCAACGGCGAGAAATGGTTCGTGACCTCCTACAACGCGTCGGACTTCATCATCGTCCACGCGCATGTCGACAAGAACCCGGACAAGCCGACCCTGTTCCTGGTCGACAAGCCGGCCCAGGGGCTGGTGCATCTGCGCTCGCCCAAGTTCATGCACAACTTCGCCTTCGACCATGCCGAGCTGCGCTTCGAGAATGTCGAGGTGCCGGCCGACCGGATGCTGGGCGAGGTCGGCCAGGGCTTCGAGCTCACCAAGGACTGGTTCGTGGAGGCGCGCCTGCAGATCGCCTCCCACAGCCTGGGGGCGGCGATCCGCGCCGCCGAGATCGCCAACGACTACGCCGCCGGCCGCATCCAGTTCGGCAAGCCGATCCGCGATTTCCAGGCGATCGAATTCATGCTGGCCGACATGGCGGTCGAGATCTTCGCGGCGAAATCGACGCTCTACCGCGTGGCCGCGGAGATCGATCGCAAGATCGACCGCAAGCTGATCCACGGCCGGGCGAGCGCCCTCAAGCTCTATTGCTCCGAGGTGGCGGGCCGGGTCATCGACAAGGCGCTCCAGATCCTGGGCGGGCGCGGCTATATGCGGGAGAACCCGCTCGAGCGGCTCTATCGCGACATCCGCGTCGACCGCATCTGGGAAGGCACCTCCGAGATCCAGCGTCTGGTCGTGGCGGGGCAGATCAAGAAGCGCGGGTTGGCGGCCTATTCCGGCTGGGAGTGACGGCTGCGGCTCCCAAGACCTTCAAATAAGTCATATTTTACAATTATTTGCCGCTGGAGTACCATGCACCGGTGCACGCCAACAGCCGGGAGCCTGCGATGACGGAAAGACCTTCACGCCGTTCGGGCGGACGCGACGCGCGGATCGCGGCGCGCCAGGCCGCCGATGCCAGCCGCGTGGTGCGGCCGGGGCTCCAGGGCGGCCAGTACCGGCCGCTGTCCGACCGCGATGTCGAGCGCATCCATGAGACGGCGCTCGACGTCCTGGCCGAGATCGGCGTGGCCGATGCGCCGCCCGCCCTGCAGTCGCTGGCGCTCGAGCGCGGCTGCAAGCTCGATCCGGCCGGCCGCCTGCTCTTCCCGCGGATGCTGGTCGAGGACGTGATCGCCAAGGCGGCGCGCGAGTTCTGGGTCTATGGCCGCACGGATTCCCGCTACGACGTCCATGTCGGCGGCCAGCGGGTCCATTTCACCACGGCCGGCGAGGCGGTCACCGTGCTCGACCTGAAGCAGCGCCGCTTCCGCCCCTCCACCCTGCTCGATCTTTACGATTTCGCGCGGCTGGTGGACCGGCTCGAGCATATCCACCAGTTCGGCCAGACCATCGTCGCCACCGAGATCGACGACCCGTTGGCCCATGCCGCCAGCATCGCCTATGCCTGCCTCGCCGGCACGGCCAAGACCTTCGGCATCAGCATCGGCCAGGCCGAGAACGTCGCGCCGATCGTCGATCTCTTCGACATGGCGCTGGGCGGCGAAGGCAAGTTCACCCGGCGCCCCTTCGCCGTGATCGGCTGCTGCCCGATCGTCTCGCCCTTGCGCTTCGCGGAGGATTCGACCGCCGTCCTGATGGAGACCACGCGGCTGGGGCTGATCGGCGACGTCGCGATCGCGGCCCAGGCCGGCGCCACGGCGCCGGCGGCGCTCGCCGGCACGCTGGTTCAGACCGTGGCCGAGACGCTGGCGACGGTGATGGTGGTCAATCTGGTCCGCCCGGGCCATCCCACCACCTTCGGCATCTGGCCCTTCGTGTCGGATCTCAGGACCGGTTCCTTCACCGGCGGCGGCGGCGAGGAAGCCATTCTCAGCGCGGCCGCCATGCAGATCGCCCGCTATTACGACCTGCCGGCCTCGGTCGGCGCCGGCATGACCGATTCCAAGCTGCCCGACAACCAGGCCGGCTTCGAGAAGGGCGTCTCGGTCGCCATGGCGGCGCTCGCCGGCGGCAACTATGTCTGCGAATGCGCGGGGATGCTGGCGAGCCTCATGGGCTGCTCCTTCGAGGCGATGGTCATCGACAACGACATGCTCGGCATGGTCCAGCGCAGCCTGCGCGGCATCGAGGTTAACGACGAGACGCTGTCGCTCGACGCCATCCGCCAGGCGGTGGACGGCCAGGGTCATTTCCTGGGTTCCGACCAGACGCTGGAGCTGATGCAGACCGAGTATCTCTATCCCGAGATCGCCGACCGCCGGTCGGCCTCGGTCTGGGCCGAGAGCGGCGGGCGCGACGTGCTCGAGGCCGCCCATGAACGGGTCCACGAGATCCTCGGCTCGCATTATCCGAACTATCTGGATACCAAGACCGACGCCGCGATCCGGGACCGCTTCCCGATCCGGCTGGCGCCAGCCGACATGCGGGCTGCCTGCGGGCGCTGGTAGCCGCCGGAAGCGCAACCCTGCCGCTCGCGCGGCGGTTCGCCGCAGTCTCCTCCGACCGGACCGCGTTCCTCGCCCGAACGGGATTACAGAACGGTAACAGGCGACCGGTTTTGCTCGCTCACGACATGGCTCCATGTCGCGCGGAATGCATCCCGCGGTAGCGCCACAGAAAAGGCACGATGCGACGGGTTATGCGTTGATCGCAGGTTTGAATTGCGCTTACGATACTTAAATACGCCATCAAATTACCCAGTTTTCAGCCGTTACTGCGCCTTAAGGCGCTGAGACGACGAGCCAAGAAAGGAAGATCAGAACCGACCGCGGCGCGACGCGTGGTTGAGCGATCGGCTCCTCCGAGAGCCGGCACTGGTCTCCTTCTATACCGGGACAAGTGAGGTCAGCGGCTCCGCAGAGCGGTCTGCGGGACACTAGACCTGCGCGAACACAGCGCCGACACAGGATTTGAATGCCTGCCGCGTGTTATGCGGGCAGGAACGAAATTCAGATTCCGGTGTTTGAAAACGGAACAGGCGACGACAGGGATCATGCGCATTTCAAACTGGATCATTGGACTCGTCACAGCGGCTTTCTTCGCCGGCGCCTGGGGCATCACCAATCGTCCCGTCGAGGAGCAGCCCTGGCGCGGCGAGCTGCGCGGGTTGTCCTTCGCGCCGTACAACGACGCGCACAATCCCATGACGAAGGTCGATCCGACGCCGGAGGAGATCTCGAAGGATCTGAAGGCCGTCGCCAGCGTCGCGCGCTCGGTGCGCACCTACACCACCGAAGGCGTGATGATGCAGGTGCCGCGGCTCGCCTGGAAGCAGGGCCTGACCGTCACGGCAGGCGCCTGGATCGGGCCCGATCTCGACGCCAACAAGCGCGAGATCACGAACCTGATCGACATGACGCGCAGCAACGGCAACATCACCCAGCTCATCGTCGGCAACGAGTCCGTGCTGCGCGGCGACGTCACGGTGCCGGAGCTCATGCAGTACATCCGCGCGGTCAAGGCGCTGACGCCGCTCCCGGTCTCGACCGCCGAGCCCTGGCATGTCTGGCTCGCCCATCCCGAGCTCGCCGACCAGGTCGACTTCATCGCCGTCCATATCCTGCCCTTCTGGGAAGGGATCGACGCCGATCAGGCCCTGCAGTTCGTGATGGAGCGGCTCGAGGATCTCGAGCGCAAGTTCCCGAACAAGCGCGTCGTGATCTCGGAAATCGGCTGGCCTTCGGAAGGCCTGACCCGCAAGGACGCGGTCGCCTCCCCGGTCAATCAGGGCCTGTTCCTGCGCCGCTTCCTCACGATCGCCAAGGAACGCAACCTCGACTATTTCGTGATCGAGGCCTTCGACCAGCCCTGGAAGATGCAGGTCGAAGGCGGCGTCGGCGCCTACTGGGGCATCTTCGACGCCGACCGCCACCTCAAGCCCGCGCTCGACGGCGTGCTGATGAACCGGCCGGACTGGCCGTGGCTGTCGCTGGCGACGCTCGCCATCGGCCTGCCCTTCGTGCTCTGGCTGCTGCGCCAGGAGCTGGGGCTCAAGCGCCGCGGCCGCCTGTTCCTCGCCATCCTGGCCCAGGGCGCCGTTTCCGCCACCGTCTGGATCTATGCCGCCTATTCCGGCCTCTACCTGACCGACCTCGATATCGGCGTGCTGAGCGTGATCGCGCCGGCGACGCTGCTCCTGCTCGGCATCTTCCTGACCGAGGGCATCGAGATGGTCGAATGCCTCTGGCGCGGCTCCTCGCACCGGCGCCTGGCGCCCCCGGCGCTGCCCGCCGACGCGCCCCTGCCGATGGTCTCGATCCATGTTCCCTGCCGCAACGAGCCGGCCGACATGATGATCCGCACCATCAAGGCGCTGGAGCGGCTCGACTACCCGAACTACGAAGTCCTCATCATCGACAACAACTCGACCGACGACAGCTGCTGGCAGCCCGTCGAGGTCTATTGCCGCAATCTCGGCCCCAACATCCGCTTCTTCCACCTGCCGAAATGGCCGGGCTTCAAGGCGGGCGCGCTCAATTTCGCGCTGGCCCACACCAACCCCGAGGCCCAGATCGTCGCCACCATCGACAGCGACTACGAGGTCAGCCGCGAGTGGCTGAAGGACCTGGTCGGCCATTTCTCCGATCCGCAGGTGGCCCTGGTCCAGGCGCCTCAGGACTATCGCGACGGCAAGGACGACATCTTCAAGCGGCTCTGCTTCTGGGAGTATGCCGGCTTCTTCCATCTCGGCATGAAGAGCCGGGACGAGCACAACGCCATCATCCAGCACGGCACCATGGCGCTGATCCGCAAGGCGGCGCTGGAGCGCGTCGGCGGCTGGGCCGAATGGTGCATCACCGAGGATGCCGAGCTGGGCCTGCGCCTGTTCGAGGCCGGCTATCGGGCGGTCTATACCGAGAAGAGCTACGGCAAGGGCCTGATGCCCGACAGCTTCGACGCCTTCCGCAAGCAGCGCTATCGCTGGGCCTACGGCGCGATGCAGATCATGAAGACCCATTGGCGCGAGCTTCTGCCCTGGGGCGAGCGCAAGCTCACCCGCGCCCAGCGCTACCAGTTCGTCGCCGGCTGGCTGCCCTGGATCGCCGACGGCTTCCAGCTCCTGTTCGTGGCGCTGGCCCTGGTCTGGACCGCGGGCATGATCCTGCTGCCGCAGTTCATCGAGCCGCCGCTGACCCTGTTCCTCATCGTCACGCTCGGCATGTTCGCCTTCAAGGTGGGCAAGTCGCTCTGGCTCTATACCCAGCGCGTGCCTTGCACCCTGCTCGAGCGGCTGGGTGCCTCGCTCGCGGGCCTGGCGCTCGCCCACACCGTCGCCAAGGCGGTCTGGCGCGGCACCTTCACCGCCAACCTGCCCTTCATGCGCACGCCCAAGCTGGAGAACCAGCCGGCCTTCATCCGCGGCCTGCTTGCCGCCTGGGAGGAGACGCTGATCGCGGCCCTCCTGATCGGCTCGGGCGTCCTCATCATGATGACACGCGGCGTGATCGAGCCGGCGGCCAAGCTCTGGGCCATGCTGCTCTTCGTGCAGGCCCTGCCCTTCGCCACGGCCCTGCTGCTTTCCATGATCAACGCCCTGCCGCTCGGGCAGCGCCGGCGCGTGTCGCTGCCGATGGCGGCCGCGGAGCAGGCCAAGTCGCCTGCCGCCGAGTAAGCCCGACGGTCGGCCGGCGATGGGTATTCCTGCGATGAACCGCCCGCGGGCGGCGGCAGCGCGCGCGATCGCCCCGATCCTGGGACTGCTGGTGGCCGCCCTCGCCGGCTTCGGCTTCTGGTGGCATCTGGGCCAGCCGGTCGTGCTTACCGACGCGCCGCCGGGTAAGATCCACTGCGTCTCCTACACGCCCTTCCGCGGCAGCCAGACGCCCTTCGACCGCAATCTCCATGTGCCGGCCTGGCAGATCGAGGAGGATTTCAAGATCCTCAGCGCCGATGTCGATTGCGTGCGCCTCTACGCCACCGACCAGGGCCTCGACCAGGTCCTGCCGATCGCCCAGCGCTACGGCATGAAGGTGCTGATCGGCGCCTGGATCGGGCGCGATCCCGAGGCCAACGAGCGCCAGCTCGGCGACGTGATCCGGCTGGCGAACCAGTTCCCCGATACGGTCAGGGCCATCATCGTCGGCAACGAGGTGCTGCTGCGCGGCGAGCAGACGCCGGACACGCTGGTCAAGATGCTGACGCGCGTGAAGCAGGCGACCGGCAAGCCCGTCACCTATGCCGACGTCTGGGAGTTCTGGTTGAAGGCGCCGCAGCTGGCGAACGCGGTCGATTTCATCACGATCCACATCCTGCCCTATTGGGAGGATCAGCCGCAGCCGGTCGAGGCCGGCCTCGCCCATCTCCAGGCGATCGTCGAAAAGGTCCGGCTCGAGATTCCGGGCAAGCCGATCCTGATCGGCGAGACCGGCTGGCCCAGCGTGGGCCGCGAGCGCGAGGACGCCACGCCCAGCCTCGTCAACCAGGCGCGCTACCTGCGCGAGCTCATGGCCTATGTCGCGGGCGAAGGAGCCGGGCTCGACTACAATCTCATTGAGGCGTTCGACCAGCCCTGGAAGCGCGCGCTCGAAGGGACCGTCGGCGGCTATTGGGGGATCTTCAACGGCGACCGCCTGGCAAAATTCCCCTGGCGCGGGCCGGTCAGCGAGCATCCCCTGTGGCTCACCCAGTTCGCGGCGGCAAGCGGGCTCGGCCTGCTGCTCCTGGGTGTGGCTTTCGTCGGCGGCTATCGGGCGGGCCTGCGCGGCTGGCTCGCGGCAGGGCTCATCGCCGAAGCCTGCGGCAGCGCGCTGGTGCTCCAGCTCGGCCATTCCTGGCAGGCGGCGATGGCGCCTTACGACTACGCCGCCGAGGCCCTGCTGCTCCTGGTCAGCGCCGGCAGCGCCTTCGTGGGTTTCCGCGCCCAGGGGACCGGACGGCGCCGGACGGCCTCTTTCGCGTCGGCACTGGCCTGGCTCCGCCGCCCTTGGCAGCGGCTCGATCTGCCGACCAGCCTGGCCCTGTTCCAGGGGGCGGCCCTGGTGACGGCGCTGGCGCTTTCGCTCGGGCTCAATTTCGACCCGCGCTATCGCGACTTCCCGATCGCGGCCCTGTTCACGCCCGCGATCGTCTTTGCCTGGCTCGCCTGGACAGCGCGGGATCGAGTGGCTCCCCTCGGCCAGGATCGGCGCGAAGAGGCCCTGCTCTCCGGGCTGCTGTTCGTTTCGGGATTGCTGGTGGCGGTCCGCGAGGGCCCGCTCAACCTCATGGCGCTCGAATGGTCGGCCCTGGCGCTGCTGCTGGCGCTACCCCTGCTGCCGGCCTTGCGGTCGCTGCGTGTCGGGGCCGCCGGTGAGCCCGGTATCGGCGCGCACCAGGCGCAGCAGGCCAAATAGCAGGCCGAACGCCGCGGCGCCGGCGTTATAGAGCACCACGCCCCAGAGACCGAGCACGCAGGCGATCACCGCCAGCGGCCGCCAGCCCGTGATCAGGGCCAGCATGCCGAAACCCAGCGAGGCCACGCCCCAGCCGCCGCCGCTCGAGATCGCCACCACGAGATCGCGCGGGCCGCACCACCAGGGCGCCGGCTCGCCAAGGCAGGCGATGCCGATGCCGCGCGGCTCGATCGCCCCGAAGCGGACCGCCAATGCCAGCGCCAGCACGACCAGTCCGCCCGCGACCCAGGGACGGATCACGGCCAGCAGCGCGCGGCGTGAGATCGGGGCGTCGCTCATGGCTGAGGCCGGCTGCAAACAGGAACAATCGCGACAATGCCCCGGAGCGCTTGCCCCGGTCCAGCCCTTCCGCAATGAACGCGCGATATTCCCGTTGCTGCGATCGCCGCTTCAGCGCGGCGGCAGCTCGTCATGCTCGTCGAGATCGGCCTCATCCATCGCCGGGGGCGGGGCCGCGGGCGATGCGGGCCCCGTGCCGGCGAGCTTCCGGTAGGAAAGCCAGCTCAAGGGGATCGAGCAGAGATAGAGCCCGCAGATGCCGAGGAGCGTGAGCCAGGGGCTCGAGGCGAGGAAGGCCGCCAGCACGCCCACGATCAGCAGCGTGGGCAGCACGAAATGCTGGGGCACCTTGATGCGCTTGAAGGAATAGGTCGGCAGGCGGCTGACCATGAGCCCCGCCACCACCACCGCGACCAGGCCCGCCAGCCAGGGGCTGTCGAAATAGCCGGGCCCGACCGCGAGGTTCGCGACCATCGGCACCAGCACCAGGCCCGCCGCGGCCGGAGCCGGCACGCCCATGAAGAAGCGCCCCGTCCAGGCAGGCAGATCGGTGTTGTCGAGCTTGGTGTTGAAGCGCGCGAGCCGGAGGCCGCAGCAGACGCAATAGAGCAGCACCGCGACCCAGCCCGGGGCGCCGACCTCGGACAGGTTCCAGAAATAGAGCAGCAGCGCCGGCGCCACGCCGAAGCTGACGAAATCGGACAGGGAATCGAGCTCGGCGCCGAACTTGCTGGTGCTGTCGAGCAGCCGGGCGATCCGCCCGTCGAGCGCATCGAGGATGGCCGCGATCATGATCGCCACCACCGCGGCCTCCCAGCGCTCGTTCAGGCCGAAGCGGATGCTGGTGAGGCCCGCACAGAGCGCCAGCAGCGTCAGGATGTTGGGGATCAGCCGGTTGAAGGACTGGTCGCGCAGCCGCGCGACCCCAGGACGCCTGCGCATCAGCGCATCTCCCCTCTTCGCATGGGTTCGTTCGATTGCAGGTCGGCGAGGACGGTCTCGCCGGCGACCGAGCGCTGGCCCACCACCACCAGGGGTGCCGTGCCCTCGGGCAGATAGACATCGACCCGGCTGCCGAACCGGATCAGGCCGAAGCGTTCGCCGGCACGCACCGACTGGTCCGCCTCGATATCGCAGCGGATGCGCCGCGCCACCAGGCCCGCGATCTGCACCACCGCGAACTCCTGGCCTTCGGGCGTACGCAGCCGGACCGACTGGCGCTCGTTGAACTCGCTCGCCTTGTCGAGCGAGGCATTGAAAAACTTGCCGGGCCGGTAGCTGAGGGACAGCACCGTCCCGTCTACCGGCATGCGGTTCACATGCACGTCGAACACGTTCATGAAGATGCCGATCCGCGTCAGCGGCAGGGCCGGCATGCCGAGCTCGGCCGGCGGCACGGCGGACTCGATCGACTGCACCACGCCATCGGCGGGGGCCACCACCAGGCCCGGGCGGATCGGCGTCACGCGCGGCGGATCGCGGAAGAAATAGATGCACCACAAGGTCGCGATCAGCCCGAGCCAGCCCAACGGCGTCCACAGCCACCACAGCAGCAGCGTGGCCAGCGCAAAGAGGCCGGCGAAACGCCAGCCTTCGCGATGGATGGGAACCAGGATGCGATCGAGCAAGAATGGGGTCCTATGGCTTGCCGTCAGGGCCGGGCCCGAGAGGCGGCGCATTCTATCCTCGGGGCCTGCCTGCGGCGCAGCTTTATCAGGGCCATCGCGCCGCACCGCGCCGACCTCAGGAAGATTGGCGGTTTCCCTGGGATTTCAAGGCCCAAGGGAGGGACAGCAGGGGTTCTACACCACCTCGATCCGCAGCTCGCCCACGCCCTCGACCGCGCCGTGGAGCCGGTCGCCGCGCTTGACCGGGCCGACCCCGGCCGGCGTGCCGGTGAAGATCAGATCGCCCGGCTTGAGCTCGAACAGCGCCGAGAGATGGGTGATGACCTCGGGGATCGACCAGATGAGCTGGGCGAGGTCGCCCGACTGCCGGCGTTCGCCATTCACGTCGAGCCAGATGGCACCCTTCGCCGGATGGCCGATCTCGGCCGCCGGATGAACGGCGGAGCAAGGGGCCGCATGTTCGAAGGCCTTGCCGACCTCCCAGGGACGGCCGAGCTTCTTGACCTCGCCCTGCAGGTCGCGCCGCGTCATGTCGAGGCCGACCGCATAGCCGAAGATGTGGTCGAGGGCATCGCCGGTCTTGATGTCCTTGCCGCCCTGCCCCAGCGCCACCACCAGCTCGAACTCGTGATGCACGTCGTTCGAACGCCCGGGATAGGGGAAACGCCCGCCATCGGGCACCAGCGTGTCCGGATTCTTCTGGAAGAAGAAGGGCGGCTCGCGCTTGGGATCGTGCCCCATCTCGATCGCGTGCTCGGCATAGTTCCGTCCGACGCAATAGATGCGGTGCACCGGCAGCAGCCTTGCCGATCCCTGGATCGGCAGGCTCGGCTGGGGCTGGGGCGGAAAGATATAGTCGCCGGCTGAAGCTTGCTGTTTCACGTCGAGACGCTTTCGGGTGTGGTTGAGGGAGTGGAGCAGGTGTTTGGACAGCATGAGGGCGAGGCTCAACCGCCCAGGCTGACGCCGACGAGCCGGCCGATCACGAAGGTGACGCCCGCCGCGGCAAAGCCGATGAGGAGCTGGCGGGCGCCCGAGAACAGGACGCCCCGTCCGGTGAAGAGGCTGGTGCCGGCACCGATCGCGAACAGGGCCGCGCCGCTCGCAGCCAGGCCTACCCATAAGGCGGGATCGCCCGACAGGAACAGCAGCCCGAGGATCGGGAAGATCGCGCCGCAGGCGAAGAGGCAGAAGGAGGTGCCGGCCGCCGCCCAGGCCGAGCCGCCGAGCTCGTCCGGATCGATGCCCAGCTCCTCGCGCACCAGCGTGTCGAGTGCCGTGTCCTTGTTCGCCATCAGCTGATCGGCGAGCGCCTTGGCCTGCTTTTCGCTGAGGCCCTTGGACTGATAGATGAGGATGATCTCTTCCTTCTCCTCGTCGGGCGCCTGCTCCAGCTCGCCGGCTTCGGTGGAGATCTGCTGCTGGTAGAGCTCGCGTGCGCTGTTGACGGAGAGCCATTCGCCCATCGCCATCGAGCAGGCGCCCGCGACGAGCCCGGCCAGCCCCGTGATCAGCAGCGTATGGGATTCGACCGCCGCCCCGGCCACGCCCATCACCAGGCTCAGATTGGAGACGAGCCCGTCATTGGCGCCGAGCACCGCGGCCCGCAGCGCGTTGCCGCCGGTGTGATGCCGCCCTTCGATCCGCGCCAGCGTCGACCCGGGCAAGCCGCCCTTCGGCCCGCCCGCGATCGCGGCCAGGATCCGTGCGTGAGAGCGCTCGGCCTGCGGCAGGCCGCCGGCCGCCGCCTCCGGCTGGGTGTCGTAATGGCCGACATCGACCTGCTCCAACCCGGTGATCACCGGCAGCACGAATTCGGGCCCGAAGCGGCGCGCGAGCCAGCCCAGCGCCCGCGTCCGCCAGCCGGCCCTGAGATGCGTGGTCCGTTTGCCCAGCCCCTCGAGCTTGCGCCGCCAGAACTCGCCATGCGCTTCCTCGACCGCCGCGAGCCGCCGATAAACCTCGGCGATCCTGGGATCGGGCTCGGCATCGGCCAGCGATCGGTAGAGCTGCGCGCCGTCCACCTCGCCCTGGAGATTGGTGCGGTAGCGGTGTTCGGAGGCGGCGGCGGAGATCTGAGACTTGTCGTTCATCGGCCCCATCTAAACGGGTTCCATCGACCCCGGGCAACCCCCTCGCGTCGAACCGGCGGAATTGCCTGTTTTTGGCCCATTTCGCTGATATTTCAGGGTGTTTAACCGGTCCTTAAAAACGGGCGTGCTAACCCTTGGAGGACGTCAATTCCTGGGGACGTGCCGAGCCCGCCATGACCGAGACGATGTTCGCCCAGATCGCCAACCAAACGCTGCCGATCGAGGTCAATTCGGTCTCCGTCAGCCCCAATGGCATGATCGAGATGCGCGCCGAGGACAGTCCGGTCGCGTTCCGATTTTCCTTTCTCGGCCACGAATTCAGCGGCCAGGCCTACGGCGCGAAGAAAGGCGATGCCCGCCTGACGATCGCGTCCGATCTGCTGCCGCTGCCCTACTCGATCGAATCGCGCCAGCGCCGCCAGCACGCGCTGACCCTGCTGCAGGCAACGCGCCAGCTGCCGCATACGCGTCTCGTGACCGGGCCGAACATGAGCGTCCGCGCCGTGGGCGAGTTGCCGATCGAGCGCCCCCTCACCGCCGGCCGGCTGATCGGCGCCATCGCGGTGCTGCTGCTCGAGCTCATGCCCTATCTGGCGCTGGTGCAGGAATTCCTGCCGGCGAAACCGGCGGCGGGCCGCGCCGCCTGACATCCCGGACGCCGGGCTCACCGCCGAGGATCGCTCCGGCCAAGCCGGTCAGTTCGTGCTGGCCGGCGGCGGCAGCTTGAACACCTGGCCGGGATAGATCAGGTCCGGATCGCGGATCTGGTCCTTGTTCGCCTCATAGATGACCGAATACTGCCAGCCGCTGCCATAGCTGCGCCGCGCCATGCGCCACAAGCTGTTGCCGGGCTGGACCACGACACTGTTGGCCGTCGACTGGGTCTCGGCGAGGTTGCCAGGCTCGGCGCGCTCGAACGGCGTCTCGACCCGCGCCGTCACCTTGCTGTCGTTGTTGAGCTGATCGGCACGCAGCGTATGGAGCCCCGGCTGCACCGGCTGGTCGGGCCGCAGCTCCCACCGGCCATCGGCGCCCGCGAGCGCACGGCCCAGGAGCTCGTTGTCGAGATAGATCCTGACCTCGACGCCGGGCTCGGCATGGCCGCCGACGATGATGTCGCCGTGATTGTCGTAATCGACCGTATCCAGCGACAGCGCACCCATGCGGGGTGCTGCCGTATCGGGCGTGGCCGGCGTCAAGGACGGGGACGAGGTCGAAGGCAGCTGCACGACCTGGGTGGCGGCACCGCCATCGCGCGGCACGATGACGGCGAGCGCCTCGCCGGTGCCGCCGCCCGTCTGGCCCGCGAGGTTGGTGCCAGGCTGCGGCACGACCGCGACCACGACATCGTCCGATTGCGTGGCGGCCCCGCCCCCGGGCGGCACCGCCGAAAGAGAGAGCTGATGGCTGCCCGGCGCCAGCGGCTTGTCCGGCAGGAAGACCCATTCGCCACGCTCATCGGCCGTGACCTGCCCCAGCACCTCGCCATTGTCGCTGATGGTGACCTGGGCGCCCGGCAAGGCGCGGCCCGCGATCACGGTCTCGCCGGTGGGCTTCACGCGCACCACGTCGAAGCTGGGCTTCACCGTCTCCGGCGCCGGCGTCTCGGTGGTGGCGGTTGTCGTCGAGGTTTCGTTGGCCGGCGCGCTTGCTGCCTGTTCCGTTGCGGCCGGTGCGGTCGGCTCGTCGCTGCTCTGGCGATTGATCGTGAATTGCAGGACCAGCGCCGCCGCCACCACGGCCGCACCCAGGATCACGATAAGAAGAACGCGGTTCAATGCGACACTCGTCTAGGGCGCCATCCGGCTGGCGGTCGGATCGACACCGCCGGGCCAGCCGACTCCGGCAGCGTTGTCGCCCAAGCGTAACAGCCGGGAACCGCCCTGTCATGCGCATGGGGCCGGGAAGGGTTAACGGCGGGACTATCGGATTGCCAAGGAATTCAGCCTTTTTGGCAGGCTCAATAGCCGGGCTGCGTCGCCTTCGCCGCGTCGTTCCGGATCGGCGGCAGCGACATCAGGTAATCGGCCATGGCGGCGCGATCCTCGTCGGTGAGCTTGCTGGTGTTCTCGCTCACCACCTCGCCCATGCCGTCGCCCACATAATCGAAATCCGGCAGGGCGCCGTCCTTCAGGAGGGCGATGACCTGCTCCTTCGACCAGCCGCCGATGCCGGTTTCGGGATCGGGCGTGATGTTCGGGACCTTGCCGCCGCCGGGCGCCGCGGCGGTCCCGGAATAGGCCAGGTCCCGTTCGAGCCCGCCCAGCATTCCGCGCGGCGTATGGCATTCGGCGCAATGGCCAAGCGCCTCGACCAGATAGCCGCCGCGATTCCACGAGGCATCGCGGCCCGGATCGTCGGTCCAGACCGGGCCGGCGGTGAAGTTCATCACGCGCCAGACGCCCAGAAGCGAACGCCAGCTGAAGGGGAAGCTCAACTCATGCGGCTTGCTCGCGGCCGTCACCGGCGGCAGGGAGAGGATATAGGCGCGGATGGCGAGCAGATCCTCGGGCCTGGCCTTGCTGTAGGCGGTATAGGGGAAGGCCGGATAATAGTAGCGGCCGTCCGGTGCGATGCCCTGCTGCAGGGCGCGCAGGAAATCGGTTTCCGACCAGCGGCCGATGCCATGGTCGGGATCGGCGCTGATGTTGGGCGTGTAGAAGCGGCCGAAGGGTGTATCGAGCGCGACGCCACCGCCGAGAACCGCCCCGCCATGCTTGGTATCAGTATGGCAGGCGCCGCAGCCGCCGGCGGCGAAGAGATAGGCGCCGCGCGCGACCTGGTCCGCATCGGCGGCACTGTCGGCCCGGGCGGGAACCGCCCCGGACAGCAGGACAAGCGCCAGCCCCAGCATCCCCCAGGCCCTCCGGCCCTTCAGCCCTTGGCAAGCTTTTTTCCGCACCATCGGCCTCCTTTCCGGGGCCCGCGGCAGGGTTTTCGCCCCCGGCCCGATCATGGGGTAACCTGCCTGTCGCCGATCTGTCGAATCGGACAGCTCGGAAGGGACGACGCGGCGACGGCTTCAATCTGGCCCGGGGCGCCGGACAGGGCTAATGTCGCCGGCTTTCATCGCCGGCCCGCCTGCCGGTACCGGACCACCGACCGATATAACCACCGGGACCCATGACAGCTTCGATCACATCCTTGTGCGTCTATTGCGGCTCCGCCGAAGGCCGCGACCCCGCCTATCGCGATATCGCCGAACGGCTGGGACGCCATATGGCGGCGAACCATGTCAGGCTGATCTATGGCGGCGGCCGGGTCGGCCTGATGGGCGTGATCGCCGATGCGGTCAAGGCTTCCGGCGGCCATGTCACGGGCATCATCCCGGATTTCCTCGAGGCGCGGGAAGTGGGCAACCGGGAGATCGACGAGCTGCGCGTGGTGAACAGCATGCATGCGCGCAAGCAGCTGATGTTCGAGCTGTCGGACGCCTTCTGCATGATGCCGGGCGGATTCGGCACGCTGGAGGAATTCTTCGAGGTCATCACCTGGCGCCAGCTCGGCCAGCACGACAAGCCCATCATCGTGCTGAACGAGGCGGGCTATTGGGATCCGCTGCTGAAGCTGGTCGAGCACGGTCGGCAGAAGGGGTTCATGGCCGATCCGGCACCTCTCTACGAGGTGGTCGACCGCGCCGAGGCGGTGATCCCCGCCTTGTCGCGCCAGCCGAAGCCACGAAAGGTCGGCGCGGTCAGCCGGATGTGAGTCGGCGTCTCAGGGGGAAAGACGGATGCGGATCCTGGCTTACAGCCATAATTTCGTGCGCGAGGGCGCGCCGATCATCCTGCTGCGGCTGCTGCGCGAGCTGCGCAAGCGCCACGAGGTCGTCATCCTGAAGCTCAGGCGCCCGACCGAGCCGCTCGAGGCCGAGTTCGAGCGCTACGGGATTCCGCTCAAGGAGGTGGTGCAGCTCAAGGATTTCGACGTCGCGCTGTTCAACACCGTGACCGCGTCCGAGCTGGTGACGCAGGCGGCGGGACGCTGCCCGCTGGTCTGGTGGATTCACGAGCCCAAGTTCGGCCTCGGCTATACCAAGATGGCGGACTTCAAGCCCGAGGCCTTCGGCGCCGCCCAGCGCATCGTGTTCCCGACCCAATGGCAGGCGCAGTGGCTCTGGGGCAAGTATCTCACGCGCGACAACTGGACGGTCGTGCCCTACGGCATCGGCATGGATCTCTCGCCGCGGCCCTGCCCCTTCGAGAAGCAGCCCGGCCGCTTCTACCTGCTGCATCTGGGGCGCATCGATCCGCGCAAGGGGCAGGATCTGAGCGTGCGGGCGCTGGCGCATCTCGGCAATCCCAACATCACGCTCGTGATGCTGGGCGGCCGCAAGGAGAACGATCCCTTCGCCACGCGCCTGTTCGAGAGCGGCGTCGACATCCTCTATCCGGGCTCCGTGCCCGAGGAGCTGGTCAACGCCTATATCCAGCATTGCGACGCGATGATCTTCCCGACCCGCGACGACCTGATCACGCTCGCCATCCTCGAGGGGCTGAGCTTCTCGAAATGCGTGCTCGCCTCCGACTTCGGCCCGATCCCCGAGACCATCATCCAGGGCCGCACCGGCCTGCTCTCGCCGGTCAACGACTACCGGGTGCTGGCCGGCAACATCCGCATGATCTACGAGGATCGCGAGCTGGCCGAGCGGCTGGGCCAGAGCGGCCACGAGATCCTGCAGCGCAAGCACGGCTTCGCCGCCCATGTCGCAGCGATGGAGCGCGAGCTGGAGCGGGTTGCGCGCAAGGGCTAGGAACGGCCGCGCCTCCCATCCCCGCCCCTCTTGCGGGGGAGAGGCAAGCAGCGCACGGATTCAGCCCGCCTTCTCCGCCGGCGCGGGAGCCGGCGCCGGGCCTTCCTTCTTCTTCCCCTTGCCCCATCCATGCACCCACTCGCGGAAGTGCTGGAAGATCACATAGAGGCCGGGAATGACGAAGATGCCGAGAACCGACGCGGCGAGCATGCCGCCGAAGACGGCGGTGCCGACGGCGCGCCGGCTGGCGGCGGCGGCGCCGCTCGCGATCACCAGCGGCACCAGGCCGAGGATGAAGGCAAAGCTCGTCATCATGACGGCGCGGAATCGCAGGCGCGCCCCGTTGACCGCGGCCTCCGAGATGGCGACGCCACGGGCACGTTGCTCCATCGCGAACTCGACGATCAGGATCGCGTTCTTCGCCGCGAGCGCGATCAGCACGACGATGCCGATCTGGGCATAGAGGTCGAGGCTGAGGCCCGCCACGATGATCGCCGCCATGGCCCCGGCGAGGCCGACTGTGACCGACAGCAGTACCGAGACCGGGATACTCCAGCTCTCATAGAGCGCCACCAGGAAGAGATAGGCGAACAGGATCGCCGCGCCGAACACGATGGCCGTCTGGCCGGCCGCTTGTCTCTCCTGCAACGCGGTGCCGGTCCATTCATAGCCATAACCTTGCGGCAGGGTGGCGTCCGAGACCTTTTCCATGGCCAGCAGCGCATCGCCGGAGCTGATACCCGGCGCCGGCGATCCGTTGATCGTCACGCTGCGGTAGTTGTTGTAGCGGATGATCGCCTGGGGCTGGAGCACGGGATAAACACTCGCCAGGCTTCGGATCGGCACCATCTCGCCCTGATTGTTGCGCACATAGATGCGCCAGATGTCGTCCACCTTGGCGCGATCGGCGGCTTCGGCCTGGATCTTCACCTGCCAGGTACGGCCGAACAGGTTGAAGTCGTTCACGTAGTAGCCGCCCAGCGTCGCTTGCAGGGCGTTGAAGATGTCGCTGATCGAGACCCCCAGGGTCTGCGCCTTGTAGCGATCGATGTTCAGATAGAGCTGCGGCGTGTTGGACGTGAAGGTGCTGAAGACGGCATTGAGCTGGGGGGCTTGGTTGCCCGCGACGACCAGGCCGCGCATCACCGCCGCCAGATCCTGCGGGTCCCGGCCCTCGAGATCCTGAAGCTGGTACTCGAAGCCGCCGGTCGAGCCGAGGCCGATGATGGGCGGCAGATTGAAAGGAATCACGTTGGCCGCGAGGACCTTGGCGCCTTCCCGGCGCATCGCCGCGATGACCGCCTGGACCGTCTCGTCCTTGCCCGCGCGCTCCTCGAAGGGCTTCATCGAGGCGAACAGCATGGCGCTGTTGGACTGGGCAAGGCTCGAAAGGAAGGAGTAGCCGACGACGCTGGTCACGTCCTCGACCCCGGGCATCCCCTTCACGGTCTCCTCGATGTTCTTCATTACCGCGCTGCTGCGGTTGACCGAGGCGCCGTCGGGCAGCTGCAGCTCGACGAACATCAGGCCCTGGTCCTCCTCGGGCAGGAAGCCCGACGGCGTCAGCTTGGAAAGGAAGACCATCAGTGCCGCGGCGCCGGCAACGGCCACAAGGCTGAGGATCGCCACCCGGACCAGGCGATGGACGACCCAGGCATAGCCGTCGCGGGTCTTGTCGATGCCCGCCATGACCCACTTCATGATTCCGCGGCGATGATGGGTGGGCTTCAGCAGCAATGCGCAGAGCACGGGGCTCAGGGTCAGGGCGTTGATCGCCGAGAACAACATCGCGACCGAGACCGCGACCGCGAACTGGCTGAAGAGGACGCCGGAGATGCCGGGAATGAACCCCACCGGCACGAACACCGACAGGAGCACCAGCGTGATCGCGATGATCGGCGCCGTGATCTCGGTCATCGCCTTCTTGGCGGCCTCCTTGGGTGAGAGCTTCTCCTCCTCCATCAGCCGCTCGACGTTCTCGACCACGACGATCGCGTCATCGACCACGATGCCGATCGCCAGGACCAGCGCGAAGAGCGTGATCATGTTGGCGGAGAAGCCCAGCACCAGCAGGACGGCGAAGGTGCTGATCAGCGATACCGGCACGGCGATCAGCGGCACCAACGTCGCGCGCCAGGAGCCGAGGAACAGGAACACGACGATCACGACCAGGATGAAGGCTTCCACGAGGGTCTTGAGCACCTCGTGGATCGAATCCTTCACGAAGGTCGTGGTGTCGTAGACGATCTTGTAGGCGACGCCCTCCGGGAACCGCTTCTGGAGCTGCGCCAGCGTCTCCTGGATCTTGTTGGCGACGGCCACCGCGTTCGAACCCGGCGCCTGGTAGATACCGATCACCGCCGCCGGCTTGCCGTTGAAGCGGCCGAAGGAATCCGAGGTGGCGGCGCCGAGCTCGACCCGGGCGACGTCGCGGACCTTCACCACCGACCCGTCCGGGTTCGCGCGCAGTACGATGTTCGCGAACTGCTCCTCGGTGACGAGGCGGCCCTGGGTCTGGATGTTGAACTGGAACTGCTGATCGGCGCCGATCGGCTGCGCGCCGATGCGGCCGACCGCAGCCTGCACGTTCTGGCTCTGGATCGCGCCGATGACGTCGTTGGGCGACAGGCCGTAGCTGGTGAGCTTGTCGCTCGAGATCCAGATTCGCATGGAATAATCGAGCGGGCCGAACACAAACACGTCGCCGACGCCAGTGACGCGGGCCAGCACGTCGATGATGTTGATCGTGGCGTAGTTGCTGAGGAACAGCGCGTCGAAACTGTCGTTGGGCGAGTAGAGCGTGATGATCTGTAGCAGAGCCGAGGACTTCTTCTTGATCGTGAGGCCCTGTCTCGACACCTCTTCCGGCAGCTTGGGCTCGGCAAGGTTGACGCGGTTCTGGACGTTGACCGTGTTGATGTCCGGGTCGGTCCCGAGCGCAAAGGTGACCGTCAGCGTATAGCTGCCGTCATTGCCGCTCGTCGACTTCATATAGAGCATCTTGTCGACGCCGTTGACCTTGGACTCGATCGGCTGGGCCACGGTCTGCTCGACGACGGCGGCGCCGGCGCCCGGATAGGAGGCCGTGACCGACACCTGCGGCGGAACGATGTCCGGGAACTGCGCGACGGGAATGGCGCCGATGGCGATCAGGCCGGCGATGACCGTGACGATGGCGATGACAAACGCCATCCGCGGACGGTCGATGAAGATGGCGGAGAGCATGGCGGCCCTCAGCTCTTGATCGCGGGCTGGACGTCGGTCGGCGTCACCGGCTGGCCGGGACGCACCTTCTGGATGCCGTCCACCACGATCTTTTCGCCTTCCTTGAGGCCCTCCAGGACCGTGCTCTCGCCGCTGGCGCCCGTCTGCGTCTTGATGCGGCGCAATTCGACCTTGTTGTCCGACGTCACGACGAAGACATAGGCCCCGGCCTGGTCGAGCTGGATGGCGGTCTGCGGGATCGAGATCCCCATCTGGCTCTCGCCCAGCTCGATCGAGACATTGACGAACTGACCATCCACCAGCACGCCGTCCGGATTGTCGAACGAGGCGCGGACAAGCACCGTGTCGGTGCCGCGATCGACCTCGACATCGACAAAGTCGATCTTGCCGACATGATCGTATTCCGAGCCGTCGGCAAGCTGGAGCTTGACCGCGATCTTGTCGGTGGCGCGCGGCTCGGGGTTCTTGCGCCGATACTCGGTGACGATGCGCTGCGCCACCGGGAAGGTGACATAGATCGGGTCTTGGCTGACGATCGTCGCCAAGGTACCCGATTGCGGTGTCACGTAGCTGCCGACGGTGAAGGTCGACTGGCCGATGCGTCCCGCGATCGGCGCTTTGATCGACGTATAGGCGAAGTTGATCTGGGCCTGCTCGAGTGCCGCCTGGGCTTCGAGGATGACGGACTTGGCCATGGTGTCCTCGGCCTGCCGCTGGTCGAGTGTGGCCTGCGGAATGTTGTTGGTCTTGACCAGCTGGATCGCCCGTTGAAGCTGCACGGCCGTGTTCTTCTGTGCCGCCATCGCGCTCTCGAGCTCGGCCTGCTTCTGATCGAGCTGCGCCTGATAAGGCGGTTGCTCGATCACGAACAGCTGATCTCCGACATTCACATGCTGGCCTTCCGTGAACAGCCGCTTGTCGAGAAACCCGTTGATCCGCGCCAGCACATCGACCTTGTCGACCGCCTGCACGCGCCCGGTGAAACCGGCCGTGGGATTGATCGCCTTCATCGCGACCGCCATGACACCCACGGCGGGAGGGGCGGCCGGCGCCTGCTGGGCCTGCTCCTTCTCGCCGCAGGCGGCCAGCAGAACAACGCCCATCAGCGGCAGGGATCGGAGCAAAGCCCGGATTCGGTTCTGTGACGTCAATCCCGGCACGTAACGCATCACGGCACCCCCCAGTTCGACGGATCGTCGCGGCTTTTGACGGGCAGACTATCACCTCCCTGCGGCATTGCCACTCAGGGCCTTCCCCGAGGCCGAGATCCGGTTCCCGCGGCGGACCCGAGGCCGGACCGGCCGGGCGATGCCCTCACGCTTGCGCAGCCCTGCCCCGCTGCCTATGTTCGGGCGCTTTTCCGGCGCCGCCGGGCCGCCCCCATCGGCCGGGCCCTTGACAATATCCGACAGCCGGGCAGCGTTTCCGGCTGCGGCTCCCCCGTCCTACCTGTTCATAGGGATTTGGTTCAGATGCAGAAGATCAAGGTCAAGAATCCGGTCGTCGAGCTCGACGGCGACGAGATGACTCGCATCATCTGGCAGTTCATCAAGGAAAAGCTGATCCTGCCCTATCTCGATATCGACCTGAAATATTACGACCTGGGCATCGAAAGCCGCGACAAGACCGAGGACAAGATCACGGTCGATGCCGCCAACGCCATCAGGCAGTACCGCGTCGGCGTCAAATGCGCGACCATCACTCCCGACGAGGCGCGGGTGAAGGAGTTCAGCCTCAAGAAGATGTGGAAGTCGCCGAACGGGACGATCCGCAACATCCTCGACGGCACGGTGTTCCGCCAGCCGATCATCTGCAAGAACGTGCCGCGCCTGGTGCCGGGCTGGACCCAGCCGATCGTGATCGGGCGCCACGCCTTCGGCGACCAGTATCGCGCCACCGACTTCGTCGTTCCGGGCAAAGGCAAGCTCACCGTCAGCTTCGAGCCCGAGGGCGGCGGACAGCCGATCCGCCACGAGGTCTACGACTTCCCGGGCTCGGGCGTGGCGATGGCCATGTACAATGTCGACGAGTCCATCCGCGGCTTCGCCCGCGCCTGCTTCAACTATGCGCTGGGGCTCGGCTGGCCGGTCTATCTCTCGACCAAGAACACGATCCTCAAGGCCTATGACGGCCGCTTCAAGGACGTGTTCCAGGAGGTCTTCGACAAGGAATTCGCGGCCGAGTTCAAGAAGAAGAACATGACCTACGAGCATCGGCTCATCGACGACATGGTCGCGAGCGCGCTCAAATGGTCGGGCGGCTTCGTCTGGGCCTGCAAGAACTATGACGGCGACGTGCAGTCCGACACGGTGGCCCAGGGCTTCGGCTCGCTGGGCCTGATGACGTCGGTGCTGCTGTCGCCCGACGGCCAGACCGTCGAGGCCGAAGCCGCGCACGGCACCGTCACGCGCCATTACCGCGAGCACCAGAAGGGCCGCGAGACCTCGACCAACCCGATCGCCTCGATCTATGCCTGGACCCGCGGCCTCTGGTACCGCGGCAAGTTCGACGGCACGCCCGAGCTGCAGCGCTTCGCCGAGACGCTCGAGACGGTCTGCGTCGATACGGTCGAGGCCGGCTTCATGACCAAGGACCTGGCGCTCCTCATCAGCCCCGACCAGACCTGGATGACGACCCAGCAGTTCCTGGCCAAGCTCGATGACAATCTGAAGAAGGCTCTCGCCTGATTCTCCCGGGAGCGGCGCGGGACCGCGGCCGCTTCTCCTGGCTCACCCGACGTCATCGAAGGAAAACCGCAGGATGCGTCATTTTCTCGTGGGGCTTCTGGCCCTCGCGTTCACCCTCGCCGGAGGCACCGCCATGGCTTACGACCCCGAAAACACCCTCTTCATGGATCTCAAGGACGGCCGCGTCGTGATCGAGATGCGCCCCGACCTGGCGCCGAAGACCGTCGCCCGCATCAAGGAGCTGGTGCGCCAGCATTTCTATGACGGCATCGTGTTCCACCGCGTGATCGCCGGCTTCATGGCGCAGACCGGCGATCCGACCGGCACCGGCCGCGGCGGCTCCGGGCAGAAGCTCAAGGCCGAGTTCAGCAAGGAGCACCATCTGCGCGGCACGGTCTCGATGGCCCGCGCCCAGGATCCCGACAGCGCCGACAGCCAGTTCTTCATCTGCTTCGCGCCGGCCGAATATCTCGACGGCCAATACACGATCTGGGGCCATGTGATCGAAGGCATGGAATTCGTGGACAAGATCAAGAAGGGCGACGGCTCGAACGGCGAGGTCCGCAACCCCGACAAGATCATCCGCATGCAGGTGGCGGCCGACGCCAAGGACTGATGCCGGAACGGTCGTCATACGATCGGTCGACAGGAAAGGGCCCTTCTGCGGGCCCTTTTTTGTGCCTTGGCGCCCCTCAGGGCCGGCCTGGCGTCCGTGCTTCGATCGCCTGGCGGAAGACAGCCGGCCGTGGCCATCCCCGGGCTGGCGAGAATGTCTTGAGCCATTTCTGAAGCCGCCACTCCGCCCGCCCCAGCAGATAGGCCGGAACAAACCCGATCAGAGCGGCGACACCGTATTTCGCCGTTGCCGGCCAGTCGGCAAAGCCCGGCATCTGGGCGACGAGCCGGAACGCGACGAACAGGCAAACCACATGGGTCAGATAGATCCCGTAGGAGGCGTCACCGATCCTTTGCAGCACCCGGCCCCCGAGGCCGTCGGCCTCCCAGGCAAGGGCGCCATAGATCGCGAGCCCCGCGCAGACCGCCCAGACGCCGTAAGGCGCGTTCCACTGCAGGAACGACGGATAGGAGACCCCATGTCCCAACGCGGCCGATATGTCAGGAAACCAGTAGAGGGCAGCCGCCAGGAACGCGAAGAACAAGGCGACGGGCGTTCCCCACGGGCGGGGCAGATAGCCGAGCAGCACGCCGATCAGGAACAGGAGGCTGAACCGGGTCAGAAGGGCCGCGTCCCATGCCGGAAAGAGAGCCGCCTCACTGCCGAGCTTGGGCGCGAATGCAAAGGAGACGGCAAGACCGGCCACGACCAGCAGGCGCGAACGGCCGGGAAAGACGGTGATCGCGACGAGAACCAGCCCATAGAACAGGAGCTCGAAAAGCAGCGTCCAGTAGGGAACGAGGCTGTTCGGCGCGGTGCCGGTCGGATAGAGGGCAAAGAGGACGGGGTCGATTCCGGGCCAGGCGCCGAACAGCAGCAGTTCCGTGCCGGCGGAAATGAAGAGGGCGATCCAGAGACCCGGGAAGATCCGCCGCAACCGGCCGACGGCGAAATCGATCGGCCGCCGCGGCAAGCCCCTCGTCATGACATAGCCTGACAGCACGAAGAACAGGGCGACACCACCCGCGCCGGGATGGAAGAGGATGACCGGATCATGCTGATCCCAGATCCGATCGGCGGCCCAGTTCAGATGCTGCAGAACGACCAGGATCGCCGCGATCGCACGGGCCGCCTGGAGACCTCCGAGCCGCTCTGAGCCTCGTCCTTCCCTCACCATCGCCCCCTGATGGTCGAGACGCCCCCTTCGAAAGGGGAACCGACAAGCGACGATAGCAGAATGTCGGAATGGTTAAGGAACCTGTCGGGGATTCTCTGCGAGCTCGCGATGAGCCCGTCATTCCGCCGAGCCTCCGACCGGCGGGAAGGCCACCGGTGTGGCGACAGATTTCCTGCGCACCGCAAGAATTTGTTGCGTCTTCTTCAAAGAATGTCGAAGACCCCTCTCTTCTTTGCCCCTTGGTTCGGTCAGTCGCAGCGCTAGCTTATGTTAGAGAAGCGATCGGCCCGTTGAGGTACGAAAGGAAGGCGTTCCGATCGTTCCCGATGGGCTGAAGGAGCGATGGCGAAGGCGGTTCTGGTCGTTCGAGGCAAGCGGAGGCCGGAGGTGGCGCGGTTGGTCGGGCTGTTTACCTTGTTCCTGACGCTCTTCGTGGCTGCCGGGATGCTGGCGCTCTGAGACCGGTTCGGAATCGGGCGCGCAACGGCGGCAAGGACGCGATCGCTTGCGGCCGTGTCAGGCCGGGGGATCGGCCTGGGGCTTGTCGGCATTCCGCAGCTTCGGAACCGCTTCCTCGAGCGTCTGCAGCCGTTCCTCCACGACCGCTTCGATCCTGGTCTTGAGATCCGGCAGCTGGGCCATCAGCCGGCGGAAATCGTTGACCTCGAGCGCCAGAAGCTGCGTGTCCTGGATGGCGGTCACGGTGGCCAGGCGGGTGGTGTCCTTGACCAGCGCGATCTCGCCGAAGAACTGCCCCGGCCCGAGCTTGACCGGCTGGGGAATCAGCTCGACCTCGACGGCTCCCCTCAGGATGAAGAACATCGCGTCGGCCGGATCGCCGCGCCGGACGATGGTGTAGTTGCGCGGCACCGACTGCGGCTTGAGCAGCCGCGTGATCGAGGCGATGCGCGGCGCGTCGAGTCCGGCGAAGAGCGGCACGCCCGCCACCGCCTGCCAGCTCACGGTGAAGTCGCGCCGGCGGATCTCCTGGGCGAAGCCGGTCGCCAGGATGCCGGTCGGCACCGCGAAGATGGCAATGCCGAGCAGCATGATGATGCCGCCGAAGACGCGGCCCGCCGCCGTGGCCGGGACCATGTCGCCATAGCCGACGCTGGCCATGGTCACGATCGCCCACCAGAGCGTGTGCGGGATGCTGTCGAAGAGCTGGGGCTGGGCGTTGCGCTCCAGCAGATACATCACGCCGGCCGCGAGCACCAGGAGCACGACCATCGCCATCAGCGCACCGACGAGCGAGCGCGCTTCGTTCCGGAGCACGGTGCCGACCAGGCCCAGCGCCGGCGCGAAGCGCGCGAGCTTCAGCAGCGCCAGCAGGTCCACCAGCTCGATCAGGCCGGTGCTGACCGGCAGCAGCAGCGCCAGCCAGCCGGGCAGGATCACGATCAGATCGATGACGCCCAGGAACGAGCGGGCATAGTCCAACCGCGCCATCGGGCCGTTGCGGCCGGAGGCCTGCTCGGGCGCGATCCAGAGCCGGACGGCATATTCGAGAGTGAAGATCAGCAGCGCTGCCGCCCCCAGCGCCCGCGCCAGCTCGATCTGCGCCGGCGTGCCGGCGGGCAGGCTCCTGATGAAGCTGCAGGCGACGGCCGCGAGAACGCTGGCAAGCAGCACCGCATCGGCGATGAGCCGCAGGCCGCGATGGGAAACCGTGTCGCCCATCAACCGGAACGCCGTCGCTCTCGCGGTTCCGGTCATCGTCCCTTCCTCGGGTCCCCTTCCCTCAGGCTCACATGGGAAAGGACTCTAGAGCGGTTCCCAACCGGGCGAAATCGGGAACCGCGTCAGACGTCAGCCTGGCTGCCGTTTCCAGGGTGACGCGGCGTTCATGTCGGGATCCGTCCGCGGGCGATCCAAGCCGGATAGAGAGCCGTCCTCTAGGCCGCGCGGGCGCGGTTGGCCAGTTCCTGCTCGATGGCCGCGAGCGCCGCCTCGGCTGCCGCCGCGTTGGGGCCGCCGGCCTGGGCCATGTCGGGCCGGCCGCCGCCGCCCTGGCCGCCGAGCGCCTTGCTGCCAGCCTTGACCAGATCGACAGCATTGACCCGTCCGGTGAGGTCGGCGGTGACGCCGACCACCAGCGAGGCCCGGCCCTCTTCGCGCGCCAGGAGCGCCACGACGCCGGAACCGATCTGCTTCTTCATCTCGTCGACCATGCCCTTGAGCTCCTTGGCGGGCACGCCGTCCAGCAGCCGCGAGGCGAGTTTGATCCCAGCGACCTCGCGATGCGGCGACGAAGCCTGACCGGCACCGCCGCCCAATCCGCCGCCGAGTGCCGCGGCCTTGCGGGCCTCGGTCAATTCGCGCTCGAGCCGGCGCCGTTCCTCGACCAGGCTCGCGATGCGGCCCGGCAGCTCGGCCGGCTGGGTCTTGAGCAGCGAGGCGGCCTCGGCCACCAGCGCATCCTGCTCGCGGAAATGCTTCTCGGCGCCCACACCGGTCAGGGCCTCGATGCGGCGCACGCCCGACGCCACGGCGCTCTCGGAGAGGATCTTGAAGGCGCCGATATCGCCGGTGCGGCGCACATGGGTGCCGCCGCAGAGCTCGGTCGAGAAATGGCCGTCATCCTCCTCGCCCCCCATGGAGACGACGCGGACCTCCTCGCCATATTTCTCGCCGAAGAGGGCGAGCGCGCCCGCCTTGACCGCGTTCTCCGGCGTCATCAGCACGGTTTCGACCTCGGCATTGTGCCGGATGCGCCGGTTGACCTCGGCCTCGATGACCTCCAGATCCTCGCGCGTCAATGGCTTGGGATGGCTGAAGTCGAAGCGCAGCCGCTCGGGCGCCACCAGCGAGCCCTTCTGGGTGACGTGATCGCCGAGGCGCCGGCGCAGGGCCTCGTGCAGCAGATGGGTCGCCGAATGGTTGGCGCGCAGCGCGTTGCGGCGCTCGCCATCGACCCTCATCTCGACCGCGTCGCCGAGCTTGACCTCGCCGCGCACCACCTTGCCGCTATGGACCCAGAGATCGCCCAGCTTCTTCTGCGTGTCGATGATCGCGATCTCGAGGCCCGACGCGTTGAACCAGATGCCGCTGTCGCCCATCTGGCCACCGGACTCGCCATAGAAGGGCGTCTGGTTGGCGACGAGCAGCACGGCCTCGCCCGGCTTGGCGCGATCGACCGGCTTGCCGTCCTTGACGATGGCCTTGACAACGCCTTCCGCCATCTCGGTCGAATAGCCGAAGAACTCGGTGGCACCGACCTTCTCCTTGATCTCGAACCAGAGCTTCTCGGTCGCCGCCTCGCCCGAGCCCGACCAGGCCCGCCGCGCGGCCGCGCGCTGCTCTTCCATCGCGCGCTCGAAGCCGTCGGTATCCACCTTGCGGCCCTGGCCGCGCAGGATGTCCTGGGTCAGGTCGAGCGGGAAGCCGTAGGTGTCGTAGAGCCGGAACGCGACATCGCCCGCCAGCGACTGACCCGATCCGAGCCGGACGGTCTCCTCTTCCAGCAGCCGGAGGCCGCGCTCGAGCGTGGCGCGGAAGCGCGTCTCCTCGAGCTTGAGGGTTTCGGTGATGATCGCCTGGGCGCGCACCAGCTCGGGATAGGCCTGGCCCATCTGCTGCACCAGCGCCGGCACCAGCCGCCACATCAAGGGATCGGTGGCGCCCAGCTTGTGCGCATGGCGCATGGCGCGGCGCATGATGCGCCGGAGCACATAGCCGCGGCCCTCGTTCGACGGCAGCACGCCGTCGGCAATGAGGAAGCTCGAGGAGCGCAGATGGTCCGCGATGACGCGGTGCGAGACCGCCTGCGGCCCGTCGGGCGCGACGTTGGTCGCGTCGGCCGAAGCCTGGATCAGCGCGCGGATCAGGTCGATGTCGTAATTGTCGTGCTTGCCCTGGAGCACCGCGGTCAGGCGCTCGAGCCCCATGCCGGTGTCGATCGAGGGTCGCGGCAGGGCGATGCGCTCCTCCTTCGTCACCTGCTCGAACTGCATGAAGACGAGGTTCCAGATCTCGATATAGCGGTCGCCGTCCGCGTCGGCGCTGCCCGGGGGGCCGCCCGCGATGCTGGGGCCGTGATCGTAGAAGATCTCGGAACAGGGTCCGCAGGGGCCGGTATCGCCCATCGCCCAGAAATTGTCGGAGGTCGGGATGCGGACGATGCGTTCCTCCGGCAGGCCTGCGATCCTCTTCCACAAGCCGAAGGCCTCGTCGTCGGTGTGGAACACCGTGACCCAGAGCTTCTCCTTGGGCAGGCCGAATTCGCGCGTGATCAGGTTCCAGGCCAGCTCGATCGCACGCTCCTTGAAATAGTCGCCGAAGGAGAAGTTCCCCAGCATCTCGAAGAAGGTGTGATGGCGCGCGGTATAGCCGACATTCTCGAGGTCGTTATGCTTGCCGCCGGCGCGCACGCATTTCTGCGCCGTCGCCGCGCGCGCATAGTCGCGCTTCTCCTGGCCGGTGAAGACGTTCTTGAACTGCACCATGCCGGCGTTGGTGAAAAGCAGCGTCGGATCGTTGCGCGGCACCAGCGGCGAGGACGGCACGATCTCGTGGCCGTTCTTCCGGAAATAGTCCAGGAAGCTGCTGCGGATCTCGTTGGTGGTCGACATATGGCCAGGGCTCGTCGAAGAGGACATGAGGGACTCGAGGTTCCGGTCGGGCTGGCAAGGGGACCATCCGGGCCGGCGCCAGAAAGCCGGACCGCATCGGGGCGAAAAAGAGCGTCCCGACCGCCCGCGGCGGACCGGGTTCGTCCCGCATTGCACCCTAGATTAGAGGGCTTTTACCAACCGCTTAAGCGCCTTGTCCAGAAACGGCCGGTCTCCCCAATCTGGGGCCGGGAACCGGCGTTTCCAAGCCTGGACCCGGGGACGGGCAGCCAATGCCCCCGGGGAGCCTTCACCGCGGGTCGGCAAGCAGACCGCTAATCGAAGGCGGCGTTGAGCTCGGCATGGGGCGTGGCCTCGGCGGTGAAGCCGAAGGTGCCCTTGTCCTTGAGCTCCTGGGCCGCCCGCAGGAAGGCGCCCATGGCCGCCCGCGCCAGGCTGCCGCCGACGCTGACCCGGCGCACGCCCAAGGCCGCCAGGTCGGCGATGGTGGCCCCGCCCGGTCCCATCAGCACATTGACCGGCCGGTCGACCGACTTCACCAGCGTGGCCACCTCCTTGCGGGTCTTGAGGCCGGGGGCGTAGAGCACGCTGGCGCCCGCCTCCTGATAGGCCTGGAGGCGCCGGATCGTGTCGGCGAGATCGGGATGCCCATGGAGGTAGTTCTCGGCGCGGCCGACCAGCATGAAGGGGAACGGCAGGGCCCGCGCCGCCTCGGCGGCCGCCACCATGCGCTCGACCGCTTGGCCGATGTCGTAGATGGGCTTGTCGCCGCCGCGGGTCGAATCCTCGATCGAGCCGCCGACCAGCCCCACCGCCGCCGCCCGCTTGATGGTCTCGGCCGCGGATTCCGGCTTGGCGCCGAATCCGTCCTCGAGGTCGGCGCTCACCGGCAGGTCGGTCGCCGCCACGATGGCGTGGGCGTTGGTGATGGTCTCGTCGCGCGTGACCCGCCCGGCGCCGTCGGGCTTGCCGAGCGCGAAGGCGAGACCGGCGCTGGTGGTGGCGAGCGCCTGGAAGCCCATGCTCGCCAGCAGCTTCGCCGTGCCCGCATCCCACGGGTTGGGGATGACGAAGCAGCCGGGCTTGTCATGCAGCGCCTTGAAGCGTTGGGCCTTCTCCGCCTGCGTCACCATGCCGAGATTCCTCCGTTCGTTTCCGGCGGTTCCTTTCCGATCGGGAGGCCATCCTCCCATCGCCTCCGCCCCCTGTCCCTTACCGAAGCTACATGCCAGCCCCCGCGCAAAACGCAAGGGAGAGGTCTGTGACGCCGGAACGATAGGAAAGCCGCACGAAAGAAAAGCGTCATGAAACGAGACCGCCGCCGACAGGGGGACCATCGGCGGCGGCCTCTCGAAGACGTGACCGGGGTTGCGGGAAGGGTCTAGGGGAAACCCGCGAGAGGACCGGTCACGAAAGGATCAGGAGATCGGCGGCTCAGTCCTCCTCGCCGCCTTCCTTATCGCCGCTGCCGCTCATCATCGCGCCGGCGACGAGGCCCGCATTCTGGCGGACCGCGGCCTCGATCGTGGCCGCCACCTCGGGATTCTCCTTCAGGAACTGCTTGGCGTTCTCGCGGCCCTGGCCGATGCGCTGGCCGCCATGGGAGAACCAGGCGCCCGACTTCTCCACCACGCCGGCCGCGGTGCCGAGATCGATCAGCTCGCCGGTCTTGGAGATGCCTTCGCCATACATGATGTCGAACTCGACGACCCGGAACGGCGGCGCCAGCTTGTTCTTCACCACCTTCACGCGGGTCTGCGAGCCCACCACCGTGTCGCGATCCTTGATCGAGCCGATGCGCCGGATGTCGAGGCGCACCGAGGCGTAGAACTTGAGCGCGTTGCCGCCGGTCGTGGTCTCGGGATTGCCGAACATCACGCCGATCTTCATGCGGATCTGGTTGATGAAGATCACCATGCAGCGCGAGCGCGAGATCGAGCCGGTGAGCTTGCGGAGCGCCTGGCTCATGAGCCGCGCCTGGAGGCCGACATGGGTGTCGCCCATCTCGCCCTCGAGCTCGGCCCGCGGCACCAGCGCCGCGACGCTGTCGATCACCAGCACGTCGACGGCGCCCGAACGGACCAGCGTGTCGGCGATCTCGAGCGCCTGCTCGCCGGCGTCGGGCTGCGAGATCAGCAGCTCCTCGACATTGACGCCGAGCTTGGTGGCATAGGAGGGGTCGAGCGCATGCTCGGCATCGACGAAGGCGCAGGTGCCGCCCTGGCGCTGGGCCTCGGCCACGACATGGAGCGCCAGCGTGGTCTTGCCGGAGCTTTCCGGCCCGTAGATCTCGATGATGCGCCCGCGCGGCAGGCCGCCGATGCCGAGCGCGATATCGAGCCCGAGCGAGCCCGTGGAGACCACCTCGGTCTCCACCACCTTGTCGCGCTGGCCGAGCTTCATGATCGAGCCCTTGCCAAAGGCGCGCTCGATCTGACTCAGCGCCGCATCCAGCGCCTTGTTGCGATCCATGCTGGTTTCCTTGCCGACGACCTTCAATGCCACATTCGACATCGGGCGCTCCCCTTATTTCATAGCCCTCACGGGCCGACAATGTGGGGAGACAGTACGCGCTTTGTTCTCATCCTGGCAAGCAAAATCTGGATCAAAAAGAGAACAAAAGGACGATATCCACCGAACGATCCCTGAGCTGCCGTCAGGGGCAAAACCCCGGCCTCCGCCCTCGGGGCGCCGTGATTCGCGTTCGATTTCAGATGGTTAAGATGCCGGGCGCCGGCCCGGCCGGGTTCCCGTCCCGCTATCCGCGGTCGTTCAGGATCCGGTACTGGCCGATCTCGGCCGGCAGCTCGCCGTTCCGGGCCATGCCCTCCAGCGCGACCATGGTGCCCCGCTCCAGATAGAGCACATGGTCCAGGCTACCGGCGCCGCCGGGCAGCTCGGTGCGGATCCAGCCGCTCACCACCTCGTTCGCGACGAACGGCATGACCACCATGGTCGGATCGGCCAGGAGGAAGCGGCTCAGGAAGGTCTTGTCGGTGAAGCTGCGGCTGCGGACCTGGAGATGGCCGATCTGGCGGCGCCACATCTCGTTGCCGCCGAGCGCCTGGGTCACGATCACCTCGAGCAGGTCGCGCTCCAGCGGAAACAGGCTGGCCCTGCCGATCGCGTTCGTCTCGGAGAAGCAGTCCAGGCCCGACACGGTGCGCGACGCCAGGACCCGCTTCATGCCGCGCGCATCACTTCCTTCACCTTCTCGGCCAGCTGCGAGAGGGAGAAGGGCTTGGGCAGGAAATGGATCTCGGCCCCCTCGCCCAGGCGCTTGCGGAAATCGTCCTCGGCATAGCCGGAGATGAAGATGACCTTGAGCTCGGGGCGGATCAGCCGGACCTCCTTGATCAGGGTCGGCCCGTCCATGCGCGGCATCACCACGTCGGTGATCAGGAGATCGATCGGCTGCTTGCCGGCCTTGATCATCTCCAGCGCCGCCTCGCCGCTGCGCGCCTCGAACACGTTGTAGCCCTTGTTGCGCAGCGCGCGGGCGCCGAAGAGACGTACGGCGTCCTCGTCCTCGACCAGCAGCACCGTCCCCATGCCGGTCAGGTCGCGCGGCTGGCCCGCGTCGCCTTCCTGCTTGGCCGGGGCCTCGCTCTTGGCGGCGGCATGGCGCGGCAGATAGATCGAGAAGGCCGTGCCCTCGCCCACCTTGCTGTCGACGAAGATGAAGCCGCCGGTCTGCTTGACGATGCCATAGACGGTGGCGAGCCCGAGGCCGGTGCCCGCGCCCACTTCCTTGGTCGAGAAGAAGGGCTCGAAGATGTTGTCGATGATATCGGGGGCAATGCCCGTGCCCGTATCGGCAACCTCGATGCGCGCATAGTCGCCGGGCGGCATGGTCTCGGCCCCGCGCGTCACCGGATAGGCGTTCGAGACGTTCGAGGTGCGGATCAGGAGCTTGCCGCCCTCGGGCATGGCGTCGCGCGCATTGACCGCGAGGTTGATGATCACCTGCTCGAGCTGGCCATGGTCGACCTTGACCGGGAACAGCTCGCGGCCATGGACCATCTGCAGCTCGATATTGGCGCCGATCAGCCGGCGCAGCAGATGCGACAGCTCGGCCAGCACGTCGGTCACGTCGAGCACGCGCGGGATCAGGGTCTGCTGGCGCGAGAAGGCCAGGAGCTGGCGCACCAGGTTGGCGGCGCGGTTGGCGTTCTGCTTGATCTGCATGATGTCGGCGAAGGACTGGTCGCCGGCGCGGTGGCGCAGCAGCAGCAGGTCGCAGAAGCCGATCATGGCGGTGAGCAGGTTGTTGAAGTCGTGGGCGATGCCGCCGGCGAGCTGGCCCACCGCCTGCATCTTCTGCGACTGCGAGAACTGGCGTTCCAGCTTCTTGCGCTCGGTGGTGTCGATGAACTGGACGATGAGGCCGGGCTTGCCGCCGGGCTCGTCCTCGCGGCGCACCGCATAGAGCGTGGCGCTGCGGCCGTTGCCGGCCGCCATCTGCAGGTCGAGCGGCCGCTCGCCGAGCTCCTCGCCCTGAAGCGCCATGCGCAGGCGGCCTTCCACCTGCGGGCGGTCGGCTTCGGCGATGAGGTCGAGCAGCCGGCGCTTGCGCAGCTCGGCCGAGCGCATCTTGACCATCGAGCGGAACGCCTTGTTGGCTTCCTCGAGCCGGCCTTCGGCATCGACCAACGTGATGCCCAGCGGCGCCTGCTCGAAGAAGCGCTGGAACCGGCGCTCGAACACCTGGAGCTGGGCCTCGCGGGCGCGGGCCGGGCGCAGGTCGTGGACCACGGCGCAGGCGACCGAGCCGCCGCGCGTGCCGGGCGGCAGGGCCTGCTGGCGCAGATGCACCGAGATGGCCTCGCCGGAGCGGCTGCGGAACAGCGCGTCGCCCTCGCCGACCAGCCCGCTGCCGAAGGGGCTCGCCGGCACGGCGCCCGCCGGCAGCTCGGCCAGGAGGTCATGCAGCCGCACCTCGCCGAAACCGTCGGGCCCGCCTTCCTCGCCGAGCCCCAGCCAGTCGCGCATGGTGCCGTTCATGTAGGTGATGCGGCCGGTCGCATCGAGCGCGTACCAGCCGAGGGGGGCGCGATCGAGCAGCGCCATGAGCTGGCGCTCGCCGATGGCGCCACCATGGAGCGAGCGCCGGCCCAGCCAGTAGCTGATGAGGATGAGCGCGAAGAGCGGCACCAGCACGAGCGCCATGGTGAGCAGGCTGACGCTGACCTCGGCGTTCATCTGTGCCATTGCCGGCGGACAAAGCCCCACCAGCAGCGACGCGGCCATCGCCGCGCAGCCGCCCCATCGGCCCAGCTTTCTTCCGCCCTGGCTCGCCATCCCCTGCCCCGCCATATCGCATCCTCACTCTAGCAGTTTCTTCTTGCCTTGCGGACGACTTGTCGCCCGCCTTCTCCGGTCCGTCCTCTAGCGCCGCGCCATCGCCGGCCGCGGCGGCGCGCCGCCGCCGCGCAACCGCATGACGTAGCCGATGACCTCGGCCACCGCCTTGTAATGCTCCGCCGGGATCTCCTGATCCAGCTCGACCGCCGCGAACAAGCCGCGCGCGAGCGGCGGATTCTCGACGACCGGGATCTTGTGGGCCTCGGCCACCTCGCGGATCTTGAAGGCGACCGCGTCGGCACCCTTGGCGATCAGCACCGGCGCCGCCATCTTGCCGATCTCGTATTTGAGCGCGACCGCGAAGTGGGTCGGGTTGGTGATCACCACGTCGGCCTTGGGCACCTGCGCCATCATGCGCCGGCGCGCGCGCTCCATGCGCATCTGGCGGATGCGCGACTTGATCAGCGGATCGCCTTCCGACTGCTTCAATTCCTCGCGCAACTCGCGCTTCGACATGCGCAGGCGCCGGATATGCTCGAAATACTGATAGAGGTAATCGAGCGCCGCGATGATCGCCATGATCGAGAGCAGCGCGATCAGGAGCCGCATGCTGTCATGCTTGAGCAGGCCCAGCACGGCGCCCTGGTCGAGGCCGATGAGCCGGGCCGCGTCGTTGGCCATGGGCCAGAGCACCATCATGGCGACCGTGCCGACCACGGCCAGCTTGGCGAGGTTCTTGGCGAACTCCGCCAGCGACCGGCGCGAGAACAGGCGCTTGGCGCCCTCGATCGGGTTGATCCGCTCGAGCTTGGGCTTGAGCTGCTCGCCCGAGAAGATGAAGCCGGTCTGGATCAATCCGCCCGCCATGGCGGCGATGATGAGCACCAGAAACGGCAACAGCGCGATCTTGAACAGCCCGAACACGGTCCCGGCGAGGATATGCCGCAGATTGTCGAAATCGGTGGGTATCGTCTCGGGCCGTTCCAGGAACGGCAGCACCAGGCGCGCCGTGCCGTTCACGGCCTGGGTCGCGAAGATGAAGATGGCGAGCGCCACCCCCAGGATTACGATCCAGTGCTGCACCTCGCGCGACTGGGCGACCTGGCCCTTCTCGCGCGCTTCCTGGAGCCTTCGTTGACTTGGCTCTTCTGTTCGTTGGGAATCGTCCTGATCTTCCTCGGCCATCTAGCGACGGGCTCCGATCACAAGAGGCCGGGCAGGGCGTTGGCCAGCCGACCCAGGAACCAGGTCATGGCGAAGGCCAGCCCCGCCGCGAGCAGGACGAAGCCCGCCAGGATCTGGACCGGCAGGCCGACGAAGAACACCTGGAGCTGCGGCATCAGCCGCGACAGGAGCCCTAGCGCCAGATTGAAGAGCAGCCCGAGCAGCACGAACGGCGTCGAGAACTCGACCGCGATGGCGAAGGCCTTGCCCACCGTCCTCGCCACGGTGATCGCCATGTCGCCCGCGGCCGGCACGCCGCCCGCCGGGAAGACGCCGTAGGAGTCGACCATGGCGCGGATCATCGGCATATGGAGGCCGGTGGCGAAGATCAGCACCACGCCCAGCGACAGCAGGAAATTGCCGATGACCGAGCCTTGCTGCGCGGTCGCGGGATCCTGCGACAGGGCGCTGGCGAAGCCGATCTGGAGCGCGATCATCATGCCCGCCATCTCGAGCGCCAGCAGGATGAGGCGCACCAGCGTCCCGAGGAACAGGCCGACGATGATCTCGCCGCCCATGAGCAGGAGCAGCGCGACGGCGCCCGCGGGCGCCGGCGGAAGCTGCGGCTGGAGCAGCGGCATCAGCGCCAGGGAGAAGGCCAGCGCGAAGCAGAGCCGGAAGCGCGGCGCCACATAGCTTTCGCCGATGCCGGGCAGCAGCATGACCGCCGATCCGAGGCGCGCGAACACCAGGAAGAAGGCGAACAGGTTCGTGGTGAGGATCTGCTGCAGCATCGCCCGACCTTCCGCCCCCTTCTCCCGCTCAGCCGCCGGACGCGATGCGGTCCATCAGCTCGTGGGTGAAGTCCGTGAGCGTGGTGAGCATGAAGGGCAGGAAGACGACGAGCGACAGCAGGATCGCCAGGATCTTCGGCACGAAGGAGAGCGTCATCTCCTGCATCTGGGTCAGCGCCTGCAGGAGCGAGATCGCGACGCCCGCGATCAGCGCGAGCAGCAGGATGGGCGCGCCCAGCTTGAGCGTGACGAAGACGGTCTCGCGCGCGATATCGAGGATGGCAGCTTGGTCCACGGGAGGAAACCGGCCTTCGGTCGGAAAGAGACGAAATGAATTCACGCGGCTGCGGGCGCGGGGGCTTTCGCCCCCGACGCGTCAGATCGACATGCGCATGACGTCCTGATAGGCGGCGATCACCTTGTCGCGCACCGCGACCACGGTCTGCAGCGAGACCTCGGCCTGGCTGACCGCGGCGATGATGTCGGAAAGCTCCGCCTTGCCGGCGAGCCCCTGGATGGTCTGGGATTCGCCCTGTCTCAGGCTGTTCACCGTCTCGGTGCCGGCCTGCTTGAGGAAATCGGAAAAGCTCGGGCCCTCGGTCGGGCGCGGCTCCATGCCAGTCCCGAGCGGCTTGGCGCTGCTCTGCGCCACCTGTTCGTAGAACTTGGCGGCGGCGGCGAAATCGCTGCGCATGGGTACGTCTCCTGTTCTTGAAGACGCCTACCTGACGTCGGTCTCCTCTCTGGTGGATCCGGCGCCTACTTAGCGCAGGATGTCGATGGCCTTCTGCAACATGGTGCGCGAGGCCTCGATGGCCTTGAGATTGGCCTCGTAGGACCGCTCGGCTTCACGCATGTCGGCGAGCTCGATCAGCGTGTTCACGTTGGGCATCTTTACATAGCCCTGGGCGTCGGCGCCCGGATTGGTCGGGTCGTATTTCGTGTCGAACGGCGTCTTGTCGAGCGCGGGCCGGTTGGTCTCGACCATGTCGACGCCGAGCTCGCGATCGAGCACGTTGCGGAAGGTCACGACCTTGCGCTGATAGGGGGTGCCGCCCGAGGTCTTTGCGGTCGAATCCGCGTTGGCGAGGTTCTCGGCGATGACGCGCAGGCGCGTGCCCTGCGCCTTCAGGCCCGAGGCCGAGATCTTGAGCGAATCGGTCAGATCCATCGCTGCTCTCCCCTGCGCGTCGCGTCAGCCCGCATCATGCCGAGCTCCCGCGTCCCAGCGCGATCTTCACCATGTCGATGTATTTCTTGTAGAGATTGGTCGCCATCTCGTAGTTGGCCTGCGTCTCCGCCACCTTCACCATCTGCTCCTCGAGCACGACCTGGTTGCCGGCGAGCGTGGTCTCGTAAGGCTTCTTCTCGCCCTCGACCGCGGGCTTGCCGGCATGGGCGCCCGAAGGACCCACGATATGGTTGGGGTCGGTCGCCACCGGCATCAGCGTGAACTGCCCCGATCCTTGCGCGCCGACCGAGCTCAGGGCCGCGCGCGCATCGAGCGGCTTCAATTCCTGCGGCTGGAAGTCGGGCGTGTCGGCGTTGGCGATGTTGTGGGCCAAGACCTCCTGGCGCTTGTTCAGCCAGGCCATCTTGTCGAGCGCCAGCGAAAACAGGGGTATGCGGCTGAGATCCATCGCGCCTTCGCCCCTCTGGCGACAGCGAACACCCGGCCGGCGGCCGGGCCTGTTCCTGGGCCAGAGTCGGGCCCGAGCATGACGCCGGCATTGTTAACGTGGGGTAAAAGCGTTAAGGTCCAACCGTTAAGCGGCGAATCGCGCCCGAATCGGGGTCCTCCCGGCGGGTGCGCCCTGGGTCAGGAAGAAACAGGCTGCATGCTCTATCTGACGCGCAAAGTCGGCGAATCCGTCGTCATCAACGACAATATCGAAGTCACGGTGGTCGAGGTCCGGGGGAAATCGGTCAAGCTGGGCTTCACCTTCCCCGCCGACGCCAGCGTGCTGCGCCGCGAGATCTACGAGCGGATCCAGGCCGAGAACCGGGCCGCCGCGGAATCGAGCGCACATCTGGTGGCGCTCGGCACCAACAAGAAGCCGAGCTGAACCGATTCCTTCCCTCTCCCGCCGCAGCAAACGGCGGGGACGAAAAGAGCGTGGAATTAATCGGCGCCGCCGCCTCCTTCAATCTTTGTTAACGCTACCCGGTAAAAAATGCCGGTCACGGGCAAGGGCCTGACGGCGCCGTCATTTTGATGGCCGCTCGCGGCATCGCCCGTAAGGACGGCAGGCGGTGGCTCGTTCCGACATCCCCTCCCGCGGCAAAGCCGACGACCGACCGGTCGCAGCCGCGTTGACCTACGATCCCACGCGCGCCGGCGTGCCGCGCGTGAGCGCTGCCGGCCGCGGCCCGATTGCCGAACAGATCCTGGCGCTGGCACGCGCGAACAATGTGCCGGTGCATGAGGATCCCGACCTCGCGGGCCTGCTCGCGGCGGTCGAGATCGATTGCGAGATCCCGGTCGAGGCGCTGGTCGCGGTCGCCGAGATCCTCGCTTACGTCTACCGGGCCAATGGCCGCCTTCCCGCCATCCTCAAGCAAGGGACTTCACGTCCATGACCGATACGCCCACGCTCGTCGGCGAGCTCGTCTATCTGACCGGCATCACCGAGGCGGCTCGCCGCCATCTGCGGCAGGGCCAGCTCCTCGATCTCACCTCGCTGGACGAGCGCTGTGCCACGCTCTGCACGCGGCTCGAAAGCGTGACCGGCGCGGATCGCGAGATGCTGCGCGCGGCCTTCCTGGCGCTGGTGGCGGAGCTCAACCTGCTCGAGGCGGAGCTCAAGGCCAGCCGCGACGCGACCATGAGCGAGATCAACGCCGTGACCCAGCGGCGGCGCGCCGCCGGCGCCTATGGCCATGCCGGCCTCAATGCCGGCGCCAGGGGCCGCTGAACCTCATCGTCTTTACCGCCGATTGCCCGGGTAGTTCCCAACCGTGGATATTTCCGTCTATCTCCGCTTCATCCTGGCGCTGGCCGGCGTCCTCGCGCTGATCGCGATCGCCGCCTTCATCCTCAAGCGCGCCGGCTGGGGCGGCATGCGCATGAGCAAGGGCGGGCAGAAGCGCCTCGCCGTGACCGCCGCGATCGCGCTCGACGGCCGCCGCCGGCTGGTGCTGGTAAGGCGCGACGAGACCGAGCATCTGCTCCTGATCGGCGGCCCTGCGGATCTGGTGGTCGAAAGCGGCATCGCGCCGCGATCCTCGGGTTTCGAGAAGGCGCTCGATGCGGCGGGGCGGCCCTCTTCCGGCGCGCCCGCGGGCGCAGCATGACCGACATCGTCATCGGCCCACCGCGGCGCATCTTCGTGAAACCCGGCCAATGGGCGCGCCGCTCGCTCGGCATCGGCGCCGGCATCGCGACGGCGCTCCTCGCCTCGCCCGCTTTCCCGCAGAGCGTGACGCTCGACCTCGGCGGCAGCGGCACCGCGACCAGCCAGATCCTCGAGATCATCGCCCTCATCACCGTGCTGAGCCTGGCGCCCGGCATCCTGGTGATGGTGACCTCCTTCACCCGGATCGTGGTGGCGCTCTCCTTCCTGCGCAGCGCGCTCGGCATCCAGCAGACGCCGCCCAACATGGTGATGATCAGCCTCGCGCTGTTCCTCACCGGCGCCATCATGGCGCCGACCTTCACCCAGGCCTATGACAACGGCGTCTCGCCCTATATCCGCGGCGAGCTCGACGAGGCCACCGCCTTCGACCGCAGCGTGGCGCCCTTCCGCACCTTCATGCTGAGCCAGGTGCGCGAGAACGACCTGGCGCTCTTCCTCGATATCGGCAAGGTCGATCCGAATACGCCCGCTTCCCAGGCGCCGCTGACCTCGCTCATCCCCGCCTTCATGATCAGCGAGCTCCGGCGCGCCTTCGAGATCGGCTTCCTCTTGTTCGTGCCCTTCCTCATCATCGACATGGTGGTCGCCTCGATCCTGATGTCGATGGGCATGATGATGCTGCCGCCGGTGCAGGTCTCCCTGCCCTTCAAGCTCATCTTCTTCGTGCTGGTGGACGGCTGGTATCTCGTCGTCGGCAGCCTGGTGCGCAGCTTCGGGCAGGGATGAGGCCTCACCGTTGCCATCTCCGGGCTTGACCCGGGGATCCAGGGCAACAGTCCGGCTCTCGCCCCCTGGATTGCCGGGTCAAGCCCGGCAATGACAGAAAAGAAAGAAGGCGCGGACGGCGACCCGCACTCCCAACACGACCCTCTCAAAACTCCTCGTGCTGCGGCAGGTCGTCGGTGATCGTGAACCAGGGCGCCTTCGAGCCGACGAAGATATGCTTCGACGGCCGGATGCCCGGATCGTCGGTGAGCGTCCCCATCGCCACATGGACGAAGGCGCCTTCGCGCACGACCGAATAGAGCAGCGAGCCGCAGAGCCGGCAATGCGCGTCATGGCCGTCGGGCTCGCCGACGATCAGGAGCTTGTCCGCGCCGGCCGCAACGGTGAGCTTCGCGCGCTCGATGCCCGCGAAGGGCTTGAACGCCGAACCCGTCGTCCGCCGGCATTGCGAGCAGTGACAGTTCATCGCGTAGCGGAACGCGTCCGCCACCTCGTATTCGACGGCGCCGCAATAGCATTTGCCGGCGAGTTGGCGAACGCTCGGTTTCGAGGAGTCTGTCATCGGTGTTTCCTCTGGATTGGCGCCGCATGCACTCGCCTCGCCCGCGCCTCCTCCTGTCATCGCCGGGCTTGATCCGGCGATCCAGGGACCAGGGACGCGATAACTGCCAGCATCTTGCGTCGCGCCAAGACTGGATTGCCGGGTCAAGCCCGGCAATGACAAACGAGGGGCGACCCCTCATTGACGCCTCGTTCTAGAATGCCTATTCTAATTGCCATGGTCCGTCTCGCCCGCTTCTCCGCCGACGTCTTCGTCGAGGCCACCTTGGCGCTGGTCGCCGAGGGCGGGCCGTCGGCCGCCTCCATGGCGGCGATCGCCCGCAAGGTGGGGGCGCCGACGGGCTCGATCTATCACCGCTTCGAATCCCGCAGCGCGATCCTGGCCACGGCCTGGCTCGAATGCCATGAGAGCTTCGCCACCGGCCTGGCGCCGCCTTTACGCGCCGGCGAGGGGCTGGGGGCCGCGCTCTCGATCCTGGACTGGGCCCGCCAGCATCGGCGCCGCGCCCGTTTCCTGCTGCTGAACGAGATCGAGGACCTGCTCGACGGCCCGGTGCCGGAGCCGCTGCAGCGGCAGGTGGAACGCCAGCAGGCGGCGCTCGATGCCGACTTCGAGACCTATCTCGCCCTGCAGCGGCCGAAGGACCGCGGCGACGCGGCGCAGGCGGCGGCGCGCGCCAAGTTCCTGGTGCTCGACGGGCCGATCGCGCTGCTGCGCCCGCACCTGCTGGCCGACAAGGCGCCCCCGCCCTTCCTCGACACGATGGTCGAGGACATGCATCGCAGCCTCGGCACCGCCGCCCGGGCCGGCGCGGCGATGGAGACCGATGACGGGAGGCGCGTCGCCTGATGCTGCGCCATTCGACCCAGCGCGACCAGACCGGCCGCGAGATTCCGCTCCATGACGAGGAAGGCTTCGCCGGCATGCGCCGCGCCGGGCGCATCGCGGCGATGACGCTCGATTTCATCGCGCCCTATGTGCGGCCCGGCGTTTCCACCGCCCATCTCGACCGGCTGCTCGAGCAGTTCATGCGCGATGCCGGCACGGTGCCCGCCACCATCGGCTACAAGGGCTATCGCCATGCGAGCTGCATCTCGGTCAACCATGTGGTGACGCATGGCATCCCGGCCGATGACAAGGTCCTGCGCGAGGGCGACATCCTCAATATCGACGTGACGCCGCTGGTCGATGGCTGGCATGGCGACACGAGCCGCATGTATGACGTGGGCGAGGTGCCGATCAAGGCGCGCCGGCTGGTCGACGCCACCTACGAGGCGATGATGGCCGGGATCGCGCAGGTGAAGCCCGGCGCGCATCTGGGCGACATCGGCCATGCGATCGAGACCATCGCCCGGCGCGAGCGCTTCAGCGTGGTCGAGGATTTCTGCGGCCATGGCGTGGGCCGGATCTTCCACGACGCGCCCCTTGTGCTCCATTACGGCAAGCGCGGCACCGGCGTCACGCTCGAGCCCGGCATGATCTTCACCATCGAGCCGATGCTCAATGCCGGCCGCCACGAGGTGAAGGTGCTCTCTGACGGCTGGACCGCCGTGACGCGCGACCGCTCGCTCTCGGCCCAGTTCGAGCATTCGGTCGGCGTGACCGAGACGGGCGTCGAGATCTTCACCACCTCGCCCCGGGGCTGGCACAAGCCGCCCTATCCCGTGGACGCGAAATCGGCGGCCTGATCTTTAATCCATCGGATGCCGGAAGGGCGTCGGGTCGAGGAAGCGGCGCAGCACGTTCTCCGTCACCTGCGAGACATTGTTGCGGCAGCCGTTGAAGGTGAGGCTGCCGATCCAGGCGATCGAGCCGGTCGAGAAGACCGCGCCGCCCGACGAGGTCTCGTAGAAGGTCATGTCGGCCCGCACATCCGGATTCTGGGTGCCGTCCATCGCGGCGTTCGCGTTGTTGATATGCTCCGGCGAGGGGAAATAGGTGTCGGAATGCCCCTCCGACGACGCGACCACCAGCACGTGGGCGGGCGAACCGTTCGCCTTGTCGCAGCGGTCGAGCTCGATGCCGGCCGCCCCGCCGCCCACCGTGCCGAAATCGCCGATGATCTCGTCGTCAATGCCGGCGAAGATGAAGGCCGCGCGCGGATCGCGGCTCCCCGCCGTGCGGCGGTAATAGGAGCTGACATCGAACCCTTGGGCCGCCATGTCGACGCCGGCGAGGCCGGCGATCGGCCGGCCCATGCGGGACCACATGCCGCCATATTCGCCGGTGAAGCTGTGGTAGTACTCGCCGCCCTCCGCGACCCAGTCGCGGATGCCGTCTTCGGTGCGGCGCAGCTCCATCACGCCCGGTAGCGAGCGGTGGAAGGCGACGCGCCAATAGAAGCCGTTGCCGCCCAGATAGATCAGCCGCCCGCCGCGGCCGAGATGGGTCTCGAGCGCCTCGTACATCTCCTTCGAATAATATTCCGGATGGCTGCCGGTGAGGACCGCGCGATGGCCGGCCAAGGCCGGATATCCGCCCTCGTGCAGGTCCTCGTCGGTGATCACGTCATAGGGAATCGATTTCGCCTCGAGCCAGGAGATCAGGGCGAGATCCGCGTTGAACTGCCAGGGCGCGCCGCCGTCGGAACCGATCCAGGAGTTGGTGATGCCGGGCCGGAAATTGAGGATCGGCCGCAGCCGCGAGCTGTAGCAGACGCCGCTGCCGTCGCTATGGACGTCATAGAGCGAGCCGCCGACTTCGGGATGATCGTTGAGCCAGAGATCGGTCGGCCCGAACGAGGTCAGGTGGTTGGCGAAGGCGTGGAGCTTGCCACCGCCTTCGAGCCCCGCCCGCTCGTTGGCATAGGCCAGGTAGCTGGCGGTCGGCAGCAGAACCAGCGTATCGGCTGACTTGGCGCCGAGCGCCGGGCGGACGACGAACGGGACATAGTCGGTGTCGCCCTCGCCCGTGAGCTTCGCGGCATAGATGCCGCTCGGCAGCGAGGCCGGAACCGTCAGCGCGAAATCGGTCTCCCACCCGGCGTCATAGAGATCATCCTCGTGGAAATGGATCGCGCCATATTGCTCCGGCGCCCCCTTCCAGTCGAATTGGGTCCCGTCCCAGTTGAAGCCTTTCATCGCACGCGCCGGCAGGTTCACCAGCGTCCCATCGCGGCGATCGGCCGAGAGGTCGAGGATCCGGTCGGTGGTCATCTCCTTCGAGAAATCCCAGGCGCCGCGCAGATGGCCCGGCAGGCTCGCGGGCCGATGCAGCGCCTCCATCTCGGCGCGGCTCAGGGCGCGGTCGGAGAGACGCAGGCTGTCGATCTTGCCGTTGTAATGGCCAGTGGCGATGGCGGAACCCTGGCCCCGCCGCGCGAGCGAAGCTGCGATCAGCAACGGCGACCCCGGCTCAGGCCGGGGGACGACGGACAGCGTGGCCTCTTTGGCGAACGGCGCCGGACTCCAGCCCGTGCTGGCCGCGCTGTCCTGGTGCAGCCTTACCGTGCGTGTCGCCGCGTCGTAAGCGGCGGCGACAAACGTCCAGTAGCGGAGGGGCAGCGGTCGATCCGTGCCGACCCGGGCAACACCCGTTCCGTCGCCGGCCTCGAAGCCGAGAGCGCCCTTTTCGTCCAGCACCAGCGCAAAGCCGCGCCGGGACGTCTCGATCCAGCGTGCGGCGACCACCTGCCGGCGCCCGTTCGCCAAGGTCGGCCAGACCCAGGCCTGGATCGTGAAGCTCTCCAGCGTGTCGAGCCCCTCGACCGCGGTGACGATGCCATAGGAGCCGGCAGGGAGCGGCTGATGCCGCCCGGCATAGTCGCCGGTGACCGCCGTCTCGACCGGTGTCTCGATGAAGCCGAGGCCTTGCAGATGATGATCGCCCGAGATCAGCTTCACGATCTGCGCATGATAGCGCGCGATGCCATCGGACGAGACCTTGAACTCAATGGCCTCGCCGGGCCGCGCGCTGTGGCGGTCGGCATAGCCCACCAGCCGCTTCTTCGGCAGGACGGCGCTCACGACAGCACCTCCCCCGTCTGCTGCTGCCAATGGCGCTTGAAGACCTCCCACTCGGCCTCCGCGGCATTGGTGAAGGTGACACCGGGAACGAGCGTGACGGGGGCGCCGCGCTTCGGCGACTTCCTCGCGAGCGCCCATTTCCGGAACGGCTCGAGGCAGACCAGCACGAAGACCTCCTCGCCCTGATGGCTGCGCATGCGGTTCAGCATCACGCGCAGCGCCGGGCTGTGCGGCCCGAACAGATGCTGGCGGAACTCTTCCGCCAGCTCCCTGCGGAACAGATGGCGATGGGACGGGGCATCAAGGCTCATATCGATGGACTCCTCGGGCAAAGACCGGGTTGGGGAGGGCGCCCGGCGCCCTCCCCGTTCCGTCGTTGGGTCGGCGGGCGGCGCCTCAGACCTCGATCAGGGTGCGCGGCAGCTTCGACAGGACCTCGAGCCCCTTCTCGGTGACGAGAAGCGTTTCGATATAGGCCGCACCGCTGCCGCCGTCCCAGTTCTCCCAGACGTCGAACTGGTTCTCATAGTTGAACACCATGCCGGGCTGCATCGGCTGATCCTCGATGCCCGAGAGCGGGTCGGCGAAGAAGGAGCCGACCCAGTCCGGCGGCACCGAGATGCCGAGCGCATAGCCGCCCTGCCACCAGATGTATTTGTTGATGTCGTGCTTGACGAGATAGTCCTCGCCGACGGTCGAGATCTTGCTCCAGGGGTCGCCCGGCTTGACGCTGGCGAGGATCTGGTCGACGCAGCCCGACGATTTTTTCATCAGCTCGGCGAAGCGCGGATCGGGCTTGCCCAGCGTGAACGTCCGGTTCAGGTTGATATGGTAGCGGTGCAGCGCGCTGCAGAAATCGACGAAGACGAGATCGCCCTTCTTCACCTTGCGCTGCGTCGCGGCGCTGTGGTGCGTGCCGGCGCGGGGACCCGAGCCGATCATGCTGCGGATGCCGGGATAACCGCCGCCGGCCTTCATCAGGCTCGACATGATGGCGGCCTCGATCTCCGTCTCCATGATGCCGGGCGCCAGGACCTTGCGTGCGGCCTCCATGGCGTTGTCCGCCATCGCCGCCGCCTGGCGTACTACCGCGATCTCGGCCGGCGATTTCACCAGCCGGAGCCGCTCGATCAGCGTCGATGCGTCGCTCGTCTTCTTGCCTTTGGCCTCGAGCCCGTCCCGCACCGCCTTCATCACATCGGCATGGGGCGAGTAGCCCCAGGGTTCGAGCCCGATCCGCGCCTGGGCGCCGATCCGCGGCGCAATGCCGTCCACGACCTTATGGACCAGATCGGTCACATTCTCGCTCTTGCACCAGACCACGTCCTTGATCGCCGGCGTGAGCGACACGATCGTGGTGTGGCCGACACCGTCGAACCAGACGGTCTTGTCGCTGTCGGCGCGGATCAGCATCCCCGTCAGGCAGCGCGTGTGGTACCAGATCATGTCGTACCCGGCGAGCCAGGTGAGGTTCGCCGGCGTCGTGACATAGATCGCATCGAGCTTCGCGCCCTGCAGCGCGGCGCGCACCCGCGCGAGACGGTCGGCATATTCCTGGTCGGGGAAAGGCTGCGGCCAGTCGATCTGCTTGCGTAAATAATCCTGCATGGTTGTCTCCCTGAAGCCCTGTCCCACGATGGGCAGGCTTCGCCCTGCCGCTCCCGAAGGCGCGGCTGTTCCTGAATTCGAGAACGATGTGAGAGGCTGCGCCGAACGGGCCTCGCCCGTAGCCTGGCGGGCTTCGCCGGTGGCGATCAGGGCCGCGTCAGGGGCTGAACCAGAGATGCGGGCTGGAGTCGGTCAGGGCCAGCATCTTGCCGGCACGAAACGGCATCGCCGCCGTCTCGCGGACCAGGCGCGCGGCGGTGGCGTCAAATGCTGTGCTGGATCGAATTCCGGTCATCTCGGACGCTCGATCGGACATCGCGGAGGCCGATAGCTTCCACGTTTCGATGGCGCACTTCAAGCGTCTCTATGGGCGAAGACGCACTTCATCCCGATCGATGAACAGGTGCAGCGAGGCCAGCCGCGCGATGGCTCAGCCGCCCGCGATGGCCGTCGCGGGCGCGGTGCTCGGCGCCTGGCTCGTATTGGGCGCGGTCGCCGCCGCGCCGCCATCGCCGTGCTTCGCCTTGTAGTCCGACATGAAGCTCTCGAAACGCGCCACGGCGGCGAGCTTGGTAGCGAGGAGCGCGTTGGGGTCGCTCTCGGGGTCCGTCAGCATGGCGAAGGTCTGAGCCTGCGCCGTCTCCTTCATCGCCGGCCCCAGCGCCTGCCTCAGCTCGGCGAGCTTGAACTTGTCGCCGGCGAGCGACCAGGCGATCGCCTCGGCCACGCCCCACTCGGCCTGATCGGGGGTGAGAAGTTGGGCGTCGGCATCGGCGAGCAGATGGTCGAACTCGCGTGCCGCCGCGGCCCATTCCTTGAGCTCCCAATAGATGCGGGCCTTGAGCTTGCCCGCCTCGGGGTCCTGGTCGTTCGCCAGGAGCGCCACGGCCTCGAGGCTGCGGCCGGCGCGGTGCAGCGCCTGCGCCTCGACGCGGCGGCGCTCGGCCGCGAGATCGGCCGGCAGGTCGGGCCCGCCGCTCTCCTTGAGCGCGCCGAGCGCGCCTTCCGGATCGTCGTCGAGGAGGCGCACCTGGGCCAGCTTCGCGCCCACCCGCGCCTTGTCGGCGCCCGTGAGCTTGTGGCGGACCTGATCGAGCAGCACGGCATCGGCGCGGTCGAGCAGGTCGATATCGATCATGCGGTCGGCGAGCGCCATGGCGACGGCCCCGCCCTCCGCACCCGGCGGCGTCAGCTCGCTGAACTCGCCATAGAGCGAGATCGCCTCCAGCGGCTTCAGCTTCCTCGCGGTCCCGCCGAGGAAGGCGTCGCGGAAGCCCTGCGTCATGTCGGCCATGACCTTGTCGAGATCGCGATGCTGCGGGAAATGGCTCGCGAGCTGGCGCAGCAGCCCCAGGCCCTGCCGCGGCCGGCCGTCGGCCAGATAGAGCTCGCCCAGCCGCTTCAGCAGCGGAAACTCCAGCAGGCTGCCGCGCGTGGCGAAGCGCAACGCCTCGAGCCGCTTGATCGCCTCGGCGTTGGAGATGGCGCCCGTCTCGCGGGCGAGATCGACGCGCGCGAACTCGGTCCGCGCCGCCGTGTCGCCGTCGGCCTCCGGCCCGACGCGGTCCCAGGCCTCGCCCGCCGCGGCCACGTCGCCCTGGCTGCGCGCCAGCAGGCCCTGGAGGAAGGCGATCTTGGCCTGCTGCGCCGGCACCGGCCGGTCCGCCTTGAGCTTGTCGAGCCAGTCCTGCGCGCCGGTCGTATCCTGGGTCTGGATCGCGGCCTCGGCCGCCAGCGCCTCGAGCTGGAATCGCACGGGTTGCGGATAGTCGGTCACGAGCGTATCGGCATCCTGGAAGTCGTCGGCGGCCTTGCTCCAATCGCCCTTGAGCGTCGCGACCGCGCCGCGCCAGGGTTCCGCCTCGACCTCGCCATCGAGCGCATGCTGGTTGAGCGCGGCATCGGCCGCGACCGGATCGCCGGTCAGGAAGGCGGAAGCCGCCTGCATCAGCAGAAGCTGCGGGTCGAGCAGCGGATCCTGGCGCTCGGTCCCGATCAGATCGATCAGGCCGCCGGTCTCGGCCGCACGGCCATGGGCGAAATAGAAGCGCGCCAGATCGAGACGCGCCATCTCGCGCTTATCGTCGGAAGCCGCGTCGACCGCGGCCTTGAGCCGGGCCTCGACCGTCGGGAAATCACCCTCGTCCTCGCGCCGCCAGGCGGGAAGATCGAACAGCCGCTCGCTCGCGGCCGGCCCCTCGGGGTCGGGCGCATCCCCGTTCGCCGCGGCCGGTTTGGGCGCGTCGGCGATCGATGCCAGGGCGGGATCGGCCGCCGCCGCGATCGCGATGCCGCCGGCCGTCTTCGTCACCTGGAGCCCGTCCTGCTTGGGCTCGATGGCGATGCCCTGGACCGTCGCCAGCAGCCGGAAGGCGGGCCAGCCCTGCGACGGCACCACACCGAGGCCGGGCTCGGCCGAGGTCACCACAGTCAGGCGATCGCCGACCTCGGGATCGAGCAACGTCAGCGGATCGCCGGCCGAAATCAGCTTCAGCAGAACGCGCGGCGACGCAGAGGCCGCGTCGGCGGTGACGGCGATCGGCGTCGCCGGCCCTTCGGCCTGCGGCCTGAGATCGATGATCCATTTGTTGCCGTCGCGGCGCGGCAGTGCCGCGAGCCCGTTGATCCCGGTCAGGCGCAGCGTCGCGGGCATGCCGCCGATCTGCATCGCCCTGCCGATTGAAGCGGGGCCGATCGGGGCCGGCGTCGACAGCGCCGAGAGATCGAAACGCGCCGCTTGATCGAACACCAGCCAGAGCGCGCCGGAACGGCGGAAGATGGCGAGGCCGGTCGGCACGGCCCAGGGAAACTGCAAGGAGGGGCCGTCGCCGGTCCGATCGACCGCGACCGCCAGCAGCGGCGCGTTCGGATCGAGCGGCGGCGGCGCGACCACGGGCACGTCGTCATCGTCGGGCGCGGCATCGGCATGAGCCGGGGCGGGCGAGGTCGTCGAGGCGCCGTTCAAGAGATCGGCCGCCGTCATGGCATTGGCCGGCAGGAGCGGCCGGGGCTTGCCGCCATCGTTGGGCGCGGGCGTGCCGACGGCAGCGGCCGGCGGTGTCTGGGCCGCGGACGGGGTGGCCGCCGTCGGGGCCGTCGGCGTCGCGCTGGCGGCGCTTGCCGCAGCCGCATCGCCGCCCTTCGCGAGATCGAGCACCAGGCGCGGACCGTCGCGGAAATCCTTGATCGCCGTGCCGGGCATGAGGCTCAACGCCAGGACCGGCTTGGACTCGCTGCCATCCGCATGAAGGTCCTTGAGCGGAGCGGGCCAGGAGCGGACCGTGCCGTCGAGCGCCAGGCGCGCCGGCGCGTCGATCAAGAGCCGCGCCTCGTCGCCCTGCCGCTCGAGGCGATAGGGAACCGGCGCCGGGAAATCGAGCACGAGCCGGGTAAAGCCGTCATGCTGCCCGAAACGCAGCTTCACCACCGGCGCGGCGGTGGTGGCGTTGGAGGGCGGCGGCTGGATGGCGGCGGCGGCCGCTTGTGCCGGCGCGACTGGCGGCGGTGCCGTCGCGGGTGCCGGTGTCGGCGGGCTGGTCGAAGAGAATGCAGCCGGCGGCGCGGCCGGTGCCGGAGCGGCCGCGGGTGTGGCCTTGGCGAGGGCCGGCGGCGTCCCGAAGAGATCGAACGCCACCTTGGTGCCGTCCTTGAAGCTCTTGAGCGTCCAGGGGCCGGTCAGGTTGAGGACGAGCCGACGGTCGGTCTGCTCGGCGATGCCGACGATATAGGGCGACAGCAGCGACAAGGCACGGTCGGTCGCAAAGCCGGCAGGGCGGTCGAACTCGATCACCAGCTTCTGGCCTTCGACCTTCGCGCTGTAGCCCACGGCGGTGGTCCAGTCGAAGACGAGGCGCCCGAAGCCCTCCTTCTCATGGACCCAGCCGCGCGTGCGGATCGTCTCCTCGGCGCGCGCGCCGGACATCGCGACCAGGGCCGCCAGCATGAGGGCCGTCAGCACGACGGCGATGCGCTGCGAGAGGGTCATGGCGCGTTCTCGCGGTCGCGCAGCAGGAGCGCGATCTGCGGGCCGTTGCCCGGCAGGTCGCGCGTCTCGATGGCGCCGACATGGTCGAGCCCGGCATGGGCCAGCGCGTCGGTGAAGGCCTGGCCGCGGGCCAGCGCCGCCCGCCAGGCGTCCGGCGTGGGCGAACGCGGCGCCGAGACCAGCACCGAGATCGCGTTGGGGACCGTCGCCAGCAGCTGCGCCAGCGGCGCGATGGTCTGGGCCAGCGCCGCGTCGTCGCGCGCGGCCCCGCTTGCGAACAGGGCGTCGGCCGGCATCGTCATCTGCACGCCGTCCGGGACCCGCGACACCGTCACGGGAAAGCCGAGCGAGAGGCCGCCCAGCCGTTCGGTCATCAGGGCCTGGAGGTAATTGGCATCGCGCACCTCGGCGAGGGCCGCGGCATTGCGCTCGGCCTCCTTGTCGGCGCGTTCCTCGGCGGTCATCGCCGCCTCGTCATGGATGGTGACGCCGAAGATCTGCTCCCAGCGCCCGCTTTCGACGCGGGACATGGCGAAAAGCAGCACGAAGAAGCAGAGCAGCAGGCTCATCAGGTCGCTGAGCGTATAGAGCCAGAGGGTGCGGGCCTGGCCCTTGTTCTCGGTTCCGAATCCGTGGCGCGAGGTCAGGCTCATGGCGTGGCCTCGCCGCCGAGATCGATGCGCAGCCGCAGCTTGCCGCCGGGGAGAACGCTGTCGATGGCGACGCCGACGCCGCCGCCGCTCATGCCGGCGGCCACAGTCTCGCCGCCGAGTGCCGCCGCGCGCTGCACCGCCCGGTCGCCGCGCGGGAGCCGGTATTCCAGCCGGTAAGGCGTGCCGCCAGCCCCTTGGCGGATGACGGCCAGCAGGTTCTTCAGCCGGGCGCGGCCGAGCGCGCCCAGATCGTCCTCGCCGGGCTGGAACAGGCCGTTCTCCGGCAGCTCCACCTCGAGACGGTTGGCCTCGCTGGTGCGGCGGATCACGGCCAGAGGCATCGCGTTGGCGATCAGCCCCTGGACCCGGTCCTTGACCAGCCGCAGCTCCCCGATGGAACCGGCGCCGTCCTCCATGGTGTCGCTGCCGCGCTCGAGCACGCCGGAGAACTGGTCGGCCAGGCTCGCCATCACCGGCTGCGCGCGGTGCTGCTCGACACGGGTGGCGCCGGTCAGGAGGATGAAAAAGCAGAGCAGCAGCGTGATGAGATCGGCGTAGCTGATGAGCCAGGGCGGCGTGGTCGGCTGGTAGCCCTGGCGAGCGCGCCGCAGGGCCATGCGATGCGGGCTCAGAACAGGCGCAAGGCTTGCCGGCGTCAGGGCCGCGGCCGGGCCTGCATTCGAACCGGGACTGGAGAGAGCGCCCCTGCTGTCAACCGAGGCTGGCAAAGAGCGCGTCGATGTCGGCCTGCCCCTTCGCTTCCTGCGGAAGTTGCGGTCCGTTGAGAAGGGCCTGATCGCCGGTCGCGCCCTGCTTGGTCGCGTCCTCGGAGGCCGCCTTGGCCTCCTTGCGATGCTTGGTCATCTCGTCGCCGAAGGCGGAGAGCAGCGCATCCACCTTGGATTCGATGTGCTGCAGCGCCTTCACCACCTTGGAGATGCGCTGTCCGGTGATGTCCTGGAAGTTGCAGGATTCGTAGACCTGCGTGACGGCCTCGGTGACCTTCTCGGCCACTTCGGGCGGCATCTCGGCGGTCAGGTTCTCGATCTGCTCCACCGCGCCCAGGATGCCGTTGGTCGCCCCTTCGGTGGCGCCCACGATGGCCTCGAGCTCGTCGGTGGCGGTCGGCAGATGCTGATCGCGGATCTCGTCCGGGCGCAAGCTTGCGATCTCGGACTTCGCCTTCTGGATGAAATGGGCGAGCTGCTCGAGCTCGGCATAAAGCTTGATGCTCATCGGAGAGAGGTCCCCCTCCATGGTGGCGACGATGCCTTCGACCATGGCCATCAGTTCGCGCGCATCGAGCGGCTTCTCCTTGCGCTCGCGCTCGACCGTGGCCAGCTTGTCGGCCAGTTCCTTGTCGGCAACCTGCTTGCGTGCCATGGCACTGAACCCCGGCTCAGAAATTGCCGAGAATGGTGGTCAGCTTCTGCTTCAGCGTGGCGGCGTTGAACGGCTTCACAATGTAGTTGCTGACGCCCGCTTCCTTGGCCGCGATCACGTTCTCGCTCTTGCTTTCCGCCGTGATCATGATGAAGGGCAGATCCTTCAGCTTGGCGTCGGCGCGCACCTCGCGCAGGAGCTGGATGCCGGTCATCGGCTCCATGTTCCAATCCGAGATCACCAGGCTGAAGCCCTTGTCGCGCAGCTTGGCGAGCGCCGCGCTGCCGTCGGTCGCTTCCTCGACATTGTCGAAGCCGAGCTGCTTCAGCAGGTTGCGGATGATCCGAAGCATCGTCTTGTAATCGTCGACGATCAGGATCGGCATATGCATGTCGATGGACATCGATCAGCTTCCTCGAATGGGCCGTCAGGACAGGTGCGGCAGACCCGCGATTGGAGACTACCCGGCGCTGGTTAAGTGGCCGTAAACGGCTGCAATTTCTTGGCTAATCCGGAAAGGATCTATTGCACCGTGGGGGCGCGGCGGGAGGCCAGCTCGACGGTCACGGCCTGGGCCTTGGTGGCGTCCATGGCGGCCAGCACCGGGGCCAGCTTGGCTTCCTTCATGCGCTCGGCCACCTCGATCAGGACCTCCATCTCGAGGCTGTCGAAGATGCGCGCGGCATCCTTGGGCTTCATGGTCTCGTAGGTCTTGACCAGGCTCTTGTACTGCGCGTCCTGCGCGTCCTTCTGCTGCTGCAGGCCGCTCTCGATCTGCGCCTGCACCGCCTTGAGCTCGGCCAGCTTCTCGTCCATGCGCTGCTCGGTCGCGGCCAGCAGGGCCTCGCGCTGGTCGAGCGCCGTCGAGCGCTTGTCGAGCTCGTCGCGCCGCTTGGCCAGATCCTGCAGCAGCTCGATCTCGCTGTCGGAATAGTTGAACGGGTTGTCCTGGTCGGCATTGTCCGCCGTCGGCTCCGGGGGGGCGGCATCGACGCCGGTGGGCGCCGTGTCGGCCGACGCCGCCTGGGGCTGACCCAGCAGGTTCTGCTGCGCGGAGCCGTCCGGCGAGACGGGCGGCGGCGAAGGCGCCGCCGTGGGGGTGCCGTTGGCCGCCGGCGGCGCGGCGGCGGCCGAAGCCGGGGTCGCCGGGGCCGGTGTGGGCGCCGCCGTCGTGGGCGCGGCCGCCGCCGCCATCGTCGTTGCCGGGGTCGCGGGAGGCGTCGTCGCGGCCGGAGCCGTCGTCTGGCCGGGTGTCGCAGGCGCTGCGGTCGCCGCGGCCGTGGTCGTTGCCGAGGCCGTGGGAGGCGTGGTCGCCGCCGGCGCGTTGGTCTGGGCTTCGGTCGGGCTGCCGGCCGTCAGCGTCGCGTCCTGCCACATGGTACCGACCCGCAGCGTGAACAGCGCGGTGCCGAAAAAGAGCAGAACGGGAAGTACGCGCAGTCGCATGAGGAACAGCACTCTCGAGGCTCGAAGCGCCGGCCCCTGGGGACCCGGCGCGGGATTCGGGGTTCAGCGCAGGCCCGCAAGGGCCTTGAGCAGGGCGCGTCCGCTTTCCGGCAGGGTCTCGGCCGGCATCGGCCGGCGCGTCACCGTCGCCGGGCCGCCGCGCGAGGCGGAGCCGCGCACCAGATCGTTGGGATCGCCCGCGAAGGCCCGCGCCAGCGGCGTCGCCTTCGCGAGATCGCGCGCGGCCATGCGCGGCGTGTCCTTGGCCGCGGCGCTCTCGCGCGCCTCGGCGTTCTGGGGATGCAGCTCGGCGGCGCGCGGCTCCGTGGCGCGGGTCTCGTTCTGGCGCGCCTCGATGGGGCGCGCCTTGCCGATGACCGTCTCGAGGCGGTCGGCCGCGGCGGTCGCCCGCCCGATCAGGAACTCCAGATCGTCGGCGATGCCGGCACCCTTCTTGACCTGCTCCTGGATGACCTTGCCCTCGCCCTCGGCCATCCGGCGCAGCTCGGCCATGGCGCGCTGGGTCTCGGCCGCGGCCCCGGCGAAGCGCTCGATCGCGGCGTCGAAATGGGTGCGCTCGCGCTTGAGCTCGCCGATCCGCCGGTTGAGCCGCGCCACGAACAGCAGCGTCGCGCCCAGGAGCAGCACGAGCCCGGCATCGAATGCCATGGGCAGGGTCAGGAACTTCGCGAGATCCGCGGGGATCGAGAGATCGAACATCGATTGCCTACCGGTTGCGGTCCTCGATACGGACCGCGATGAGGTTGCCCTTGCGGCCCATATGGCCGCGGAACATCGGAATGTCGCCGCAGCGCATATGGATGAGCGAGCGGGGTTGGGTGTTGAGCTCGACGCGCGTGCCGACCTTCCAGTTCATCACGTCGCCGAGCTGCATGGTGAATTCGTCAAGCACGGCGTCGACATTGATCTCGGTCTGCCAGAGCTCGGTGGTCAGATGGCCTTCCCAGATCGAATCGCGGCCGAACTTCTCACCCATGAACATCTGCAGCAGGAGCTCGCGCACCGGCTCCAGCGTGGCATAGGGCAGGATCAGCTCGAGCCGGCCGCCGCGGTCTTCCATGTCGACGCGCAGCCGCGCCAGGATCGCAGCGTTGGCGCCGCGCGCGATGGTGGCGAAGCGCGGATTGGTCTCGAGGCGGTCGAAGCGGAAATTGACCTTGGAGAGCGGCTCGAAGGTGGTGGAGAGGTCGGCCAGCACCAGCGTGATCATGCGCTCGACCAGGTTGCGCTCGATGGTGGTGTAGGGCCGCCCCTCGATGCGCATCGCGGCGGTGCCGCGCCTGCCGCCCAGCAGCACGTCGACGATCGAATAGGTGAGCGAGCTGTCCACCGTGAGCAGGCCGTAATTGTCCCACTCCTCCGCCTTGAACACGCCCATCATCGCCGGCAGCGGGATCGAGTTGAGATAGTCGCCGAAGCGGATCGAGCTGATGCTGTCGAGCGAGACCTCGACATTGTCCGAGGTGAAGTTGCGCAAGGATGTCGACATCATGCGGACGAGGCGGTCGAACACCACCTCGAGCATGGGCAGGCGCTCGTAGGAGACCATCGAGCTGTTGACGATCGCCTGGATGCCCGATTCCGCCGCCGCGGCACCGCCGCCGCCGCCGATGCCGAGCAGGCTGTCGATCTCGTTCTGGTCGAGGACGCGCGTGGAACGCGGCGCGGCGCCGGGAGCCTCGGGCTCCTCTTCCTCCGCCGCCATGTTCTCCCAGGCGGCCGCCGCCGCCCGCTCTTCCTCGGAAAGCTCTTCGTCGCCCGCGGGCGCGCCGGTATTTTCGTTGGGTTCGGCCATGATCCGTGACGGTCCTACTGGACCAGCATTTCCTTGAACAACACGTCGTGCACTTCCGCCGGCTTGGCCGCGTCGGCGACGCGTGTCAGCAGTTCCTGACGCAGGCGAAGGATTCCGGCCGAGCCCTGAAGGTCCTCGACCCTGAGCGCGCGCAGATAGACCTGGAAGCTGTCGACGATGCGCGGCAGCACCGCTTCCACCTGCTTGGACGCCTCTTCATCCTTGAGCTCGAGGCTGACCTTGAGCTTCAGGTAGCTCGGCTTCTTCCCCGTCGTGACGAGGTTCACGAGCATCTCCGGCATCTCGTAATAGACGGAAGGCTTCGTCTCTTCCGGCTTGGCCTCCGCCGTCTGCTCGGCCTTGGCGCCGCCGAACAGCCCCATCATGTAGGCGCCCGCCCCGCCGCCGCCCAGAAGCAGCAGCGGCAGCAGGACGAAAAGCACCAGTTTCTTGCCGCTGAACTTCTTCTTTTTCGGCGCCTCGGCCGCCGCGGCATCGCCCTGCGCTTCGTCGGCCTCGGGGGTCTTCCCCTTGGGTTGCGGAGCCTTGGCCATATGGTGAACCCACCGTGAATTCGTTGACCCCGGCACCCTAGGGAGATGCGGTTAACATAGGGCTAAGGCAGGGGCATCCTTGCCGCCGCCACGCGGCAGATTTTTCCGCCTCTCCCGCGGCCGGCCGCTCTCAACCGCCCGTTCGTCCCGGTAAATGCCGCCATCGCCCGATTGGCATAGCGGCTGCATGGTCCTTGGCGCTCGTGGCCCCTGCCCGCCTTCCGGACAGGATGCCGCAGCCAGGTTTCATGCTTCCGGACGGTCGATGGAAAACGCCGGCTACATAGCGCTCTCGCGCCAGATGGTCTTGAACCGAGAGATGGACGTGATCGCGAACAACCTCGCGAACGTGACGACGCCCGCCTTCAAGGGGCAGACGTTGCGGTTCCAGGAGTTCCTCGATCGCGCCAAAGACGGCACCAACCTGTCCTATGTCGAGGATTCGGCGGCGCCGCGCGACTGGCGCGAGGGCCCGCTGACCGCGACCGGCAACCCGCTCGACGTCGCGATCCACGGCGACGGCTTCTTCGTGGTGAGCACGCCCACCGGCGACCGCTATACCCGCAAGGGCCATTTCGAGATGGACGCGAGCCGCCAGCTCGTCTCCTCGGACGGCGAGGTGATCCAGGGCGAGAGCGGGCCGATCACGGTGCCGCAGGACGCCTACGACATCTCGATCGCCGAGGACGGCACGGTCTCGGCCAAGAGCCCGGGCACGCCCCAGACGACGGAGCTCGGCAAGATCCGCCTGGTCAGCTTCGCCGATCCGCAGGCGCTCCAGGAAGAGTCGGCCGGCCTCTACAAGGCGGCGCCCTCGGCGACCGCGACCCCGGTCGCGAATCCCGACCTGGTCCAGGGCACCCTGGAGCAGTCCAACGTCCAGCCCATCATCGAGCTGACCCGCATGATGACGGTCAGCCGCAATTACGAAGCCGCCCAGCAGCTCGTGCAGTCCGAGCACGACCGCATCCGCAAGGCGATCTCCGGGATCGTCGGCGGGGCATAACCGGATCGAAGGTAAGGGAGTAGCATCATGCGTTCCTTGAGCGTCGCGGCGACGGGCATGCTGGCCCAGCAGCTCAATGTCGACGTGATCTCCAACAACATCGCCAACCTCAGCACGACCGGCTTCAAGCGCCGGCGCGCCGAGTTCGCGGACCTTCTCTATCAGAACTACCGGCGGGTCGGCGCGCAGTCCTCGGACAGCGGCACGATCGTGCCCTCGGGCGTGCAGACCGGCCTCGGCGTGAAGCCGACCGCGGTCTACCGCATCACCGAGCAGGGCAACATGCAGGTCACCGACAACCCGCTCGACCTCGCCATCTCCGGCAAGGGCTATTTCCAGGTGGAGCTCCCCAACGGCGACACCGCCTATACCCGCGCGGGCGCGCTCCAGCGCAGCTCCGACGGCACGATCGTGACCCCGGACGGCTACACCGTCCTTCCCGGCATCACCATCCCGGACGACGCGGTCTCGATCACCGTCGATTCCAGCGGCGAGGTCTTCGCCCAGATCGACGGCCAGGTGGCGCCCCAGAACCTGGGGCAGCTCGAGCTCGCGACCTTCCCCAACGAGGCGGGGCTCGAGGCCATCGGCGACAACCTGTTCCTCGAGACGCAGGCCTCGGGCGGGCCGATCACGGCGGTGCCCGGCACCGACGGCTTCGGCACGATCCAGCAGGGCTTCCTCGAGACCTCGAACGTGAACGTGGTCTCGGAGATCACCGACCTGATCACGGCGCAGCGCGCCTACGAGATGAACTCGAAGGTGATCCAGGCCTCCGACCAGATGATGGGCACCCTCACGCAGCTGCGCTAAGGAGCGCGTTCGCCATGATCGCCATCCGCTTGCGATCCGTCCTTCTGATGCTGGCGCTCATGGTCGGCACCGCGGTCCCGGCCGCCGCCGACACCGCGCCCGCGGCCGGGCAGACGGCGTCGGCCGGCCTCACGCTGCGCAACGAGGTCGCGGTCGACGATCATCTGATCCGCCTGGGCGATCTCTTCGCCGGCCCCGTGCCCAACGCCAACCGGCCCGTGGCCGAAGCGCCGGCACCCGGCGCCAGCGTGACGCTCGACGCCCTGTGGCTCGCCCAGATGGCGCGCTCGATCGGCCTCCCCTGGCAGCCCGAGACCCGCTTCGACCAGGTCCGCGTCACCCGCGACGGGATCGCGATCGAGCCCGGCACCGTCAAGGTGGCGCTGCTCCAGGCGCTCAATCAGCGCGGCCTGAACGGCGATTTCGACATCGCCTTCGACGGCGACGGCCCGCGGCTGATGCTGCCGACCAGCGCCGAGCCGACCGTGTCGGTGGAGAACCTGACCTACGATCCCTCCAGCGGGCGCTTCGCCGCCGCCATCGCCGCTCCCGCCGCGGGACCGGTGGAGGCCACGGCCACCATCACGGGCCGCGCCTACACGATGATCGACGTGCCGGTCCTGGCGCGCCGCGTGTCGCCCGGCGACACCATCACCGAGGCCGACATCGCCTGGATCTCGATGCCGGCGGACCGCGTACCGATGGGCGTCATCACCGAGCTCGCCGATATCACCGGCAAGACGCCGCGCCGCCCGCTCAAGGCGCAGCAGCCGGTCCGCTCGGGCGATCTGATCGACGCCGTGGCCGTGACCAAGGGCAGCCTGATCACGGTGGCCCTCGAGGGCGGCAACATGAGCCTCACAATCCAGGGCAAGGCCCTGCAGAACGGCGCCATCGGCGACACCATCCGCGTCGTCAACACCATGAGCAACCGCACCCTCGACGCCGTCGTGGTCAGCGCCTCGCGCGTGGCCGTGCGCGCGCCGAACGCGGTCGAATGAACAGCCGGGCACGCCCGGAACCGATGAAAGGCCGGCCTGCTCCGGCCCCCATGATTGGAGACCGACCCATGTTTCGCGCTCGCACTCTCGTCTCGCTGCTCTGCCTCGGCGTCGCCATGGGCTCGCTCCCGGGCTGTCGCACGCTGGAGCGGCTGTCGGATGTCGGCGATACGCCGCAGATGTCGGCGATCCAGAACCCGACCCAGACCGCAGGCTACCAGCCGGTGAGCCTGCCGATGCCCTCACCCCAGATCGACCAGCGCCAGGCCAACTCGCTCTGGCGTCCCGGCAGCCGCGCCTTCTTCAAGGATCAGCGCGCGACCCAGGTCGGCGACATCCTCACCGTGCTGGTCGAGATCAAGGACGCGGCCAAGCTGAACAACCAGACCGACCGCAACCGCGACGCAGCGGAATCGGCCGGCCTCTCCAACTTCCTCGGCCTGGAATCGAAGCTCAATCTGATCTTCCCCGACGCGATCGACCCGACCCAGCTCGTCAACGGCGCCAGCAACAGCAGCACCGTGGGCTCGGGCTCGGTCAACCGCCAGGAGACCATCCAGCTCAAGGTCGCCGCCGTCATCACCCAGGTGCTGCCCAACGGCAACATGGTGCTGAGCGGGACCCAGCAGGTGAAGGTCAATGCCGAGGTGCGCGAGCTGCAGGTCGCCGGCATCATCCGGCCGGCCGACATCACCTCGATCAACACGATCGACTACGACAAGATCGCGGAAGCGCGGATCTCCTACGGCGGGCGCGGCATCATCAGCGATGCGCAGCAGCCGCGCTACGGGCAGGAGATCTACGACATCCTCTTCCCGTTCTGATCTGAAGGTTCAGGAAGAACCGGCGGACACCGCAGGCGGCCAGCAGGTATGCGTGCGCCTGGGCCCGCAAACGCAACGGGCCACCCTCGCGGGTGGCCCGTTGTCGATTTCAGGCGATCGGTATCCGGTCGGAGGGCCGCAGGATCAATCGTCCCGGTGCGTGCGTTCCATGCGCTCGTGGCGCTCCTGCGCCTCAATCGACAGGGTGGCGATCGGACGGGCCTCCAGCCGGCGCAGGCTGATCGGCTCGTTGGTCTCCTCGCAGAAACCGTAGCTGCCATCCTCGATGCGCCGCAGCGCCTCGTCGATCTTGGTGATCAGCTTGCGCTCGCGGTCGCGCGTCCGCAGCTCCAGCGAACGGTCGGTCTCGAGCGACGCCCGGTCGGCCATGTCCGGCTCGGCCAGGCTCTCTTCCTGGAGGTGCTGGAGGGTTTCGGTCGATTCCTGGAGCAGCTCGGATCGCCAAGCCAGGAGCTTCTGGCGGAAATATTCGAGCTGCATCGGATTCATGAAGGGTTCTTTTTCGGAAGGCCGGTAGTCCGGCGGCAAGAGGGGCCGCATCGGCATCACGCGTTCGTTCATAGAAGGGCTCTTCTCATCCATGCGCATGCTCGCCTCCCGGAAACCCACGCCCAAGGGCAAGGACAGCCGAGGCCCGAGAAGCGGTCGCGAGTATATGAATTTCGCCGCGCCAAGCAAGCGCCGGGCGGCGGAGCGCGACTCTCTAGCCCATTGAAAAATAAGTCAATTTTTTTACGGCTTGGCGGCCTGTTCAAGCTTGGCCAGCTCAACCGCGGCCCGGAGCTCGATCTCGTCCAGGAGTCCGGCGAGTCGGGGGTCCCCGCTCGAATCGCGCCGGTCCCTCACCAGCCGGCCCAGCTCGGCGATCGTCTCGCTCGAAACCACCCCGTCCAGGAGCCCGATCCGGATCGCCTCGAGGCGGTCCAGCATGGCATTGCCGCGCTCGCGGGCCTTGCGGTTGCGCTCGGTGACGTCGGCCACCTCCTGCAGCGCCAGCATGGTATCGGCCGTATTCAGAGGCGCCGCCCCGGTGACATTCTTAGGCGCGGCCGGCTCCGACAGGAGCTCGGCAAAGCCCACGCCCGAGCGCGCCGCGGACGCGCCGCCGCGAAGCCGCGAAGCGGAGGTCGATCGGACCGGAGCCCCGGTATCGATCTTCATGTCCTGTTGCCCTGGGGCCCCCGGAGGCGTTGGCTGGAATTCATCGGCAAACGCTACCGGCAGCTCGGTAAACAAGCTTTTAAGCCCGGCAGCTCCTGCCGGCCGTCGCGGCAAATTTTGCCGGCCCGCCGGCGCCTCGCGCGGGCCGGCGCCGGCCCAAACCCGCCGCTTCCGCGCCTGAGCCGGGATTGGCACGCGGCGCGCTAGAGAATCCCCGCTATGTTGGGACCCGTTAATCCACACGCTCCGACCCTGCCCGCAGCGCGCCGCTTCTTCCCGCGCGGCCGTGGGCTCGCGCCCCTGTTCCTCGCCGGCCTGCTTCTGGCGGTCGGCCTGCTGCTGCCCGGGGCCGCCTTCGCCACCTCGCGGATCAAGGACATCGCCGATTTCGAGGGCGTGCGCGACAACCAGCTCGTCGGCTACGGCCTGGTGGTCGGCCTGAACGGGACCGGCGACGATCTCAAGAAGTCGGTGTTCACGCGCGAGAGCCTGATCGGCATGCTCGAGCGCCTCGGCGTCAACGCGCGCGACACCAAGCTCGACACCAAGAACATCGCGGCCGTCATGGTCACGGCCTCCCTGCCGCCGTTCGGGCGCCAGGGCAGCCGCATCGACATCGAGATCGCGGCGCTCGGCGACGCCACCAGCCTCCAGGGCGGCACGCTCCTGGTGACGCCGCTCCTGGGCGCCGACAGCGAGGTCTATGCCGTGGCCCAGGGCCCGGTCGCGATCGGCGGCTATACCGCCCAGGGCGACGCCAGCTCGGTGACCAAGGGCGTGCCCACCAGCGGCCGGATCGCCAACGGCGCGATCATCGAGCGCGAGGTGGGCTTCGCCATGAACAGCATGCAGGACGTGAAGATCACGCTCCGCAATCCCGATTTCACCACCGCCCAGCGCATCGCCGATGCGATCAACGGCTATCTGAGCCTGGGCGCCGCCCGCCCGCTCGATCCCGGCACGGTGCAGCTCACCGTGCCGCCGACCTTCAACGGCGACACGGTGGCGCTCCTGACCAAGATCGAGCAGCTCCCGGTCGAGCCGGACGAGGTGGCGCGGGTCGTGGTCGACGAGAATTCCGGCGTCATCGTCATGGGCGAGAATGTCCGCATCAGCACGGTCGCGATCGCCCAGGGCAACCTGACGATCCGCATCACCGAGACGCCGCAGGTCTCGCAGCCGAACGCCTTCTCCAACACCGGCACGACGACGACGGTGCCGCGCACCAACATCCAGGTCGACGAGCAGGACGGCAAGAAGCTCGCCATGATGCCGGCCGGCGTCACGCTCCAGGAGCTGGTCAACGGCCTCAACGCCCTGGGCGTGGGCCCGCGCGACATGATCTCGATCCTGCGCGCGATCAAGGCCGCGGGCGCCCTCCAGGCGGATATCGAGGTGCGGTGATGACGGACCTTGCCGGCACGATGAGCGACTACGCGCAGCTCGCCCGTCCCCTTGCGCCCAGCACGGCCAAGACCGCGGATGCGGCCAAGGCCCGGGAGGCCGCCGAGAATTTCGAGGCCTTCTACCTATCGCAGACCTTCGAGCAGATGTTCGCCGACGTCGAGCCGGATTCCATGTTCGGCGGCGGCCAGGGCGAGAAGGTGTTCCGCTCGATGCTGTTCCAGGAATACGGGAAGCAGGCGGCCAAGACCGGCGGGATCGGCATCGCCGATATGGTGCAGAAGGAGATCCTGCGGCTGCAGGAGGTGCAGAAGCCATGAAGAGCAACGACCGCCTGGACGCGCTCAAGCTCCTGACCGAGAAGCTCGCCGACTGCCTCGAGCGCGAGACGGCGCTCCTGGGCCAGCATCAGCATCGCACGCCGGCGCTGGCCGAGCTGCAGCGCGAGAAGAGCCGGCTTTCGCTGGCCTACGAGACCGAGATGAAGCAGCTCAAGGAGAGCCAGGCGGCGCTGGGCCGGATCGAGCCGGCGCGGCTCGCGGCCCTGAGCGAGGCGGCCGGGCGGCTGCAGCTCGCCTGCGCCAGGAACGAGCGCGCGCTGCGCGCCGCCAAGGCCGTCAACGAGCGCGTCCTGACCGCCATGGTCGACGCGATCGAGAACGGCCGCGGCAAGCCGGTCGGTTATACCGGCCGCGGCGCCAGGCCGCCCGCGGCCCCGCCGCGTCGCGCCGGCATGGTCTCGGCCATCACGATCGACCAGCGGCTCTGAGGCGAACCGCCATGTCGTCGCTCACCAGTTCCCTCTATACCGCGCTGACCGGGCTGCAGACCAACCAGTCTGCGATGCGGGTGGTGTCGAACAACGTCACCAACGCCAACACGCCGGGCTATACGCGCAAGATCGCGGAGCTCCAGAGCCGGGTCATCGCCGGCACCGGTGCCGGCGTCCAGCTCGGCTCCGTCGACCGCTATGTGGACCAGGCACTGCAGGTGCAGCTGCGCAACACCACCTCCGACTACAATTCCCTCGACGTCCGCCAGCAGTTCTTCCAGCGGATGCAGGACATGTTCGGGTCGCCCGATTCCAACAGCTCGCTGGCGGCGATGCTGTCGGACTACTCCACCTCGGTCACGGCGCTGACCACCAACCCCGAGAGCGTGTCGCTGCGCCTCGACGTGGTGACGAACGCGCAGCGCGCGGCCCAGAACCTCAACGACATGTCGGCCTCGACGCAGCAGCTCCGCCAGGAGGCCGATGCCCAGATCTCGGCCTCGATCGACATCGTCAACGGCCAGCTCCAGACCATCGACAAGCTCAACGAGCAGATCGTGGCGGCCAAGCTGCGCGGCATTGAGACCGGCGATCTCGAGGACCAGCGCGACCTGGCGGTCTCGAAGATCTCCGAGCAGATGGACGTCTCGACCTATACCCGTGACAACGGCGAGATGGTGATCTTCACCAAGGCCGGGCGCACGCTGCTCGACGGCAACCCGTCCCTGATCAGCCACACCCCGGCCGCCTCGCTCCAGGCCGCCGTCACCTATCCGGGCGGCATCGACGGGATCACGGTCAACGGCAAGGACATCACCTCCGAGATCGGGTCCGGCAAGATCGCGGCCCTGGTGCAGCTGCGTGACACGACGCTCCCCAACATGACGGCGGAGATCAACCAGCTCGCGACCAAGCTGCGCGACGAGGTCAACAAGATCCACAACCAGGGCACGGGCCTGCCGGCGGCGAAGACGCTGACCAGCAGCCGGCCCCAGACCGGCACCGCCGCGTCGCTGACCGGCACGGTCACCGTGACGCTGCTCAATCCGGACGGCACCGCCGCCTTCTCGGGCGCCATGCCGGCCCCGGGCACGCTCGATTCTGCCGGCTTCGCCGCCGCCCTCAACACGGTGCTGGCGGGTTTCGGCGTCGGTGCTTCCGCCACCGAGAGCGGCGGCGCGGTCACGCTCAATGGCGGCGGCTACGGCATCGCCATCACCGGCGGCACGGTCGATCCGGGCGGCGGGCAGCCGACGACCAACCTGTCCGATTACCTGCATCTCAACGATTTCTTCGTCGGCACCGATCCGACGGGCGCCGATCTCGCCGCGGTCATCAAGGTCCGCGACGACATCCAGGCCGATCCGAGCCTGATGTCGCGGGGCGCCCTGCAGCAGGACGCGGCCCTCAACTGGTATGTCGGCGCCGGCGATTCGAGCGTGGTCACGGCGCTCGCCGCCAAGCTCACGACGGGCACCACCTTCGCCGCCACCGGCAACCTGGCGGCCGCGACCACCAGCTTCTCCGACTACGCCAACAACATCCTGTCGCAGAACGCCAGCGCCGCGGCGCAGGTCGACAACGACCATTCCTTCACGGAATCGCTGAAGTCCGAGATCGAGAGCCGTTTCGGTTCCGAGAGCGGCGTCAATACCGATGAAGAGCTGTCCAACATGATCGTGCTCCAGAACGCCTACGCGGCCTCGGGCCGGATCATGACGACGGTCTCGCAGATGTTCGATGTCCTGCTCTCGCTGGGGCAGGGGTGAGGACGGGGAGTGATTAAGCCATGACACGCGTCTCCAATTTCGCCCTTCAGAGCTTCCTGCAGTCCCAGACCCTGGGCGTGCAGGCGCGCCTCGCCGACCTGCAGATCCAGGCCTCGAGCGGGCTCAAGGCGCAGACCTATGCCGGCATCGCCACCGATGCGCATCAGCTTGTCAGCCTCGAGACCGCCCACGCCCAGACGGCGCAGTATGTGAAGACCAACCAGACCGTCGACAGCCGGCTCACCAGCATGGAATCGAGCGTCTCGGACATCTTCAAGGCCGCGACCAACTTCCGCACCCTGCTGCTGAATGCGGAGAACAACAGCAACGCGGGCGATCTCTCCATCGACACCGAAGCCGGGAACTTCCGCCAGCAGATCGCCAACCTGCTGAACGTGCAGGTCGACGGGCGCTACCTGTTCTCCGGCTCCCGCACCGACCTCAAGCCGGTCGATCTCGCGGGCTGGACCACGCCGCCGACCCTGACGCCGCCTTTGACGCTGCCGCTGCCGACCTACACGGCCGAGTATTACAAGGGCGATTCGCAGGTGATGTCGGCCCAGATCGATACCAGCCTGACGATCAATTACGGCGTGACCGCCGACAATCCGGCCTTCGAGTATCTGCTGCGCGCGGCCTACTACATCCAGCAGGCGGGCCCCACGCCCAGCCAGGACGAGATGGAGACGGCGCTGTCGCTGATCAACACGGCGCTCGGGACCGAGAACGGCAATTCCGCCCGCGGCGTCCAGCCCCTGACGCAGGACATCGCGGACATCCAGTCGCAGATCGGCACTTCGCGCAGCGCCATCGATTCGGCGAACAGCCGCCACAGCGACTTCACGATCTATCTCGAGCAGAACATCGCCGACATCAAGACCGTCGACGTCGCCCAGACCCTGACCCAGGTCAGCAGCTACACGACCCAGCTGCAGGCCTCCTACATGACCCTGTCGCAGATCTCGCAGCTCAGCCTGCTCAACTATCTCAAGTAACGGATTTGGCCCCGCCAGACGAAGGAGACATTGCCATGACCGCTCCCGAAGCCGCTCTCGCCACCGGCGCCGCGAACCCCGCGGCGATCGTCGGCGACTTCACCGTCGCGACGCGCTTCGGCCCGATCGCCGGGCGCTGGGAGGATGTGATCGAGATGCCGCAGGGCCCGCTCGGCTTCACGCAGCATCGCCGCTTCGCCCTCCTGACCGTTCCCAACCCGAAGCTGACCCAGTTCCGGCTGATGCAGAGCCTGGAGGACGCCGACCTGTCCTTCATCGTCATGCCCTGCCCGACCGAGAGCGGCCCGATCCTGAAGACCGACCTGGCCGACGCCTGCAGCGCGATCGGCATCCCGCTCGACGACCTGCAGCTCATGCTGATCGTGACCGTGCGCACGGTCGGCGACATGGTCGAGCTGTCGGCCAACCTGCGGGCGCCGGTGCTGATGGACACGCGCCGCCATGTAGCGCGCCAGGTGGTGCTGGCGAACCCCACCTACCCCGTTCGCCAGGCCATCGGCAGCGCGCAGGCGGCCGCCTGAAGCAGGCCGGCCGGACCGGAACCGTAAGGTTAAACGCTTTTTAAGACAGGCGGTGGAGCATGAGCGCCCAGTCGGCCTTGGAACAGACGATGCGCGCCACCGAACTCCCTGCCGAACCGATCGAGCGGCTTGACCGGACGTCGACCGGGATCGCGGACATGACCGCCGTGATCCTCTGCGGCGGCCAGGGCACGCGGCTGCGCGAGGAGACCGAGTTCAAGCCCAAGCCCATGGTCGAGGTCGGCGGGCGGCCGATCCTCTGGCACATCATGAAGCTCTACCGCCATTTCGGCGTGCGGAACTTCGTGCTCTGCCTGGGCTATCGCGGCGACATGATCCGCGACTATTTCCTGAACTACCGGCTGCGCAACAGCGACTTCGCGGTCGATCTCGGCACCGGCGCGCTCGAGACGCTCCAGGCCGGCGAGGCGGAGGACTGGCGCGTGGTGCTGGCCGAGACCGGCGCCGACACCCAGACCGCGCAGCGCCTGCGGCGCGCGCTCAAGTTCGTGCGCACCAGCAGCTTCTTCGCCACCTATGGCGACGGCCTGGCCGATGTCGATCTGGGGGCGCTGCTGGCGCACCACCGCCGCCAGCGCCGCGCGGCGACCGTGACCGCCGTCCATCCCTCCTCCCGCTTCGGCGAGCTCGCCATCGGCGGCGGGCTGGTGAAGTCCTTCCAGGAGAAGCCCCAGGTCACCGAGGGCTGGATCAATGGCGGCTTCATGGTGTTCGAGAAGCGCGCCTTCGACGGCATCGGTCCCGACGACAATCTGCCGCTCGAGGCGGGCGTGCTCGAGATGCTGGCCCAGCGCCAGGAACTCGCCGTCTACCAGCATGGCGGCTTCTGGCAGTGCATGGACACCTATCGCGAGATGTGTCTGCTCAACGAGATGTGGGCCAAGGGCTCGGCCCCCTGGCAGGTCTGGCAGGAATGCAGCAGCAACCGGCTTACCGCCTGAACCCCGATTTCTGGCGCAACCGACGTGTCCTCGTCACCGGCCATACCGGCTTCACCGGCGGCTGGCTCAGCCTCTGGCTCGCCCGCATGGGCGCCAAGGTCACCGGCTATGCGCTGGCGCCGGAAGCGCCCTCCCTCTTCGCCTCGCTCGAGCTCGAGCGCGACCTGATCTCGAACATCGCCGATCTCACCGACCGCACCATGCTGGAAAGCGCCGTGCGCGTGGCCCGGCCCGAGATCGTGATCCACCTGGCGGCCCAGGCGCTGGTGCGCCAGGCCCATGCGACGCCGGTCGAGACCTTCGCCACCAACGTCATGGGCACGGTCAACCTGCTCGAGGCCCTGCGCGGCGTCGACAGCGTCCAGGCGGTCGTGGCGGTCACCTCCGACAAGGTCTATCTCAACCGCAGCCTCAAGCGCGGCTATCACGAGGACGATCCGCTGGGCGGTCGCGAGCCCTACAGCGCCAGCAAGGCCTGCGCCGAGATCGCGGTCGAGGCCTATCGTCACTCCTATTTCGCCGCGAACGGCCCGGCGATCGCCACCGCGCGCGCCGGCAACATCGTCGGCGGCGGCGACTGGGCGGCGGACCGGCTGGTGCCGGACGCGATCCGCGCCTTCGAAGCCGGCAATGCGCTGCGCATCCGCAACCCCAACGCGACCCGTCCCTGGCAGCATGTGCTGGAAGCGGCTTGCGGCTATCTGACCTTGGCCGAACGGCTGGTCGAGGCGCCGGAGGCAAACAGCGGCGGCTGGAACTTCGGGCCCAATCACGACGACAACCGCTCGGTCGCCTGGATCGCCGACGAGATGGTGAAGCTCTGGGGCCAGGGTGCCGCCTGGCATCTCGAGAATCGCGTGGACGCGCCCTTCGAGGAGCAGCTGCTGGCGGTCAATGCCGACAAGGCGGCGAGCCGGCTCGGCTGGCGCACGCGCTGGAACGTCGAGGAAGCGCTGCAGCGCACCGTCCCCTGGTATCGCGCCCAGCTCGGCGACCGGCCGATGCGGCGCCTGTCGCTGGATCAGATCGAGGAATATGCCGATGCTGCCTAGCTCGATGCGGCTCAAGGCGAAGCGCGACCCGCGCTCGGCGCCCGCCGTCGCCCTGCCCTCCTGCCGCTTCTGCGGCTCGCCGCTGTCGCACCTCTTCGTCGATCTGGGCGCCCAGCCGCCCTCGAACGCCTATCTCGAGCCGGCCGCGCTCGGCCGCATGGAAGCGACCTTCCCGCTCAAGGCGCATGTCTGCGAGCGCTGCTTCCTGGTGCAGCTCGAGGCCTTCCAGACGCCCGACGAGATCTTCGGGCATTATGCCTATTTCTCCTCCTTCTCGCAGAGCTGGCTCGACCATGCCCAGCGCTACGCCAACCAGGCGATCCAGCGCTTCAAGCTCGGCGGCGAAAGCCAGGTGATCGAGGTCGCCAGCAATGACGGCTATCTGCTGCAATATTTCCGCGCCGCTGGGATCCCGGTGCTGGGCGTGGAGCCGGCCGAAAACGTCGCCGCCGTCGCGCGCGGGCGCGGCATCGCCACCGTCAGCCTCTTCTTCGGCCGCCAGACGGCGCAGCAGCTGGTGCGCGAGGGCCGGCAGGCCGATCTGCTGATCGGCAACAACGTCTTCGCCCATGTGCCCGACCTCAACGACTTCACCGCCGGCCTCGCCATGGCGCTGAAGCCGACCGGCACGCTCACCCTCGAGTTCCCGCATCTGCTGCGCCTCATCGAGGATTGCCAGTTCGACACCATCTATCACGAGCATTTCTCCTATTTCTCGCTGACCACGGCGGAGAAGGTGCTGGCGGCGCACGACCTGACCGTCACCGACGTCGAGGAGCTGCCGACCCATGGCGGCTCGCTGCGGCTCTATGCGCAGCATCGGGGGGTGGCCCTGCCCGGCCCCGCGGTCCAGGCCCTGCGCGCCCGCGAGGCCAAGGCCGGCATCATCGACATCTCGGCCTATCGCGGCTTCGCCGAGCGCACCGCCAAGGTGAAACGCGAGCTGCTCCGCTTCCTGATCGACGCCAAGGAATCCGGCAAGCATGTCGTGGGCTATGGCGCCGCGGCCAAGGGCAACACGCTGCTCAATTATTGCGGCGTGCGCGGCGACCTCCTCGACTATGTCGTCGATCTGAGCCCGCACAAGCAGGGCCGGTATCTGCCCGGCAGCCGCCTGCCGATCCTCGCGCCCGACGCGCTGGCCCAGACCCGGCCGGATTATGTGCTGATCCTGCCCTGGAACCTGGCCTCGGAGATCGAGCAGTCCATGGGCCATATCCGCGAGTGGGGCGGGCGTTTCGTCACCGCGATCCCGCGCCTCGCCATCCGGCCATGATCTTCCAGGAGACCGGGCTCGCGGGCGCCTGGCTGATCGAGCCGGAGCCGCAGCGCGACGAGCGCGGCCTCTTCGCGCGCACATGGTCGGTCGCCGAGTTCCGCGAACGCGGCCTGGCGACGGCGTTCGACCATTGCGCCACCTCCTTCAACGAGCGGCCGGGCACGTTGCGCGGCCTGCATTACCAGACGGGCGGCGAGCCCGAGATCAAGCTCATCCGCTGCACCCGCGGCCGGATCTTCGACGTGATCGTGGATCTGCGGCCGGGCTCGGCGACCTATCGGCGCTGGTTCGCGACCGAGCTCACCCAGGACAATCGCCGCCTGGTCTATGCGTCCGCGGGTTTCGCCCACGGATTCCAGAGCCTGGAGCCGGCCTCGGAGGTCTTCTACCAGATCACCGCCGGCTTCCGGCCCGAGCTGCAGCGTGGCCTGCGCTGGAACGATCCGGCGCTGGCGATTGCATGGCCGGCCGCGGCCAGCCGCGTCATCTCCGCCCGCGACCAGGCCCTGCCCTTCCTCGAATCCGCCCGCGAGGCCGCATGTACACCGTGATCGGCGCGCAAGGCTTCGTCGGCTCGCATCTGGCGCGCTATCTCGCCGGCGCCCGGCGCATCGCCCCCTTCACGCCCGAGAAAGGCAGCCCCGCCCTGTTCTCGCGGCCGCTCGGCCATGTGTTCTACTGCGCCGGGCTCACCAACGATTTCCTCCAGCGGCCCTTCGATACCGTCGAGGCCCATGTCACGCTGTTCGCCCGCCTGCTCAAGGAAGCGGCCTTCGACAGCATGACCTATCTCTCCTCGACCCGCCTCTATGACAGCGGCGGCCCGACCGGGAACGAGGAGGACACGCTCGAGCTCAATCCCAACGAGCCACGCCATCTCTACGATCTGAGCAAGGCCTTGGGCGAGAATCTCTGCCAGACGGCGGGCCGCAAGAACGTGCGCGCCGTGCGGCTGGCTTGCGTCTATGCGGACGATCTCGAAGCCGACATCTTCCTCCATCGCGTGATCCTGGCCGCCAAGCAGGGCGGCCCGCTCAAGATGGGCGTGAGCCCGGATTCGGCGCGCGACTATATCCATGTCGACGACGTGCTGCCGATCCTGCTCGCGATCGCCGAGCGCGGCCGGCGTCCGCTCTACAATCTCGCCAGCGGCGCCAATGTCTCCAATGCCGAGCTCTTCAAGCTGCTGTTCCGCCTGACCGGCTGGCAGCTCGAGGCGACGCAGCCGCCCTCGGGCGATCCGACGCCGGTGATCGACATCCAGGCCATCCTCGAGGATTTCGCGATCCGGCCGAAATTCCTCGGCGACCGCCTGCCCGGCATGCTGCGGCAGAAGCCCACCCTGGGCGCGGCCTGACCCCCATGGAGCTCGCCGGCATCACCCGCGACGGCCTCGCCGATTATTTGGCGCGCCAGCTCGACCATTTCTTTCCCGATGGAGCCGCGGATACGCGCGCCGGCATCGCCCGCGACCTGGGCGAGGCGCTGGGCCGGCTCAACCGCTGCATCAATGCGGTCAGGATGTGGCCGCAGGGCCGTTTCCACTATCTCCATTCCGAGCAGAACACGATCTTCCTCGCCTATCTCGCCAACACGGTCTGGCGCAACCGGCAGGACACGGCGCTCGCCACCAAGCTGTTCTATCTCAACAAGAGCCTGAACGGCTTCCACTGCTTCTACGACACCGAGCTGCCGGAGCGTTTCTTCGTCGGCCATTCGGTCGGCATCGTGCTGGTGCGGCTGAAATACCCGGAATATTTCGCGATCTACCAGAACTGCACGGTCGGCAAGAACCACGGCGCCGCCCCGGTGCTGGAGGAAGGCGTCGTGATGTATCCCGGCAGCGCCATCATCGGCGATTGCCATGTCGGCCCCCGCAGCTATATCGCGCAAGGCTGCTCGCTGGTCGACGCCGACAGCCCGGGCCATTGCCTGGTCTTCAACGCCGACCGCAAGCCCGTCTTCAAGACGCCCAAGCACGATATCCTCGCCGACCTGTTCCGGCTCTGAGCCGACACACATCCTCCTAGCGCCCTCCCCCCGGAAGATGGCCAGGGGCTTTTGCGGATTCGCCTCAGAACAGGGCCGATTCAAGGATCGCCAGCCCTCGAGCCGGGCGATGGCCGACGCGGTATCGGCCTCAGAACAGGGCCGATTCAAGGATCGCCAGCCCCCGCTCATTGACGCGCCGATTGAAGCCTGCGCCTCAGAACAGGGCCGATTCAAGGATCGCCAGCCGCAGCGCGCCACAGTCTTCGCACTCGACCGGCCTCAGAACAGGGCCGATTCAAGGATCGCCAGCCCGAAATTGATCCAATCCTTTGTAAATACCCTACTTTCCTGTCTGATGGGTTCTCGAAAAACAAGCTCGGAACAGGAACCTATCAGGCAACTATCAGGCGCCTGACGGAGGAGCCGCGCCCCCGCGAGATCGCCCAAGGGTAACTTTTAGTTTAGAACAAAATAGGAACAATATCCAGCGGGAAGTTCCAATCGGATGACGTCGCCCGAGGCCAAGCCACGAACTCCATTCATGGGCATGGCGCGCTTTCTTCACCCCCTCGAGGACAGAGCTATCGCATTTGACGACGCGCCTTGAGGTTTTGCCCCCTCCCCAAAAGTTGGGAGAGGGGCTTGAGCGTTCTTCGTGATGCGGCTCGATTTCCTGGCAGGCATCCGGCCGGGCGTCCTCGCCCGCCTTCCTGGTGCCCATCGGCACCAGACGGGCCTCCTTGAGCAGCCTGCCGGCATCCCTAGACTGGAAGGAGTCGAAGCCTGACGAGTGATACCGAGCGGGACGGGAGAGAGGTTGGCCATGGCACCGAGAGACGACGCGCAGCCGGCAACGGTGGCGCATTTCGATCCCGATCCGCTGCGCTCCCGCAGCATGCCCGGAACCTACTATTACGATCCCGGCATCTATGAGCGCGAAAGGCGGGCGATCTTCCACCGCACCTGGCAGTATGTCGGCCATCGCTCGATGCTGCCCGCGCCCGGCAGCTATATTGTGCGCGAGATCGCGGATCAGAGCGTGCTCCTGCTGCGCGACCGCCAGGGCGAGATCCGGGCCTTCTTCAATGTCTGCCAGCATCGCGCCCACCGGCTGCTCGAGGGCGAGGGCCGGCTCAATTCCGCGGTCGTCACCTGCCCCTACCATGCCTGGGCCTACGACTTGGCCGGCACGCTGCGCAACGCCCGCGGCAGCGAGAAGATGACCGGCTTCGACAAGTCGGCCTTCTCGCTGGAGCCGGTCCGGCTCGATTCCTTCCTGGGCTTCCTCTTCGTCAATCTCGACGGCAAGGCGTCGCCCTTCGCCGAGGTGGGCGGGGCGCTGGCGGCGGAAGTCGCTTCCTTCTCGCCCCAGGCGGCCGATCTCAAATGCGTCTATCGGAGGGACTATCCGCTCAAGGCCAACTGGAAGAACTCGGTCGAGAATTTCTCGGAATGCTTCCATTGCCCGGTCTCGCACCGGACGCTGGTCGAAGGCGCGCTCGATTATCCCTCCTACCGGATCACGACCCATCCCCATCACCACAGCCACCGCAGCCGCGACAAGGGCGAGGAGCAGGGTTACGGCACCAGGACCACGCTGGCCGCGAAGCAGAACGAGTTCGGCAGCTGGCTGCTCTGGCCCAACTGGTGCATCGAGGTCTATCCGGGCGGCAACCTGACCGTGTTCCACCATGTGCCGGCGGGACCCGAGCAGACGATCCAGAAGGTCGAATGGTATTTCCCGCAAGACCCGCCGACGACCGAGGAGCAGGAGGTCATCGACTTCGTCCATGGCGTCCGGCTCGAGGACATCCCGATCTGCGAGAGCGTGCAGCAGGGCCAGCACAGCCTGGGCTACCGCCAGGGCCGCTTCGTGGTCGATGCCGAGCGCTCGGAGATCAGCGAGCACGCCGTACACGACTTCCAGGTGAAGGTGCTGCGGGCGCTGGGAGATATTGGGTGAGATAAAGTGATCTCTTCCTCTCCCCTTTCTTGAAGGAGAGAGAGTGAGCATCTGTGGGAACGTGCGTTGACTCGTTCGTCATCCCCGCGAAAGCGCGTGTGAAGAAATCGACGAAGCCAAAGAACTTTCTCGCCCCCTCCCCTTGCGGGAGGGGGTTGGGGGGAGGGGAGATGCCGCGCAAGGTCTTGGCAAAAAGGCAGAGCCGACCGGCTCCGCGTTCGTTCGCTTGGCGCCAAACCTTCCGAGGCCAAGCCTCTGGCCCTGGAGAGATGGTTGATCGCTATGATGCCCTCATAGCGCCTGTGGCACCCCTCCCCCTACCCCCTCCCGCAAGGAGAGGGGGCTTGAGTGCTTGCTACGTGCTCCCGCAAGGGGAGGGGGCGAGAGAGTTCTTTGGCTTCGCCGATTTCTTCACACGCTCTTTCGCGGGGATGACGAATGAGTGAATGAGTCCACTCTTGAACGCGTGTCGATGCCCTGGCGCGGGTGGAGAGGAAGTAAAATGGCTCGGCTGCAAGACAAGATCGCGATCGTCACCGGCGGCTCGCGCGGGATCGGGCGGGCGATCGTCGAGCGCTTCCTGGCCGAGGGCGCCCGCGTGGCCACGACGTCGCAGAGCGAACCCAAGACGCCCTTCCCCGCCGACGAGCGGCTCGTCTGGCTTCAGGCCGATATGTCGCGCGCCGACGATGTCGAGCGGCTGTTCGCCGCCGCGGGCGATCGCTTTGGCGGCGTCGACATCCTGGTGAACAATGCGGGCCTCCAGCTCGAGCGGACCATCGAGCAGACGAGCGAGGCGGAGTGGGACCGCGTGATGGCGGTCAACCTCAAATCCGTCTTCCTCTGCAGCCGCGCCGCGATTCCGGCCTTTCGCCGGCGCGGCGGCGGGGTCATCGTCAATATCGGCTCCTATGACGGGTTCGTGGCCGATCCGAACCTCGCCGCCTATTGCGCCTCCAAGGGCGGCGTCCATGCGCTCACCCGCGCGGTCGCTGTCGACCATGGCAAGGACCGCATCCGCTGCAACGCGATCTGCCCCGGCTGGATCGAGACCGACATGCTGGAGGCCTATTACCGGAGCCTGCCCGACCCGGCCGAAGCCCGGCGCCGGATCGGCGCGATCCATCCGGCGGGCCATACCGGCAAGCCCGTGGACATCGCGGCCCTCGCCCTCTGGCTCGCCTCGGACGAGGCCGCCTTCGTCACCGGCCAGCTCTTCACCGCCGATGGCGGGCTGACCGCCCAGGCGCCCCAGCCGCGCTGAGCCCGGCCGTGCCCAAGCCTTACGGCGTCGCCTCGCCCCGGATGCCGATCTTCCTCGCCGGGACGCCGCCCCAGATCTCGTAGGGCGGCACCTCGCCGCTCACCACGGCGCCGGCGGCGATGACGGCGCCCTTGCCGATCGCCGCCCCGTCGAGCAGCACCGCATTGGCGCCCACCCAGACATCGTCGCCGATCTTCACCCCGCCCTTGGAGGGCAGGAAGCCCTGCTGCGCGATGGGAATGTCGCGACGATGATAGGCATGGTTGGCCGGAACGATCTGCACGCCCGGCGCCAGCGCCACGTCGTTGCCGATCTCGATCCCGCTGCCGCTATAGAGCACGCAATGGGGATTGATCATGCAGCGCTCGCCGATGACCACATCGCCGCTGCCGCCCACGGCCCGGATCACGGCGAACTCGAACAGCCTGGAGCCGGCGCCGATCGCGATCTTCGTCCCCCGCACCGAGGGGAAGATGCGGGCATCCGGGCTGACCCAGGCCGACGGGTCCACGGTCAGCGCATCGGATGGCGGTTCCGCAATGGCGGCAATACGCGTCACGCAGCACCGGCCAAGGGTTGATGCAGCCTCGGGTCGCTGTGCTTCAGGAGCCGCGGGCTCACGCCCGAGACGAAGCGGAACATCGAATTGGCGAGGATCGCCTCGTCCTTGACCGCGAGCATGTTGAAACCGTGCGGCGGCCCGTCGAGATAGGCCTCCTCGGGGCGGACCAGCTCGATCGCCTGGCGGCTCATCGGCACGTTCGATTCATAGTCGCGCACGGCGAAGAGGTGATAGCCGAAGCCCGAGAGGTAACGGCAGATCTCGGTGTTGTCGAGGCCGCGCGACCAGTCGGTGTGATGGCGGTGCACCTTGAAGACCAGATGCGGCGCCTTGCCCTTGGGTTGCGACAGGAAGCGCTCGGCGCTGCTCAGCACCGTGAGCTCGGCGCCGGCGATGTCGAGCTTGATCAGCTCCAGCTTCTCGACACGCTGGGCACCGGCATAGGTGACGATGGTGGCGCTGGTGAAGCAGCCCTCCGTCGCCTTCTTCACGGTCTCGAGCCGCGCGACGCCCTGCTCGCGCACCAGCTTCAGCACGACCTGGTCGCGCCCCCAGAGGCCCAGCGGGTTGAAGCGCAGATTGTCGAGGCCGTTGACCGCCGCATTGTGGCGCAGCATCGACATCTGCTCGGGATGGGGCTCGAAGCAATGGACCACGCCGAAGCCGCGGATCTCGCGCGCCAGCGGCACGGCCAGCTCGCCGCCCTTGGCGCCGCCGATCAGCACATGATGGGCGGCGCGGCCGAGCTGGAGCACGAGGCGCGTGGCCTGCGGCTCCCAGACATGGTCGGGCTGGGCTTCCTGCGCCAGCACGAACTCGCGGGCGATGCGGGAGCGGTAATGGAAATGGAAATCGACGCCGGAGGCGAGCCGCTTGTGCATGGGCCCGAGACATTGATGGAGCGCGTCGACGATCGGCCCCGTCACCTCCTCGCGCACATCGAGGCCGGGCTGCGCCAGGCGCACCTCGGCCTGCCGCAGCAACGCCACGAAACGCACGCGCAGTTCTTCGTCCTTGCCGATCGCGCCCAGCGCGTCGACCAGCCTTTCAATCGGATCCTTGCTCATGGGTGGGTCTCTCCCGTTCTCGCTCGCGGGGTTCAGTTTGATTTGGCAACGAGCCCGGCGATCGCCGCGCCAAAGCGTGCGGCGAACCCGGACACGTCCAGCAGGGGCGATTCCGCCACCTGGGAACGCAATTCCGTGCGCATCTCGGCCAGCCGATCGGTGTCGGCGGCGAGGCGGCAAGCGGTCTCGACGAAAGCTTCGGGCGTCGGCACGCTGAATTCGCCCAGCCCGCAATGATTGAGGATGCTGTGGCCGATGCGCTGGTGGAACGCCGCGCCATACATCGCCACCACCGGAACGCCCATCCAGAGGCTATCCATCGTGGTCACGCCACCGACAACCGGATAGGTGTCGAGCGAGACGTCGAACTGGTTGTAGAAGTCGAAATGCGAGGCGTCCGCGGCCTGGCCGATCAGCTCGAGCCGGTCTTCGCCGATGCCGTATTTGGAAAACTCCAGCAGCATATTGCGGCAGAAGACCAGGGACCGCACCTCGGCCCGGGCCATCAGGAAGCGCGAGCCCGGAACAGCCGCCATGATACGCGCCCAGAGCGCGATCTGCTTCTGCGAGACCTTGTAGGTGTTGTTCAGCGTCCCGAACGTGATATGGCCGTTGCGCTTGAACGGTGCGTCGCCGATCGGCGTCTGCGTCAGATTCTCGAAGCAGACCCAGGAGCCGTCCATCACCAGAGGGCTTTCGACCAGCAGGCCCGGGCGCGTCGGTGCGTTGAAACGGTCGACGAGAAAATGCCCGATCGACGGCAAGCCGGAGGTGAAGGGCCAGCCCAGCCAAGAAACCTGGTGGGGGGCCGGCTTGTAGGCGAAGAGCGGCAACCGCGAATAAGCGGTCCAGCCGGAGAGATCGAACAGCACCTCCATCCCGTCGGCGCGCATCCTGTCAGCGGCGGCCGGATCGTCCATGGCGTCGATCTCGACGAAGGCATCGCTCAGCCCCATGATCGTCCGCTGGACGGGATCATCGGTCGCCGAAACGGCCGAATAGCAGGTGAGCTCGAACCTGTCGCGGTCATAGCCGCGCAAGAGCGGCAGGATGCAGCGGGCGGCCGAGTGGCTGCGGAAGTCGGCCGACACCAGGCCGATCCGGATCTTGCCGGTTCGCTTCACGAAGGCCGGCGCCGCCTCGACTTTCCAGGCCGCCTTGCGCTCGAGATCGACGCCGACGCGCCGGCTGGCGGCCACCATGCGCTCGATATGCTCGTCGTCCTCGGCCATCGACAGCAGGGTCAGCAGGGCCGGCGACAAATGCTCGATGGGCGCCATTTCGATCGCCGGCCAGAAATCGCCCAGCAGCTCGATGCCGTCGAAATCCGCCACGATCTTGAGAATCTGGATGATGCGGCTGAGCGTCGCCGCCTCGTGCTTGGCATAATCCGGCTGCATCCGCAGCCCATAGGTCCGAATGGCGGCCTCGTCGAAGCGGCGCAGCTTCAGGAGCGCCATGCAGAGATTGAGATGCGCCAGCAGGTGATCGGGCTTCAGCTCGATCGCCTTGCTGTATTGGCCGATCGACCCGGCATAATCGAAGCGCAAGGCGGCGATATTGCCGAGCCCGTTATAAGCTTCAGCCAGGTTCGGATCGATCTCGATGGCGCGCTTAAGAAGCTGCTCGGCGCGCTCGTAATGCCGCACGCCCGTCAGACGGGTGGCGGTCTGCTGCAACAGCTGCGCATCGTCGGGGCGGGTTGCGATCACCTTCTCGATTCGCGCAAAGGCCTCGTCGATCCGCCCCAGCTCCCACAGAAGGTTGACCAGATTGATCTGCATGCGCCAGTCATCGGGCGCGAGCTCGACCGACCGGCGGAAATGGATCTCGGCTTCCACCAGGCGCCCGGCCTGGCCCAACGCATTGCCGAGATTGGCGTGGATCATCGCGTTGTCGGGCTGGTCTGCCAGGGAGCGCTGCAAGGCCTCGATCGCCTGGTCGGTGCGCCTCAGCTCCTGCAGGGCCAGGCCCATATTGTTGCGGGCGTCGGTATCGCCCGGCACCATCTGCAGGTAACGGTCAAACGCGGTCGCCGCTTCCTGCCAGACTCCGATATTGTAAGCGCTGTCCGCCCAGCGACGCAGATACTGAGGATTGGCGGGATTGAGCTCCGAGGCGCGACGATAGGAACTCGCAGCGTCGCTCAGACGGCCCGCCCTCTCATGGGCGGCACCGAGATTGCCTTGTGCTTCGGCGCTGTTGGGAAGCCGTGACACCGCTTCCTGAAGCACGTCGCCAGCTTCCTCCCAGCGCTCCAGTGCGGTCAGGGCCGCGCCCAGATTGACCAGCGCATTGGCGTTGCTGGGATCGCCTTTCAGGGCTTTGCGGATCAGCTTGACGGCCATTTTGCTGTCCCCGCGCTGATGGTGGATCACGCCCGAGAGATGCAGAGCGTCGGGCTGTGTCGGGCGTTCCTTGAGAACGCGCTGATAAAGCTCGATGGCTTCGTCTAACCGGCCGGCTTGATGCCGGGCGAGCCCTTCTTGCAGGAGAGCGAGCAATGTCGCGGGCAACGGGCGTGGCGCAGGAACGGGCCCGCCGGCCGCCCGAGGGGCTTTGGCCGACCTGCTGCCGTTAAAGCTGGATTGGGCGCTAACCGCCATGTCTGAAAGCCTCTTTTGGTCCTGTCGGATGCTGCCCGGGTAAGGTTGAGGAGGCTTTAACAGGCTGGTGGCACGATCAAAAAACGCGCTCGCCGGCCCCGGCAGCTTTTGCCGGCCCGGCAGATTCTGCAGGGTGCAATCTGCCGGTGCCCGGCAAATTCTGCCGGTTCATGCGCGATTCACCCGGGTTAACCCGCTGATAAAGCACCCGGGGGCCAATTGGCATCCGGCTTGCTCCATCATCCCCGCCGGACTCCCATTCCATGCAGGAACGGGGCTCCGGTGCCTTGGCAGGAAGCCTTGGCGTTCCCTTCCATGTAGGAGAAATTGCAATGTCTCTTAACGTTATCTCCAACTACGCCGCGAACGTCGCGCATCGCAACCTGATGACGTCGGACTCGCAGGCGACTTCCTCGCTCGCCAAGCTGTCCTCGGGCAGCCGTGTCGTGTCGGCGAAAGACGACGCCGCCGCGATGGCGATCGGTGCGCGCTTGAACAGCACCGTCAACGCTCTGAAGCAGGCTTCGGTCAACGCCGGTCAGGGCGTGTCGATGCTCCAGATCGCGGACGGCGCCATGGCTCGTGTCAACGACGTTCTGGTCCGCATGAAGACGCTGTCGGTGCAGGCGGGTTCGGGTCAGCTTTCTTCGACCGAACGCGGCATGCTCGACACCGAGTACCAGTCTCTGGTGTCGGAAGTGACTCGTATCGCGGCGGCGACCGACTTCAACGGTCAGCAGCTCGTGAACGGCTCGCTGACCACGGTGCAGACCAGCAACACCTCGTCGGCCTTCCTCGTGGCCGACGGCGTTGCCAGCATCACGGCTCATGGCCTGACGGCGTCGACGTCGGACAACTACACGCTGTCCTACGACGGCACGACCGGCCATACCTTCACGCTGACGGGTCCGGGCGGCACGAGCTACACCGGCCAGATCAGCTCCAGCGCCTATGACAGCAGCAGCGCCATGAGCACCGGCACGGCCGTGAAGCTGACGGCCGCCAACACCAGCAGCGTTGGCGACATCGTCATCTCGCTCAATACCGCCTTCGACGCTGCGACGACCGTTGCGGCTTCGACGAACAACGGCATGCACTTCACGGGCTCGGACACGACCTCGTTCTCGTACAAGGTCGGTGCGGGCACGGATGCGACCAAGGACGTGATCACGGTTTCGGTCAACGGCATCAATGCGGCCAACCTCGGCCTGACCGGCACCGACATCACCACGGCCGCGACGGCTGACGCCGCCTCGGATCTGATCAGCGCCGCCATCGACACGCTGAACACCGCGCGTTCGACGGTCGGTGCCTATCAGAACCGCCTCCAGTTCGCCTCCGACAACCTCGCGTCGGCGATCGAGAACTCGGAAGCGGCCCGTTCGAACCTGCTCGACCTGGACATCGCCCAGGAAATGACGACGTTCACGTCGAAGCAGATCCTGACCCAGGCTGGTGTGTCGATGTTGGCCCAGGCCAACCAGATGCCCCAGAACCTGCTGAAGCTGTTCCAGTAATTGCGACAGGCAAGGCCGGAGGGATCCTCCCTCCGGCCGAGCCGGCCGCAAGAGTCGATTGATCGAGGCAACGTGTCATGGAAATCCGCGGAAGCTCCCAGTCCCCGGCCCCGGCGCAAAGCAACGATCCGTCGCCCCTGCCCACCGGCGGGGCGGCGAGCTCCGAGGCCATTGCCGCGCAGCGCCAGGCTGTCGGTGAACGCGATCTTAACGATGCGGTGACAATGTCACCGTCGATGGAGATGCCCAAGATGCCCTTCACAAGGGCAGAGCTCAGCGTCGACCGGTCGACCCAGCGCTATGTGGCGAGGATCGTCGATCGCAACAACGGCAAAATGGTCGCCGAATATCCGACCGAGGCCCAGCTCAAGCTCTATGCGATCTCGCGCGAGCTGCTGGGGAAACTGATGAAGGCAGAGGCCTGAACCCATGGCAACCACGTCGACGTCCGGAATCAACCTGAGCAACGTCAACGTCGACAATACCGGGAAGGTGACCTTCTCGGGGCTTTCGTCGGGACTCGACTACCAGTCGATCATCGACAACATCATCAAGGCCAAGACGGTTCCGGTCGACAATCTCAAGACCACGATCGACGACAACACCAAGAAGATCACCGCCTATAACGATCTCAAGGGCCTGCTGCAGACGCTGCAGGATTCGCTCTCGAAGCTGCGCGGCGCCGTCTCGATCGACGGCTCGGCCAACGCCTTCCAGGCGAAGGACGTCTTCGCCTCCACGGCGCGCTCCGACGGCCAGACGGCCTCCAGCGCCTCCAACCTGATCGGCGTGACGGTGACCAACGCCGCCACCCTCGGCAACCACACGATCGAGGTGCAGCGCCTGGCGACCGCGCACAAGCTGGGCACCAAGGCTTTCAGCAGCGCTACCACAGGGCTGGGCATCGCCGGCAGCTTCGACCTGAAGCTTGGCAGCGGCACGAGCAAGACCTTCACGGTCTCGGCGACGGACACGCTGCAGGATCTGCGCGACCGCATCAACGCCGCCAATACCGGCTCTACCGCGACCGGCGTTTCGGCGAGCATCGTCTCGGCCGGCGCCGGGCAGAACTACCTGGTACTGACCGCGGACCAGACGGGCCAGACCATCCAGTTCAGCAACGAGACCGGCGGCGTGCTGGCCGGGCTCGGCATCTCCAATGACGGCGGCGCCACGCTGACCAACCAGCTCCAGGCACCGCAGACGGCCCTGTTCTATGCCGACGGCCTGCTCGATTCCTCGAAATGGGATTCGGTCGCCGTGCCCGGTCCGAGCGCCACGCTCGGCTCCCTCGGCGTCTCGGCTGGCAGCAACACGTTCGAGATCCGCGACGCCAGCGGCGCCGTGATCCAGACGGTCAGCTACAGCGACACGGACAGCCTGCAGACCCTGGCCGCCAATATCACGGCCGGTGGCGCCGGCGTGACCGCCAGCGTGATCCAGGCCGATGACGGGACCTACAAGCTGCAGATCGTCAAGGATGACGGCGCGGCCATCTCCTTCGGCGGCGACACGGGCAACCTGCTGAGCAAGCTGAACCCGGCCAAGGAAAACCTGCTGATCGAGCGCAGCAGCAACACCGTCAGCGACCTCTTCAACGGCGTGACGCTGAGCCTCTATGGCGCCGAGCCGGGCACGACCATCAGCCTGCAGATCGACCGCAACCTGAGCGCGGTCAAGACGCAGATCACCTCTTTCATCGACGCCTACAATGCCGTTCGCCATTTCGTGAACGAGCAGAACCAGACCGACAGCAGCACCGGCCAGAAGAGCGCCGACGCCGGCCCGCTCTACGGCTCGCGCACGCTCACCACCATCATGCAGGCGCTGAGCTCCGTGGTCGGCAACGGCACCAAGGGCGTGGATTCGGGCTTTTCGGTGCTGGCCCAGATCGGCGTCGATTTCGTCGACAACAATACCGTGACCGATCCCCTCGACAAGGACACGCTCAAGCTCGACGAATCGAAGCTCGACAGCGTTCTGACCGCGAATCCCGAGGATGTCCGCCGGCTGTTCGCCTTCGATTTCTCCTCGTCGGATCCGCGCGTCTCGCTGCTGGACTTCAACGGCTCCACGGCCTACAGCTCGGGCGGCTACACGCTGAACCTCACGGACGACGGCACCAACCTGACGGGCGCTGACATCAATGGCGTCGCAGGTTCCACGACCGTCAACGGCAATGTCATCACCGCGACGAACGCCACCGGCGCCAACGGCCTGAAGCTGTTCTATTCGGGCACCGGCGATCTGTCGAACGTCCAGATCAACTTTACGGTCGGTGCCGCGGCGCAGATGTTCTTCGACCTGCAGTCGGCGCTCGATGCCACCAGCGGCTCGATCCAGACCGAGACCAACGCCCTCACCGACCAGAACACCCAGACCCAGACCCGGGTCGATTCCATGCTCTCCCAGATCGACGCCCAGAAGCAGCTGCTGACGGAGAGATTCACCAACATGGAAACGCAGCTCGCCCGGATGCAGAGCATCCTGGACAGCATCAAGCAGACGACCGACGCCTGGTCGCAAAACAACAACTAAAACCGCCAGTGACGCCCCGTTAAGGGATGGCCGATAGAGTCTGTCCCGACAGGCAGCATTCGAGGCAAAGGCGCCCATAAATCATGAATCGCACCACCGCCTATCTCGCCCAGGAACTGGCGGCTGCCTCGCCGGCCAAGAGAGTGGCGATGCTGATCGACCGCGCGATCGGCTCCCTCGGCGAAGCGGTGCAGGCGATCGAGCGCGGCGACATCCAGGCCCGATGGAACGCCAACCAGCGCGCCTCCAACATCATCGAGACCCTGTGGCGCACGCTCGACCTCGAGAAGGGCGGCGAGATCGCGGCCAACCTCGACAAGCTCTACGGCTTCATGCTGGACCGTCTGACCCAGGTCGATCTCAAGAACGACCCGGCCCCGGCCCGCGAGGTCGCGACCCTGCTCGAGCCGCTGCGCCGCTCCTGGCACGAGCTGGTCCAGCGGGAGGCCCAGGCCGCCGCGGCCCAGCGGCCGGATCCCGCGGCTGGCGCCAGCGCCGACCGCCGCCTGGTGGTCTCCGCCTGAGCGCGGAGCACCGCGCTCGCTCCGCACCGCAACCCCTTCCCTGATCGACTGACGGGGCGCCCCGCCGAATGGCGGTGGGCGCCCTTCGTTTTTGCGCGCCAGCGCTCGCCCTTGTAACCATGTTGGCAGGCCGCTTGCTGGCGTGAGCGCCGCGGGCCGTCGCTTCGCCGCCGATCCGGAATTCGGGGCAAAAGCTGCCAAGAGAGGGTCGGTCCGCGCGGCAGAAACTGCCGCCAAAGCCCAGAAGAACTTGCCCCACACCGGCGGAGAGATCCTGCCCTCCCTGCCTCTTCAAAAAATAGATGATTTATTTCAACTAGTTACAGATTGGCCCGAAAGTTGGCCCGGCGCTTGCCTTATCCCTCACGAAAGACCCGAAGCGCGCGCCGTCCATCCCTGACGACGGTTCGCCACCGAGAAGGAAAGGGGCGGCAGCGCCGCATCGGGTTTGAGGACATGCCCACGCCGTGAGATGGGCCCCGAAAGGGCACGGCAGGCACCTGAAGTTCAGGAGACGAAAGATGGCTCTCAACGCGATTTCCAACTACGCCGCCAACGTCGCGCACCGCAACCTGCAGAAGTCCGATATGGACGCGACCTCGTCGCTGGCGAAGCTCTCCTCAGGCAGCCGCGTGGTGTCCGCCAAGGACGACGCCGCCTCGATGGCGATCGGCTCGCGCCTCAACAGCCAGGTGCAGGGTCTGCGCCAAGCCAGCGTCAATGCCGGTCAGGGCGTGTCGATGCTCCAGGTCGCCGACGGCGCCATGGCCCGCATCAACGACGTGCTGGTGCGCATGAAGACGCTGTCGGTTCAGGCCGGTTCGGGCCAGCTCTCGAACACGGAACGCGGCATGCTCAACACCGAGTATCAGCTGTTGCTGGCCGAAGTGAACCGCATCGCGGCTTCGACCGAGTTCAACGGCAACCAGCTCGTCAACGGCTCGCTGACGACGGGAGGTGCCAGCGTCGGCACCGGCGGCGGCTTCGCGGTGGCCGACGGCGTGTCGAGCATCACCGGTCACGGCCTGACTACGGCATCCTCGGACAACTACACGCTGAGCTACAGCTCCGGTAACGCGACCTTTACCCTGACCGACGGCTCCAACAGCTATACGGGCGCGATCTCCTCCAGCGCGATGGATGCTTCCGGCAACATGATCACCGGCGCCGGCGTGAAGCTGCTGCCGACGGGCACCAACACGGGCGATCTGGTCCTCTCGCTGAATACGGCCTTCCAGTCGGCCACCACGGTCGCGCCCTCGGCTTCCGCCGGCGGCCTGCAGTTTGCCGGCGCCAGCTCGGCCACCTTCAGCTTCAAGGTCGGCACCGGCACGGACGTGACCAAGGATGTGATCAGCGTCTCGATCGACGGCATCAGCGGGGCCAATCTCGGCATCAACGGCACCGACATCACGACGGTCAGCACGGCCGACGCCGCGTCGGACGCGCTCGGCAACGCGATCGACGTCTTGAACAACGCCCGGGCCTCGATCGGCGCCTACCAGAACCGCCTCCAGTTCGCCGCCGACAATATCGCCTCGGCGGTGGAAAACACGGAAGCCGCCCGATCCAACCTGCTGGACCTCGATATCGCGTCGGAAATGACGACCTTCACCTCGAAGCAGATCCTGGTGCAGGCCGGCGTGGCGATGCTGGCCCAGGCCAACCAGATGCCGCAGGACCTGCTCAAGCTGTTCCAGTAACGGCCGGCCGATCCCGAAAAGACCGAACAGAAACCTCAAAAAGAACAAGAAGGACCACCGTCATGACCATCATCCGCCACTGCGACGTCGACACCCTGATCGAGGCCGAGCCCGCGCGCCGCATCGTCATGCTCTATGACGAGGCCATCGCGGCCATCCGCATCGCCGGGATGGCGGCCACCTCCGGGGACATCGAAGGCCGCTGCAACGCCGTGACCGCGGCGATGGAGATCGTGGGCTTCCTCTATGTGACGCTCGACACCGACCTCGGCGGCGAAGTGGCCGTCAATCTCGGCTCGATCTACGCCCACATCATGGCCCAGCTGCCGCGCGTGAACGTCTACAACGACACCGACACGGCCGAGCGGCTGGTGGCGATGCTGGAGCCGCTGCGCGACTCCTGGAACGAGCTCGCCGGCCTGACCGGTCTCGTCTCCATGTCGAACGCCGAGCTGCGCGCCGCCGTCTGATCTCCTCATCACCGAACCACGGCGCCAGGAAGGCGACGTCTCCATGGAAGCGATCCAGACCGAAACCGGCACGAGCGGCATCGCCCAGGGCCTGTTCGGCAAGACCCAGGGTCAGGCAGGAAAGGGCGGCGGCCTGTTCGCCGCCCTCCTCGCCCTGGTCGGTCGCGCGACCGGCGATGGCAAGGAGACCGGCCAGAAGGGTGACGGCTCCGCCGACGCCGCGGCCGGCCTTCAGGGCCTGCTCGCTCTCTTCAATCCCGCCGCGATACAGAATTCGACGGGCCAGGGCTCGACGGGTCAGGGCTCGACGGGCCAGGATCTGATCGGCGACAGCGGCACCGATCCGTTGACGGCCGTGGCCGCGGCCAACGGCCTCGACCTTTCCCAGATCGGCGATCGCAACAAGCTGGCTCTCCTCGCCCAGGCCCTCGCCGATGCCCGGAACGGCGACGCGGCAACGCCGGCAACGGGTACCGAAAGCCAGGATACGGGCATCGCGCTGGATCCGGCCGCGACCCAGAAGACCCTGAGCCCCGCCGATCTCGACGCTATCCTGACCGAGCTGCGCGCGCGGGCCGCCGCCAAGTTCGGTGCCGACAACGGCAAGCCTGCCCTGACCCAGGACGGCATGAACGCCGCCCTCGCGCCGAAGACCGGGCCTTCGGCGCCGGCCGGCGCGACCGGCCCCGGCCAGGCGCCGTTGATCGAAGACACGACCCAGAATTTCGCGCCGGAAACGGTGGACCCTGCCGCCCCGACGGCTGCGCCCGCTACAACGCCCGTCCCCACCCCGCCGGCGCACCCGGCCGTGGCCGCAGGCAGCTTCATCAGCGTCGAAACGACCGGCGACGGGGAGAAGCCGGCCGAGGATGCGGATGCGGCCACGGGCGAGGAGCCCGCTTCGCCGCCGGCCGATGGCGAGACAACCGCCGCAGCGGCGCCCGCGGCCGGCACAGCGCCGCCATCCAAGACCCCCGATGCCGGCACCAGCCCGTTCCAGAAGGTCGAGGTGGCGCCGCCCACGAATACCAAGTCCGATGCGCGCACACCGGTCCATGCCGCGGCCACGCTCGAGGGCGACAAGAAGGCCGAGCCCAGGCCCGATCCGGCGACGGCGGATACCGACAGCGGCCGGACCGACAAGGTCGCGTCGTCGGACGACACGAGCAGCCGGGCGGCCGCCAGCCGCGATTCCGCCGATGCTGGCAGCAGCACGAGTGCCACCGCCACCGTCGCGCCGGTCGACGCGCGCAGCCATGCCGCCGCCCGCGGCCCGATCCAGGTGCCGGTCGAGAAGCTCAGCCAGTTCCTGACCCAGGGCGACCAGCTGCCGCTGCAGATCCAGCGCGCGGTCGCCAATGGACGCGACCACATCACGATCCAGATCGTGCCGCACGATCTCGGCCGCATCGAGATCAAGCTCGATTTCGACCGTTCCGGCACGATCAACACCGTCATCGCCGCCGACCGGCCGCAGACGCTGGATCTCCTCAAGCGCGACGCCACCGGCCTCGAGCGCGCGCTCCAGGATGCCGGCTTCAAGACCGACGGCAGCTCCTTGAGCTTCAACCTGCAGAGCGACCAGCGCCAGCAGTACCAGAACCAGCAGAACAACCCGGGCCCGACGGCCTGGCAGCCTTCGATCGCGGACGAGGCCGAGCGGGCCTATCGTCCGAGCTACCGTATCGCCAGCACGGCCGATGCGATCCGCGCGGTCGCCGATGGCCGCCTGAACATCGCCGTATGAGAGGAGCCTAGACGATGACCACCGTTCCCGGCGTCGGATCCAACACAGGCACGAGCTCCAATGGCGGCAGCTCCGCGCTCTCCTCGTTCTCGGACAATTTCGACAACTTCCTGACGCTGTTGACCAAGCAGCTCCAGTATCAGGACCCGCTGTCGCCGCTCGACACCAACCAGTTCACCCAGCAGCTGGTCGAGTTCACCAGCGTCGAGCAGCAGATCGAGACCAACCAGAAGCTGGATTCGCTGCTGGCGGTGCAGTCCGACAACCAGGCCATGGCGGCGCTGAGCTTCCTCAACAACGTAGTCGAGGCACAGAGCGACCAGGTCATGCTGCAGGACGGCTCGGCCGAGATCTCCTACGACCTCTCGAGCGATGCGCAGACGGCCATGCTGGTCATCAAGAACGCCGAGGGCGAGACCGTGCGGACCATGCCGGTCGATACCACCACCGGGACGCACGACGTGACCTGGGACGGCAAGGACCAGAACGGCAACACGCTCGATGACGGCGTCTACGACATCTCGGTCCAGGCGGTCGATTCCGACGACGCGCAGCTTGCGGTCACGACCGGCACCCGCGGCAAGGTCGATGCGGTGCAGCGCATCGACGGCGAATTCCACCTGTCGATCGGCGATCTCGACGTGCCGCTGAGCAAGGTCGGCTCGGTGCGCTCGGCGACGGCCGGCAGCAGCAGCGACAGCAACGATCAGACCTGATTGCCTCACCCCTTCATCGCCACCAGAAGAAGACTTTAGGAGAAAAAAATGAGCATCTACGGCGCCATGTTTTCCGGTGTGTCGGGCCTCGCGGCGCAGAGCCAGGCCCTCGGCATGATCTCGGACAACATCTCGAACGTGAACACCGTCGGCTACAAGGGCACCAAGGCCCAGTTCCAAACCCTGGTGACGGAAGCCGCGTCGCGCTCGACCTATTCGCCCGGTGGGGTGCGCTCCTCGCCCAACCAGATGATCGACCGCCAGGGCCTGCTGCAGGGCTCTTCCTCGCCGACCGATGTGGCGCTGGTGGGCAACGGCTTCTTCGTCGTCAACCAGGCGGCCAATCCGGGCGTCGGCAACAACTACATGTACACCCGCGCCGGCCATTTCACGACCGACTCCAACGGCAACCTGACGCAGAACGGCTATTACCTGCAGGGCTGGCGCCTGGACAACCAGGGCAACCTGCCGCCCAACACCAACCTGCTGCAGAGCCTCGAGACGGTGAACGTCTCGAACCTGACCGGCACCGCGCGCCCGACCTCGAACATCCAGTGGGCGCTGAACCTGCCGGCCAACGACATCACCGGCTCGACCCACGACACCTCGGTCCAGCTCTATGACAAGCAGGGCACGACGCAGGTCATGAACATGACCTGGGCCAAGACCGGCGCCAACACCTGGACGCTGCTGGGCAGCCTCGCCGGCGGCGGCAACTACGCCTCCGACGATACCGGCGCCGCGACCTTCGCCACGGCCACGACCAACTATTTCCCGACGGCGACGCTCTCCGACACCTCGAACTTCGGGCTCACGGCCGCCTCGGGCAATATCAGCGGCCTGGTCGGTCCCTTCACGGTCAACGCCCCCGGCGGCGCGCCGCCGAACAGCACGACGATCACGGTCAATATCGGCGCCACCGCCTTCACGGCGACGGTGCCGACCGTGGCCGGCAATGATCTCACCAACACGGATCAGCTGACCTTCACCGACGGTGCCGGCGGCAGCTTCACCCTCGACCTGAACGGCGCCTCGACCTACGACCTCGACGTGGCGGGCGACCGGACTGCGCTGGCCACCAACCTGGGCGCCGCCTTCACCACGGTCAATTTCCAGAACAACGCCACCAACGGCGTGCCGCTGGCGACCGTGACCTTCAATGCCGATGGCACGCTGGGCGGAATCGTGCCGACGGCGCCCTATGCCACGGTCGACACCAACAACCACCTGAACTTCCTGGTCGACTACGACAACGACCCGCTCACCAACTCGAGCCAGGACCGCCAGCAGGTCACGCTCGATCTCGGCACGCCGGGCATGCCCGACGGCGTCACCCAGTTCGCCGGCGAATATGCCGCCAAGGTGAACGCTCAGGACGGCCTGACCTACGGCTCCTTCACCGGCATCTCGATCAACGAGGACGGCATCGTGACGGCCCTGTTCGACAATGGCGAGCAGCGCGACATCTTCAAGCTGCCGATCGCGACCTTCCGCAACCCGAACGGCCTGGCCGCCCAGAACGGCAACGCCTACCAGACCACGACCTATTCGGGCGATCCGGTCCTGCTCGAGGCCAACACGGCGGGCGCGGGCAAGGTTTCGCCCTCCTCGCTCGAATCCTCGACGGTCGACCTGGCCGAGGAGTTCACGAACATGATCATCACGCAGCGCGCCTATTCGGCCTCGGCCAAGGTCATCACGACCGCGGACGACATGCTGAACGAGCTGCTGCAGATCCGCCGTTAACGCCCGCGTTAACAGCGATTGACGATTGATTGACGAAGCCTGCGGCCGTCGCGATCCGAGAAGGTTCGTGACGGCCGGTCTTCCCCGCATATATCGCTGTTTAACCGTCCGATTTAGGCCTTCCTTAAAGCCAATGGGATTACGCTCTGTCCAGGTCGCGGGCAATTCCGGCCCAAGGCCATCGGTCCAAGACGGAGCGAACCGCAATGACGCTCGATCGCCCAGGTAGGTCGCATCGGATCATCGGCCCCGACGGGCTGCCGCTGTCCCTCGACGATCTTCCGCCGCCCGGCACCAAGCGCTGGGTCATCCGGCGGAAGGCCGAGGTCGTGACCGGCGTGCGCGCCGGCCTTCTCACGCTCGAGGAGGCCTGCGAGCGCTACCAGCTTTCCGTCGAGGAGTTCCTGAGCTGGCAGCGCCAGATCGACGCCCACGGCATCAAGGGCCTTCGGGTCACGCGTCTCCAGGACTATCGCGAGCCTGCGCGCTATCCGTGACGCCTGTTATCCACAGGCTCAGGGCGGCGAACCTTTCGAGATGATGAATCGGGCCGGCAGAACTTGCCGGTTTACCCGGCAATTTCTGCCGCCGATTAAGAGCTTCTTCACCTCGCACGCCTAGCGTCGGGCCTATCGAAAGGCCCCACGCAAAACGGCGCGAATGTTCCCGAAATTCCGGCTTGAAGTCCCCGCCCCCGATCGCAGGCCCGCTTTCGGCCGCCAGATCGAGAGGGCGTCATGATGGAGACCCTGCGCAAGCTCGGCCCCGTCAAGCTCGGCGCGCTTGGCGGCATGGCGCTTCTGCTGCTGGGATTCTTCGCCTTCATCGCGATGCGCCTGTCGAGCCCCGACATGGCACTGCTCTATGCCGATCTCGACCCGGCCGACAGCAGTCACATCGTCGAGAAGCTCGACCAGATGGGCATCCCCTACCAACTCGGCGCCGACGGTACCTCGATCCGGGTGCCCGCCGACCAGGCGCTCAAGCTGCGCATGTCGATGGCCCAGGAGGGCCTGCCCGGCGGCGGCTCGATCGGCTACGAGATCTTCGATCAGCAGCAGCCGCTCGGCACCACCAGCTTCGAGCAGCAGGTCAACAAGCTGCGCGCCATGGAAGGCGAGCTGGCGCGGACCATCAAGACCATCGACCTGGTCAAGAACGCGCGCGTCCATCTGGTGATCCCGGAGCGCCAGCTCTTCGCCAAGGAGCAGCCAAGCCCCTCGGCCTCGATCATCCTGACGATGGCCGGCGGCGCCGTCCTCGACAAGCAGCAGGTCTCGGCCATCGAGCATCTGGTCGCGGCGGCCGTGCCGGGCCTCAAGCCCAACGCCGTCTCGATCGTGGATTCCACCGGCACGCTGCTGGCGCCCGGCAATGGCGACAGCGACGACGGGCTCTCCGGCTCCGCCGAGGAGGCCCGCCTCTCCTACGAGAACAAGATCCGCCGCAGCATCGAGGAGCTGCTCCAGCGCACGCTGGGCTATGGCAAGATCCGCGCCGAGGTCACCGCCGACCTCGACTTCGACCGCGTCACCACCAATTCCGAGACCTACAATCCAGACGGCCAGGTGGTGCGCTCGACCCAGACGGTCGAGGAGAAGAACGATTCCTCCGACGCCCAGGCCAGCGACCAGGTCACCGTCGCCAACAACCTGCCCAACCCCACGGGCGGCAGCGGCGGCGGCGGCACGACCAGCGCCAGCCGCTCGCAGCGCACCGAGGAGACCGTCAACTACGAGATCTCCAAGGAGACGCAGGTCCATATCCGCGAGACCGGGCAGGTCAAGAAGCTCTCGGTCGCGGTCCTGGTCGACGGCACCTACACCGCCGCCGCCGACGGCACGACGGCCTATGCGCCGCGCTCCGCCGAGGAGCTCGACCAGATCGGCAAGCTGGTCAAGAGCGCCATCGGCTATGACGAGAAGCGCGGCGACACAGTCGAAGTCGTCAATATGCGCTTCGCCGACAATGCCGAGCTGGGCAGCGATGCCAGCGCCGGCCTGTTCATGGGCTTCAGCCGCTCCGACCTGGTGCGGATCGTCGAGATGCTGGTTCTCGCCCTGCTCGGCGCGCTGGCCATCATGTTCGGCGTCCGCCCGATCCTGAACCGGCTGCTCTCGCCGTCGCGGCCCGAGGCCCAGGCCCAGATCACCGACCAGAGCGCCCAGGCGGCCCTGCCGGCGCCCGACGGCACCGCGGCCCTGACGGGCCCGACCACCACGGACGAGATCGAACGGATGATCGACATCGGCCAGATCGAAGGCCAGGTGCGCGCCTCCTCGATCCGGAAGATCAGCGAGCTCGTGTCCAAGCACCCCGAAGAGGCCGTCGGCATCATGCGCGGCTGGATGTACCAGGACAGCTAGGCGAAGGCAGGCAGACGTGGCTGAACTGACGAAACTCGAGAGCCTCTCCGGCGCCCAGAAGGCGGCGATCATGATGCTGTCCGTGGGCGAGGAAGGCGCGCAGCAGCTGTTTGCTCTCATGGACGAGGACGAGATCAAGGAGATCTCGCAGACCATGGCCAATCTCGGCATGATCCATTCCTCCGTCGTCGAGCAGCTCTTCGTCGAGTTCGCGAACCGGATGACCTCCACGGGCTCGCTCCACGGCTCCTTCGAGAGCACCGAGCGTCTGCTGATGAAGGTGCTGGCCAAGGACAAGGTCGACGCCATCATGGACGAGATCCGCGGTCCCGCGGGCCGGACCATGTGGGACAAGCTCGGCAACGTCAACGAGGTGGTGCTCGCCAACTATCTCAAAAACGAGTATCCCCAGACCGTCACGGTCGTGCTGTCCAAGGTGAAGTCGGATCACGCCGCCCGCGTCCTGAGCCATCTGCCCGAAGCCTTCGCCATGGAGGTCATCATGCGCATGCTGCGCATGGAGGCCGTCCAGCGCGACGTGCTGGACGACGTCGAGCGCACGCTGCGCACCGAATTCATGACCAACCTCGCCCGCACCAACCGGCGCGACGCGCACGAGCTGGTGGCGGAGATCTTCAACAATCTCGACCGCAACACCGAAGGCCGCTTCATGGCCTCGCTCGAGGAGCGCAACCGCGACTCCGCCGAGCGCATCAAGGCCCTGATGTTCACCTTCGAGGACCTGGGCAAGCTCGATCCCGGCGGCGTCCAGACGCTGCTGCGCGCGGTCGAGAAGGACAAGCTCGGCGTCGCCCTCAAGGGCGCGTCGGAGGATCTGCGCGAGCTCTTCTTCTCCAACATGTCCGAGCGCGCCGGCAAGATGCTGCGCGAGGACATGGCGGCGATGGGACCGGTCAGGCTGCGCGACGTCGACGATGCGCAGCAGGCCATGGTCCAGATCGCCAAGGACCTCGCCGCCAAGGGCGAGATCATCCTGTCGGACAAGAAGGGCGAAGACGAGCTGATCTATTAGAAAGATCGACATGGCGATTAGCGGAAAATTCCTGTTCGACACCTCGTTCGACGCCCCGGCGCAACCCAAGCCGGAGCAGCCGCCCGCGCCGAAATACGGCGAGGCCGAGCTCAAACAGGCGCGCGAGGAAGGCCATGAAGCGGGCCGCGCGGCCGGCCGGGCCGAGGCCCGCGCCGAGCGCGAAGAGCTGGCGGCGCGGACCTTGCCGGCAGTGGCCCAGGCGCTCCAGGGTTTCGCGCCGATGTGCGAGAAGGTCGAGAAGCAGACCTTGTCCTGGGCGCTCACCGCGGCGCTGGGCATGGTGCGCAAGCTCTACCCGACGCTGGAGCAGATGCAGGCCGCGATCGAGATCGAGCAGATGGCCATCGCCGCCCTGCGCGACCTCGAGGAGGAGCCCCGCGTCGCGCTGCGGCTGCCCGACACGCTGATCGAGGAGATGCGGCCGCGCCTGGCCGAGATCTCCAAGCAATCCGGTTTCGGCGGGCGCCTGCTGCTGATCGCCGACGAGGCGCTCGGCCCCGGCGACTGCCGGCTCGAATGGGCCGATGGCGGCGTCGAGCGCCAGGCCCAGCGGATCTGGGTCGAGATGGAGCAGCGCATCGCCCGCAGCCTGAGTGCCCTGTCGAACCCGTCCCCCCGTTCCCCAGTCGATTCCGAGGGCGATGCCGATACGCAAGCCCTGGCTCGCACCGCCTGAGACCCATAGGAGAGTCCGATGGCCGATGAAAACCTCAATCTCAACGAGCTGAACGGCGAAGGTCCCGGCGAGCCGGTACCGCCGCCCCAACCGCCGCCGGCGCCCACCAACGCCCGCGAGCTGGAGGCGGTCTACGACATCCCGGTCCAGGTGTCGGCCGTGCTCGGCAAGGCGACCATGCAGGTGGCCCAGTTGCTCAAGCTCGGCCGCGGCGCCGTGGTCGAGCTCGACCGCAAGGTCGGCGAAGCGATCGACATCTATGTCAACAACCGCCTGGTCGCCCGCGGCGAGGTCGTGATCGTCGAGGACCGGTTGGGCGTGACCATGACCGAGATCATCAAGTCCGAGCGCGCCTGATCTCGGGGGAAACGATGGCCGTCGAAACAGACAGCAACAGCCGCGCCGGCGCCCGCTCCGTGAAAGCGGGCACCGCGGCGGACCCGCTCGGCCCCATCGCGCTTATCGGCGCGGTGGCGCTGGTGGCGCTGGCCATCTCGCTCGGCGGATCGCCCCTGGCCTTCTTCCACTTCCCCTCCTTCCTGATGGTGGTCGGCGGCACCTTCGCCGTGACCTGCGTCTCCTTCTCCGCGGGCGAGGTGCTGCGCGCCCACCCGACCATGATGGGCGCCCTCACGACCGCGACGCCGGAGCCGATGGACGCCGCGCGCGGCATGATGACTCTCGCCGACATGGTGCGCCGCCACGGGCCGCTGATCCTTCAGGAGCAGCTGCCGCAGTTCAAGGACGACCCCTTCCTCCACCGCGCGATGAGCCTCGTGGTCGATGCCGCGCCGCAGGAGGAGATCGAGGCGGTCATGACCGCGGATGCCGACGCCACCGCCCAGCGCATGCAGCGCAGCGCCAGCATCCTGCGCCGCGCCGCCGAGGTGGCGCCGGCGATGGGCCTGATCGGCACGCTGATCGGCCTGGTGCAGATGCTGGGCAGCCTCGACGAGCCCTCCAAGATCGGGCCCGCCATGGCGCTGGCCCTGCTCACCACGCTTTATGGCGCGCTTCTCGCCAACGTCGTCTTCAGCCCGCTCGCGGCCAAGATCGAGCGCAACGCGGCGGCCGAGGCCCTGCTGCGCCAGATCTACCTGATCGGAGCGGTGTCGATGTCGCGGCAGGAGAATCCGCGCCGGCTCGAGATCCTGCTCAACAGCGTGCTGCCGCCCTGGCAGCAGATCCGGTTCTTCAGCTGAGGCCTGCCAAGCCCTCGGCCCTATTACAGGAGTAGATACAGATGCGCCTCTTGATCGTCGGATCCCTCGACGGGCCCATCGCCACCGCCGGCAAGATCGCGCTGTCGCGCGGGGCCAAGGTGGCGCAGGTCGGCGAGATCGACGGCGCCATGGAGGCCCTCAGGGCCGGCCAGGGTGCGGACCTCCTGCTCTGCGACGTGCGCCTCGACATCGCGCGCCTGATCGGCCAGCTCAAGACCGAGCGCATCAGCCTGCCCGTGGTCGCCTGCGGCATCGGCACCGAGACCGACGTGGCCGTCCGCGCCATCAAGGCCGGTGCCAAGGACTATCTGCCGCTGCCCCCCGACGCCGAGCTGATCGCGGCCATCCTCGCCGCCGTGGCCGAGGAAAGCAGCGCCTTCATCTATCGCGATCCCGTGATGCGCGAGGTGCTGCGCCTGGCCGACCAGATCGCCCCCTCGGACGCCTCGGTGCTGATCACCGGCGAATCCGGCACCGGCAAGGAGGTCATGGCGCGCTATCTGCACAGCCGCAGCAAGCGCGCCGCCCGCCCCTTCATCTCGGTCAATTGCGCGGCCATCCCCGAGCATCTTCTCGAGTCCGAGCTGTTCGGCCATGAGCGCGGCGCCTTCACCGGCGCCATCGCCCGGCGCGTCGGCAAGTTCGAGGAGGCCAACGGCGGGACCCTGCTGCTCGACGAGATCAGCGAGATGCATCCCCGGCTGCAGGCCAAGCTGCTGCGTGCGATCCAGGAGCGCGAGATCGACCGCGTCGGCGGGACCCAGCCGATCAAGGTCGATATCCGCCTGATCGCCACCTCCAACCGCGACCTCGAGATCGAGACCCGCAACGGCAATTTCCGCGAGGACCTCTATTTCCGCCTCAATGTCGTGACGCTGGAGCTGCCGGCGCTGCGCAACCGGCCCGCCGACATCGCCGTGCTGGCCGAGCATTTCGTCAAGAAATACGCCGCCGCCAACGCGGTGCAGCCGCCGAAGATCTCGGCCGCGGCCGAGGCGATGCTGCTGGCCCATAGCTGGCGCGGCAATGTGCGCGAGCTCGAAAACACCATGCACCGCGCCGTCCTTCTCTGCAAAGGCGAGGAGCTCGGGCCCGAGGCCATCATGCTCACGGGCCAGCGCGGCGGCGCCTCCACGCCCGAGGCCCGCGCGGTCGCGGCGATCGAGACGGCCAAGGCCCAGGTCACCGACACGGCGGGCCTGGTCGGCCGCACCGTGGCCGATGTCGAGCGCGACCTGATCCTCGAGACGCTCAACCATTGCCTCGGCAACCGCACCCACGCCGCCAACATTCTCGGCATCTCGATCCGCACGCTCCGCAACAAGCTCAAGCAGTACAGCGAGGAAGGCATCCTGCTGCCGGGCGCGCGGGGCGCCGAGGGCGAGCGCCAGGCGGTCTGAAACCATGAATCCCGCGCTTGGCTCACCCCCCACCCCAACCCTCCTCCACAAGGGGGGAGGGGATAATTTTGCTGGTGAGCAGACGCAAGCGGCGGACATCCCTTCTCTTGCTTCTATCCCCTCCCCCTTGATGGGGGAGGGTCAGGGAGGGGATGGGACCACCGCATCGACGGCGACGTCGAGCAAAACGACGGTCGGGTAGGACATGGCGAACGCCTTTCAGGAAGCGATGTCGGGGCCGGGCTTGAACCGGATCTGGGGGCAGCTCCAGACCGCGCTCAAGCGCGGCGAGATCGCGCTGGCGCTGGGCGTCATCTGCATCCTCGTGGTGCTGATCCTGCCCATGCCCGCCTGGCTGCTCGACATCTCGCTGGCGCTCTCGATCACGGTCTCCGTGCTCGTGCTGATGACCTCGCTCTTCATCTCGAAGCCGCTGGATTTCAGCTCCTTCCCGACCGTGCTGCTGATCGCCACGATCCTGCGGCTGTCGCTGAACCTGGCCTCGACCCGCCTGATCCTCTCGCATGGCCATGAGGGTACCGACGCCGCCGGCCACGTGATCGAGGCCTTCGGCAATTTCGTGATGGGCGGCAACTTCGTTATCGGCGTGATCGTGTTCGCGATCCTGGTGCTGGTGAATTTCGTCGTCATCACCAAGGGCTCGGGGCGCATCGCCGAAGTGTCGGCGCGCTTCAGCCTGGACGCCATGCCCGGCAAGCAGATGGCGATCGACGCCGACCTCTCGGCCGGCCTGATCGACGAAGCCGAGGCCCGGGCGCGCCGCAAGGCGCTCGAGGACGAGAGCAGCTTCTTCGGCGCCATGGACGGTGCCGCCAAGTTCGTGCGCGGCGACGCCGTCGCCGGCCTCATCATCACCTTCATCAACGTCATCGGCGGTATGATCATCGGCGTGGGCCAGGAGGGTCTCTCCTTCTCCGAAGCCGCCCACAGCTACACGATCCTGACCGTCGGCGACGGCCTCGTCACCCAGATCCCGGCGATCGTCATCTCGACCGGCGCCGGCCTGCTGGTCTCCAAGGCCGGCATCAGCGGCACCACCGACAAGGCCCTGTTCTCGCAGCTCGGCGGCTATCCGGCGGCGCTGGGCCTCGTCTCCTTCCTGATGGGCTCGATGGCGCTGCTGCCCGGCATCCCGACCATCCCGTTCCTGGCTCTTTCCGGCGCCGCCGGCACGGGCGCCTGGATGCTGGCGCGCCGCCAGGCCCAGGCCAAGACGCAGGCCGAGGTCAAGCAGAAGGAAGAGGCCGCGACCCCGGCCGAGGAGACGATCCAGCAGACGCTGCAGATCGACACGGTCCGCCTCGAGCTGGGCTATGGCCTGCTCTCGCTCATCGGCACGGAGCGCGGCCAGAAGCTCACCGACCAGATCAAGGCGCTGCGCCGCCAGGTCGCGCGCGAGATGGGCTTCGTGCTGCCGGCGGTGCGCATCCAGGACAATCTGCAGCTCCCCGCCAACACCTATGTCGTGCGGGTCAAGGAGATCGAGGCCGGCCGCGGCGACCTCAGGCCCAACATGATCCTGGTCATGGATCCGCGCGGCGAGAAGATCACCATCGCCGGCGAGGAGACGGTCGAGCCGACCTTCGGCCTGCCCGCCATGTGGATCGACCCCGCCATGCGCGAGGAGGCGATGTTCCGCGGCTACACCGTGGTCGATCCGGCCACGGTCGTCACCACCCATCTGACCGAGGTGGTGAAGGACAACATGGCCGAGCTCATGTCCTATGCCGAGACACAGAAGCTGGTCGAGGATCTGGGCAAGGAGCACCAGAAACTCATCGGCGACCTGATCCCCGCGCAGATCTCCATGAGCGGCGTGCAGCGCGTGCTGCAGAACCTGCTCGCCGAGCGCATCTCGATCCGCGACCTGCCGGCGATCCTCGAGGGCGTCTCCGAGGCCTGCGGCTATACCCGCAACGTCAACCAGATCACCGAACATGTCCGCGCGCGGCTGTCGCGCCAGATCAGCGATTCCGTGGCCGATGCCGAGGGCGTGATCCAGCTCCTGGCACTCTCGCCCGAATGGGAGCAGGCCTTCGCCGAATCGCTGCGCGGCGACGGCGAGGACAAGCAGCTCGCCATGCCGCCGACCAAGCTGCAGCAGTTCATCAACGCCGTCCGCCAGCAGTTCGAGCGCCATGCCATGCGCGGCGAGACGCCCGTGCTCCTGACCAGCCCCGCCATCCGCCCCTTCGTGCGCTCGATCGTCGAGCGCTTCCGTCCCGTCACCGTCGTGATGTCGCAGAACGAGATCTATGCGCGCGCGCGGATCAAGACGGTCGGGCAGATCTGAGGAGCGCTGAGCGATGCGGCTCAAGACCTTCAGCGCCGGCACGATGGACGAGGCGATGCGCCGCGTCCGCCAGGAGCTGGGCGACGATGCCGTCATCCTCTCGACCAAGCGCGACGGCAAGAGCGGCGTGCTGGTGACGGCCGGGCTCGATGACGAGCCGCTCGACGCCGAGAGGGCGCCTGCCGATACCGCGGCGGCGCCGCTGCTGCCCTCGTCCGACAGCGCCGCCCTCGACGGGCTCGACCGCATCGCCGCGCGGCTGGAGTTCAACGGCGTGCCGGCGGCGATCGCCGACCGCCTGCTCGGCGCCGCGGCGGAGCTCTCGACCGAGAACCCGGTCCTGGCGCTGGCGGCGGCCCTCGACGCCCAGTTCGCCTTCGCGCCCCTGATCGACGAAGCGCCGGCCTGCCCCCTGCTCTTCATCGGGCCGCCGGGCGCCGGCAAGACCTCGAGCCTGGCGAAGCTCGCCATCCGGGCGCGCCTGGCCGGCGTCACCGCCGGCGTCGTCTCCTGCGACACGCTGCGTGCCGGCGCCGAGGCGCAGCTTGCGACCTATACCCGGCGCATCGATCTTCCGGCCTATCGCGCCCGCGACGGCCAGACCCTGCGGCGCGCGCTCGCGAGCCTGCCCGAGGGCGGCCTGCGCCTCATCGACAGCGCCGGCAGCAACCCGCAAAGCGACGGCGACCTCGCCGAGATGGCGGCGCTGGCCACCGCCGGCGAGGCGGAGCCGGTCCTGGTGCTCGCGGCCGGCGGCGATCCCGCCGAGACCGCCGACCAGGCCCGCATCTATGCGCGCCTCGGCACCCGCCGGCTCATCGTCACCAAGCTCGATACCGTGCGCCGGCTGGGCAGCCTGCTCGCCGCGGCGGCCGCGGGCGGGCTGGCGCTCTGCGAATTCGGGCTCTCGCCGCAGATCGGCGACGGGCTCGTGCCTGTGAACCCGGTTTCTCTGGCGCGCCTGCTGATGGGCGAGCGCATCGAGCTGCCGTCGCTCAATCCCGCTGCCATGGAAGCCGCCGAATGACCGCGACCGCCCGCCCCCTGCCCACGCCTTCCGGCGCCGGACCGCAACCGGCCGGCCGGCCTTCGCGCCTGCGCACGCTGGCCATCGCCTCGGGCAAGGGCGGCGTCGGCAAGACCTGGCTCGCGATCTCGCTGGCCCAGGCCCTGGCCAAGCTGGGCGAACGCGTGCTGCTGTTCGACGGCGATCTCGGGCTCGCCAATGTGGATATCCAGCTGGGCCTGATGCCGCGCTCGGATCTGGGCGCGGTGGTCGAGCGCGGCCGCGCCATGGCCGACGCCATCACCAGCTACGCACCCGGCCATTTCGACGTGGTCGCAGGCCGCGCCGGCACTGCCTCGCTCGCGGCGATGAGCGGCGAGCGGCTGGCGAGGCTGGGCGACGAGCTGTTCCAGACCGCCGCCAATTACGACCGGCTGCTGCTCGATCTCGGCGCCGGCGTCGAGCGCACCGTGCGCCAGCTCTGTCGCCGGGCGGGCAGCGTGCTGGTGATCACCACCGACGAGCCGACGGCGCTGACCGACGCCTATGCCTTCATCAAGCTCGGCGTCAGCCAGGGCGATATCGGCGATCTCCGGATCGCGGTCAATATGGCGGGCTCGATCGCCGAGGGCGAACGCACCTATGCCACGCTGCTGCGCGCCTGCCAGTCCTTCCTCAAGATCGAGCCGCCGCTCGCCGGCGTGATCCGGCGCGATGCCCGCGTCAAGGACAGCATCCGCGCCCAGACTCCGGTCGCGATCCGTCATCCGGAGAGCGCCGCCGCCGCCGACGTCATGGCACTGGCGCGCAAGCTCAAGGAAGCGCGCCCGTGAACCTGCCGCCCGTCACGCCCGCGACGCCCGCCGCCGGCGCGAGCCCCGCTCGCCCCGTGCAGATGGCCGTCGCCGGGACGGGCCAGAACAACCTGGCGATGCTGGGCCAGCTCGGCGCCGGCGACATCCTGGCGGGCACCGTGCTGGAGCGCGCCGCCGACGGCACGCTCACCGTGCGCACCGATCGCGGCGTGCTGGCGCTCTCGGGCGGCTTCGAAGCCGCCGTCGGCGCCAAGATCATGCTCGAGGTCCGCAGTGCCGGCGCGCGCATGCAGGTCGTGCTGCTGTCGGTCGACGGCGAGCCTGTCGACAATCAATCCCCGGCCGGCCCCAAGGTCGGCCTTTTGACCCTGCTCGATGCCGGCAAGGGCGCGGTGGCGCAGGCCGCCGACAGCGCTGCCGCCGCACGGACCGGTCCGCCCGCGCCTTCCTTGCCGCCCGTACCCACGCCGCCGCTCGCCGATGCCGCCGGCATTGTCGGCGCCAAGGTGATCGCGACACTGCTGCGCCCCAACGATCTGCGCTCGAGCGCACCGCCCTCGCTGCCCAACGCGCCGGCCGCACAGCCGCCCGTGCCGGGCCAGCGCCTGCCCTATCACCTGGCGGCGATTCTCCCGCCCGCGCCGCAAGCCGTGTCGGCTGTGGTCGACGAGGCTCCGCGCGAGGTCTTCATCGCCACCGTCCGGCAGCAGACCCCGGAGGGCGAGCTGGTGCTGGAAAGCCCGCTCGGAACCCTCCGTATCCCGCGGCCGCCCGAAGCGACGGTGGCGCCGCCGGCGGGCCCGCCGGCTCCCGCAAAGACGCCCGAGGCCGGTCCTGCACCCGCCGGCACCGGCAAGCTCACCGCGCCCTCGACGCTCTCGACACCCACGGCTCTCGCCGGCGCCGCGGCGCCGGCGGAAGCGGCGCCGGATCAGGCTCATAGCTGGCCGGCCGGAACACGGCTGGTCCTGACCCTGCCGACGCCATCGCCGAACGGCGAAACGGTTTCGGCGGGGCCGCGCCTGCTCGCAACCATGCTGCGGCCCGCCGAGCCGCAAGCCTTGCCACCGGCCACGGCGCGCGCCGCCGCGACACCAGCACCGCAAGCGCCCGCGACACCCGCGGCCCCGGTCGCTGCTGGACAGAAGCTGCCGCTGGAACTGGTTTCGGTCCTGCCGCCGATCGCCAGCGGCGCCAACAATCCGGCGTCCGCACAGAACCTGGGCGCTTCCCAGCCGGCGATCTTGACGAGCCTGCGTCCGCCGCTGCCCAACGGCCAGGCCATCCTCGAGATGCCGGAGGGCCTGGTCGCGCTCGATCGCGCGATCGGCGCGCCGGCGGGCACCCGTCTTCTCCTGCTGCCGACGCCCGCGGCGCCCCCGCCCCTGGTCAATCAGTCCGGGCCCGGCCAGATCTTCAACGCGGTACTGGAAACCCTGGCGCTGCTCGACAGCGAGAAAGCCGCTCTGCCGCTGCCGGCCACTTCGCCCTCGCCGTCATCCGCCGCACCAGCCGGCAATGGCGCCGCCGCGGATCAACCGGCCACGGGCGGGGTGCCTCTGCCGGTGCAGACCGACGATCTGCTGGCACAGAATCTGCCGCGCGTCGGCCCGCATCTCGCGGCCGGCCTCGCCACCTTCATCCGCGCGCGCCTCGCCGACAAGCCGGTCGCCTGGCCCGGCAGCGAGCTGCGCCAGGCCTTGCAGTCCGCCGGCCGGCCGGAGCTGGTCGCGAAGCTCGAGCAGGGCTTCGCCGAGCTCGCCCGCGCGGCGCCGGCCGCCAGCCAGGACGGGCAATGGAAGACGATCGTCCTGCCGCTGCTGGACGAGCAGGCCCTGCACCAGGCACGCCTGGCGATCCGGCGCGATCCCGGCGAGCGCAACCAGCCCAAGGACGGCAAGCCCGCCAGCGTCCATTTCCTGCTCGATATCGAGCTCAGCCGCATGGGCGCGATGCAGCTCGACGGGCTGGTGCGCGGCAAGCGCTTCGACCTCATGCTGCGCACCCACAAGCCGCTCGACAGCCAGATGCAGGGCGAGATCCAGCGCCTCTTCGCGGAGGCGAAATCCGTCACCGGCATCACCGGCGAGATCTATTTCCAGGTGGCCGCCATGTTCGCGTCGCCCGGCGCCGCGGCGCCCGCCGCGAGCCAGGCGGGCGGGCTGATCGCCTGAGGCGCTAGCGGGCGAAAGCGACCGGCAGCACCCCGGAATATTTCAGTAGGAAGTCGGGCTCCAGCGCTGCCGCGGGATCGCGGCCGAAGATCGCCCGATACCATACGACCGAAATCAGCGCCGCCACGCGGCGCGGATGGCGCTTCAGCCAGCGCAGCTGCTCCTCGTCCTCGAAGATCAGCCGGTAGAGGAAATCGTCGGCGAGCGAGGTCAGCATGTAGGAGAGCGCGAGCGCGCTTTGCAGCGCGGTCTCCTCGGCCTTGGTCACCCGCACGATGTATCTGGCGAGGCGCCCGCGCCAATTGTCCTGGAGCTCGCGCCAGCCCTCGGAATAGGCCGACTTGTCGCGCGCCAGCTTGTATTGCACCGCAAACAGGCCCTTGTTGCGCTGGTAGAGCTGGAAATAGAACAGCGTCACCTCGTTGATGCGCTCGAAGTCGGACTTGCCGCGCCCGACGCCGACCGACATCTCGAACACGAAACGGCAGAAGCCGTTCAGCACCTCGGCCACGGCATCGGTCCGGTTCTCGAAATATTTGTAGAAGGCGCCGCGCGAGAGACCGAGCTGCTCGCAGACCTGGCGCACGATCGCGTCGTGATAGCCCTCCGACGACAGGACCTGCGCCACGCATAGCAGGATACGCGCCCGGGTCTGGGCCCTGGCGCCGCTCGCGGCCGCCCGCTGACGCTCCAGCTCGTCGAGATAGCTTGCGACCGCCGGGCCCTTCTCTTCGGCCATGTTTCTTCCCTTAATCCCCATGGGATATCCGCGCCGCCCCCTCTCGGAGCGTTGACTCGGGTCCTGGCCGCCCATATAGTGACACGCGTGTCACTACATCGGCTCCCGGCCGTTGCAGTCAATTCTACAATAATAACAAAGTATTCGACAGGAGCTTCCGGTGACGACCATCTTCGACTATAGCATTACCGCGCCCACGGAAGAACTTGTCGCGAGCTACCACCCCTACCCGCCCCATCTCGCCAACTACGAGCGGGTCTACCGCAATTCGACCGACCATGGCGAGTTGGCCCTCTTTCGCGGCAAGCCGCTCGCCAAGTTCTTCGAGTTCCTCGATTCCCAGGGCATCGGCAGGATCTGCGTCAAGGCGCGCGACATCCGCACCACGTTCAACCTCACCATCCCCAACGAGGCGGTGGCGAGCCTGGTCGCCGACTATCCCGATCGGGTGGTGGGCTTCGCCGGCGCCGACCCGCATCGCGGCAAGATCGCGGTGACCGAGTTCGAGCATGCGATCCGCAAGATGGGCCTGCGCGGCCTCAATCTCCAGCTCTACGAGCTGAAGCTCGCCGCCAACGACCGCAAGATCTACCCTCTCTATGAGAAATGCGTCGAGCTGAACGTCCCCGTCAACGTCCATGTCTCGATCAATTTTTCGACCAAGTCGCTGATGCGCTACGGCCATCCGCTGGCGCTGGACGAAGTGGCCGTCGATTTTCCGGACCTGCGCATCATCGCGGGTCCCCCCGGCTGGCCCTGGGTGCAGGAACTGATCGGCGTCGCCTGGCGCCATCCCAATGTCTATATCGCCATCGAATCGGTCAGGCCCAACCTGCTCCTGAAGCAGAATAGCGGCTACGAGCCGCTTCTCACCTACGGCAATTCGGTCCTGGGCGACAAGATCATCTTCGGCAGCGGCTGGCCCCTGCTGCCCCTGGCGCGCACCGTGCAGGAAGCCCGTTCCCTGCCCCTGAAGCCGGCCAACATGCGCGGCTTCCTCGCCGACAACGCGCAGCGGGCGGTCTTCGGCGCGTAAGAGGGGCCGATGGGGCGCCAATCCAAACGCCTGTCGCTGGCGAAGGACTATTACACCGTCGCGACGCTGCTGGCCGAACGCGCGAAAACCTCGCGCCGGCGCCCCGCCATCGTCTCCGACGAGGGTTCGCTCACCTATGCCGAGCTCGAGGCGCAAAGCCGTAAGCTCGCCGCCGGCTTCGCCGCCCGGGGCATCGGGCCCGGCACCACCGTGCTGATGATGCTCGACAACCATGCCGACAGCATCCTCTGCTGGCTGGCGCTGGCCCGCCTCGGCGCGGTCGAGGTGCCGGTCAACACGGCCTATCTGGGCGACGTGCTCAAGCATGTGGTGCGGGATTCGCTCGCGACCATCCTGATCCTCGACGCGGCCTATGCCGAGCGTTTCGAGGACGAGATCCTCGACGGCGCCAGGCTCGAAACCCTGATCCTGCGCGGCAGCGCCCCCGGCCGCCTGCCCGCGAAGCTGTCGAAGCTGCGAACGATCGAATTCGCCTCTCTTGCCGGATCGGGCCCCGCCGGCGGCCCCGCGATCGCCGAAACCTCGGATCCCCGCCAGATCATGGCGGTCATGTACACCTCGGGCACGACCGGCGCCTCGAAGGGCGTGCGCTGCACCTTCGCGCATGCGCTCGAATATTCGCGCTGCGTGGTCGAGGTGCTCGATCTCAAGGCCGGCGACCGCTACTACAACATGCTGCCCTTGTTCCATATCGCGGGCCAGTGGGCGGCGGTCTTCGCCTGCTTCATCGCCGGCGCCACGGTGGTGCTCAAGCCGCGCTTCAGCGTCAGCGCCTTCTGGGACGATATCCGCCACCACAGATGCAACGTCACGCTGCTTCTGGGTGCGATGGCGAACCTCGTCCATCGCGCCCCGGCCTCGCCTGCCGATAAAAAGCATCCGCTCGACAAGGTGCTGGTGGTGCCGCTCTTCCCGCAGGTGAAGGAATTCGCCCGGCGCTTCGGCCTGCGCGTCACCACCAATTACGGCTCGACCGAGGTCGGCGTGCCGATCCGTGCCGGTTTCCGCCCCGGCAAGCCGCGCCTGTTCCATCTGGTCGATGCCCGCTCCTGCGGCCGCATCGTGAGCGACCGCTTCGAGGTCAAGATCGTCGATCCGAACGACGAGGAGGTTCCGCCCGGCGTCGCGGGCGAGCTGGTGGTGCGGCCCAAGCGGCCCTGGATCGTCATGTCGGGCTATCTCAACCAGCCGGAAAAGACGATGGAGGCCTGGCGCAACCTCTGGCTCCATTCCGGCGACCTGATGATGCGCGACAAGCGCGGCAACTTCTATTTCCTCGACCGGGTGAAGGATTCGATCCGCCGGCGCGGCGAGAACATCTCCTCGACCGAGGTCGAGAACGGGATCCTGAAGTTCCCTTCCGTGCTCGAATGCGCGGTCTATCCGGTGCCCTCGCCCTTGACCGAGCAGGAAGTCATGGCGGCCGTCGTCGCCAAGCCCGGCAACGAGCTCGATCTCGGCGCCCTCGGCGCGTTCCTCGAGCGCACCCTGCCGAAATTCATGGTGCCGCGCTTCTACCGCCTCGAGACCGCGCTGCCGAAGACGCCGACCGGCAAGATCCAGAAGTTCCAGCTCCGCGCGCAAGGCCTCGATGCCCCGCACTGGGACCGCGAAGCCAGGTCGGCGAATCAGATCAAGCAACAACGAAACAAGCCAATCCCAGGGAGGTCATGATGCGGTCAGAGCCAAAGCACCCGCTGCTCGACAAAGTCGAGCGGCAGTTCCTCGACGGAAAGATGAACCGTCGCGATTTCATTCGGTTCTCGACGCTGTTGGGCGTCGGCGCCGGCACCGCCTATGCGCTGGCCGGGATCGCCGATCCGTTCGCGATCAACGCGGCCCAGGCCGCCGCCAATGGCGGCACGGTCAGGATCGCACAGCGCGTTCATCCGGTCGACAGCCCCCATACCTTCGCCTGGGCGGAGCCGAGCAACATCACGCGCCAGGTCTGCGAATACCTGACGCGCACGGGCCAGGACAACATCACCCGTCCCTATCTGCTCGAGAAGTGGGAGCCCAGCGCGGATCTGAAGACCTGGACGCTCTATATCCGGCCCGGCGTCGTCTGGCGCAAGGGCAGCCCGCTCACGGCGGACCAGGTGATCTGGAACCTGAAGCGGGTGCTCGACGAGAAGATCGGCTCCTCGATGCTGGGCCTGATGAAGGCCTATATGCTGAAGGAGGTCGACAAGGGCGAGAAGGACGACAGCGGCAATCCCAAGATGAGCCTCGAGATCTGGGACGCGAACGCGATCGAGAAGGTCGACGACCACACCGTCCGCCTCAACCTCGCGGAAGCGCAGCTGGCCGTGCCGGAGCATCTCTTCCACTATCCCATGGCGATCCTCGATCCCGCCGAGGACGGCAAGTTCGGGATCGGCTCGAACGGCACGGGCGCCTTCGAGCTGGTGGAGTTCGAGGCCGGCCGCAAGGCGGTCCTGAAGGCGCGCACCGAGCATTGGCACACGGTGCCCTCCCTCGACACGCTGCAGTTCATCGACACGGGCGACGATGCGACGGCCGTGGTCGCGGCGCTCGCCTCGAAGCAGGTCGACGGCGCCTATGAGGTCGATGTCACGCAGAAGCCGGCGCTGGACAAGATCGATTCCCTGCAGATCTACGAGGTGGCGACCTCGCAGACCGCCGTCATCCACGGCAAATGCACGCGCAAGCCGTTCGACGACGCGAAGGTGCGGCTCGCCATGCGCCTCGCGGTCGACGCCGCCCAGGTGATGAGCCTGGCGGAGGGCGATACCGGGGTGGTCGGGGAGCATCACCATGTCTGCCCGATCCATCCGGAATACGCGAAGCTGCCGCCCTTCGTGCGCGACGTGGCCCGCGCCAAGTCGCTCCTGGCGGAGGCGGGCTATCCCGACGGCATCGATTCGACCCTGACCCTGCCGGCCGAACCGACATGGCAATCGGTGGCGGCCCAGGTCATGGTGCAGCAATGGGCCGAGGCCAATATCCGCATCAAGCTCAACGTCATCCCCTCGGCCCAGTGGTGGGATGTCTGGGACAAGGTCGATCTCGGCTATACCGTCTGGTATCACCGCCCGCTGGGATTCATGACCCTCAGCCTCGCCTACCGCACGGGCGTGCCGTGGAACGCGCCGGAATGGTCGGACAAGGAATTCGACACGCTCCTGACGCAGGCCGAAGGCACCGTGGATGTCGAGGAACGCCGCAAGGTGATGGAGAAGATCGAGACGATCATGCAGGAGCGCGGACCCGTGGTTCAGCCCTTCTGGCGCTCGGTCCTGACCTTCTACGACAAGAAGGTGCAGGGTTTCAAAATGCACCCCACCTCCTTCGTGTTCGGCGAGGAGTTGTCGATCAAGGCCTAGCCTTTCGCGCCTTACGGCCCCGCGCGGCGTGCGTTTTGGATGGGAGCGAGGCGGCGGCAGGTTCTGCCGCCGCTTCCTTCAGCCAGCGCTCGACCTTGCGCGCGGCCGCGGTCGGGCTCTCGCCCTTGAGCCGCACCAGGTAATAGCCGGCGGCGCTCCGCGCCTCGCGGCCGAAGAGCGCCACCAGCTGGCCGCTCGCCAGCAAGCGATCCACGATCGGCCGGCGGCCCATCGCCATGCCGACGCCCTCCATGGTGCCTTGCAGGATCAATTCCGAGGATTCCAGCACCAGCGCCTGCTCCATTGGCGGCGGCGCCAGCCCATGCGCGAGCGCCCATTCCTCCCATTCGCCCGGATGGAGGGCGTTGGCGATCAGCTTGGCCGAGCGGAGGAGAGCCTCGGGCCGGGTCTGTTTCCGCTTATCCAGATAGGCCGGCGACGCGACCGGGAAGAACTGCTCGGTGAGCAGCGGCACCGCCTGGAAGCCGGGCCAGCTGCCATGGCCATAGCGGATCCCCAGATCGATGTTCTCGCGCGCGAAGTCGCATTTGCGGTTGGTGGTGAGGAGCTGCAGGTTGATCTCCGGATGGCGCTGCTGCAGCTCGCCCAGGCGCGGGATCAGCCAGAAGGCCGCGAGCGAAGTCGGCAGCGTCAAGGTCACGCGCGCCTGATCGGGCGAGCCCGCGATCTCGGCCGTGGCGCGCGTGAGCTCGCCGAAGGCGCGCCGGACACTCGCCAGATAGCGCAGCCCCACCGGCGTCAGCTGCATCTCGCGTCCCTGCCGCTCGAACAGCACCGCCCCCAGGAGCTGCTCCAGGCGCTTCACCTGATGGCTGATCGCGGATTCGGTGACGCCCAGCTGCTCGGCAGCGAGGCGGAAGCGGCCGGCCTGGGCCGCGACATAGAAGCTGCGGATCGCGTTCAGCGGCAGGCGCCGCATGGTGTCGGGGTCGGTCGGGTTAAATTCCATGGCTTGAGCAGAATTCAAGTATCGGTGGAGCTTTGTCAATTGTTCCGGCTCATGACGGCCCCAAAATGGCTCCATGTCTTCTCGATTCAGGAGTCTGCCATGACCGCCGCACCTCAGTATTTCAATTCAAGTCAGGGCCGCGTCGCCCATTGGACCACCGGATCCGGACCCGATCTCGTGCTGGTCCATGGGACGCCAGCCTCCTCCCATGTCTGGCATCGGGTCATCGAGCGGCTCCAGTCCCGCTGGCGCGTCTTCGCCTACGACCTGCCGGGCTATGGGCTTTCCGACCAGTTCGACGGGCAGGACGTGCGCCTTCGCACCCAGGCCAAGGTGCTGGCCGAACTGCTGCGCCATTGGGGCCTCGAGCGTCCCCGTCTCGTCGGCCACGATTTCGGTGCCGCCACCGTGATGGGCGCGCATCTGGTGGAGGGTTGCCCGGTGCGCGATCTCGTGATCGCGGACGGCGTGCTGCTCAATCCCTGGGGCACGCCCTACTCGATGCTGGTGCAGGAGAACATCCGGGTCTTCGAGCAGATCCCGCCGCATATCCACGCCGCGGCGATGACGGCGCATCTGCGCGGCACCACCAGCCGGCACCTCACCGATGCCGAGCTGGCGCCGCTGCTGGCGCCCTGGCTGGGCGAGAAGGGCCAGAAGGCCTATTGCCGGCAAGTCGCGCAGTACGATCACGACTATACCGCGACGCTGGAACAACTCTATCCGAAGGTCTCGGTGCCGCTGCATCTGCTCTGGGGCGAGGAGGACCGCTGGATCCCGATCGCCCAGGGCGAGCAGTTCCATCGCCTGGTGCCGGGATCGCGCTTCACGCGCCTGCCCGATGCCGGCCATTTCCTGATGCTGGATTGCCCGAACACGGTGGCGCGACTGATTGGCGCTGAAACTGCCGGGGGTTAGTCGAGTGAACAGTCAGAGCTGTGGCCCACGACTATCCAGCGTTGCCAATATTCCCTCGATCAAGGTCCAACCGCACAGCGCCAACCCAATTGTGGCGATGACCTTGCCCCGCACGGAAAGCCGCATGAAAGCCGTTCCCAGCAGCAGGGCGGCCATCAGCGGCGGGGCGAACAGCAGAAAGAGCGGCGGTCCCGAGGTGACTTTCGCCATCAAGAGATAGAACCCGCTCAGGGCCAGCATCGCGAAGCCCGACATCAGGTTGGCCCATGAGCGCGGCAGCAAAAGAAAGGGCGCCAGGAAGAAGCCCAGCACACAAAGGCCAAACGCGGCACCATAGACAGCGGGCCGCACACCGGCAGAAAGCAGAAGCTGGAAGAACAGCCAAGCGTCCGCTGCCCAGAACGCGGACAGCAGCAGCCATCCCCATATCGGCTTCGGACGAGAGAATTTCATGCCGGCTTCTACCATAAGCCGCGCTCTCCATCCATGGGGCGCCGTCCGGCAACGCCGGTTTCTCAAGGCTGGTCAATGGACAGAGCCTCCGCACCGGCCGATCACGGAAAGATAGTCGCTATCGGCTTGGGGCTTCAGGACGGGAGGCGATCCGTGACGGAAGAGGACATCGTCCAGCGTCTCGCGCGGCTCGAGGATATCGAGGCCCTGCGTCAGCTCAAATATCGCTACTGCGCGGCAGCCGATGACAATTACGACGCCGATGCCGTCGCCGCGCTCTTCATGGAAGACGGGGTCTGGGACAGCGGAGAGCTCGGCCGCTATGAAGGTCGCGCCGCGATCCGCACCACCTTCACCTCGGTCAAGTTCTCGGTCGACCGGGCCTGTCACTATTGCCTCAATCCGGTCATCGAGGTCTCGGGCGACCGGGCGGTCTGCGGCTGGTATCTCTGGCTGGTCAAGGTCGGCAGGGACGGGAGGAGCACGGCCTCGGCCGGCCGCTATCTCGACCACTGCCGGCGGATCGAGGGGCGCTGGTATTTCGAGCGATTGACGTTGACGATGAAGCCGCTGCCGCCCTTCGCGGCTTGACCGGGCGTCAGTGCGGCCGCAGCAAAGCGCGCTTCGCGCGGCCGAGCTGGAGGAAGATCAGCCCCCCGACGCCCACCAGGATCAGGCCCAGCGGCAAAGCCAGGATCGCGCGGGGCCCGTCGGTGGGCGGGCCCGGGGTCTGGAACGCCAGCAGGACCAGCCCGATGCCCCACCAGCCGAACGCGATCGAGAAGGGCCATCGCGCCAGCTCGATCACACCACCCCAGAAGGTCCGCGGCAGCATCGTCCGCTCCTATCGCCGGCGCCGATGCAGGTCCATGCCGATCTCGTCCTCGCGGATGCGCTCGCGCCGGCGGATATCGGCCTGCTTGCGGTCCTCGCGGGTCTTGTGCGCCTGCTCGTATTTCTCGAGCTCGCGGTAGGTCTCGAGCACGCTTTCGCGCGCCTGCTCGATGCGGAGATTGACGTCGGTCTGCGAGCGCGCCAGCTTCTCGCGCCGCAGCCGGGCGAGATCGGCGAAGGCGGCGAAGGCGCGCGCCATCTCCAGCGTCTTGTTTTCCTTGACCGCGACCGCCTCGCGCTCGAGCGATTCGTCGAGCGTCTTGATCTGGTCGGTCAGCCGCTCGGCCAGGCGCTGCAGCTCCGCCATCTTGCGGCGCTCTTCCTCGAGGCGCCAGCGATGGAGCCGAACCAGTTGATCGAGCGCGCTCATGCGGCCCTCGCCCCGGCCGGCTTGGCCGCGGATTTAGCGGCGGGCTTGGCCGCCGGCGCGGCGTTCGCCGCGGGGGCGGCGGCCGGTGCGGCGGGCGCCGCCTTGACCGCGAGGATCTCGTCGAGCGCGCGATAGCAGCCGGCGAGGCTCGCCTTCTCGGTCTTGCCCTGCTTCAGGAAGGCCTCGAGCTGGTCGTGATAGCGGATCGCCTCGTCCACCTCGGGGTCGCTCCCGGCGCGGTAGGCGCCGAGCCGGATCAGCTCGGCCATGTTCTCGTAGGTCGCCATCAGCCGGCGCGCCTTGCTGACGACGGCGTTCTCCTCGTCGCTGTTGCAGCCCGGCATGGTGCGCGACAGGCTGCGCAGGATGTCGACCGCCGGGTAGCGGCCGCGCGCGGCGATGTTGCGGTCGAGCACGATATGGCCGTCGAGGATGCCGCGCACCGCGTCGGCGATCGGCTCGTTATGATCGTCGCCCTCCACCAGCACGGTGAAGAGGCCCGTGATGCTGCCGGTGCCCGTGCCGGGGCCGGCGCGCTCCAGCAGGCGCGGCAGCTCGGCGAAGACCGAGGGGGTGTAGCCCTTGGAGGCCGGCGGCTCGCCGGCGCTGAGGCCGATCTCGCGCATCGCCATGGCGAAACGGGTCACGCTGTCCATGAGGCAGAGCACGTCGTTGCCCTGGTCGCGGAAGAACTCGGCCATGGCCAGCGTCAGGTGGGCGGCCTGGCGGCGCATCAAAGGCGGCTCGTCCGAGGTCGCCACCACCACCAGCGAGCGCGCCAGGCCCTCGGGCCCCAGATCGTCCTCGAGGAACTCCTGGACCTCGCGGCCGCGCTCGCCAATCAGCCCGATCACGTTCACGTCGGCCGTGGTGTAGCGCGCCATCATGGAGAGAAGAACAGACTTGCCCACGCCCGAGCCGGCGAAGATGCCCATGCGCTGGCCGCGGCAGCAGGTCAGGAAGGTGTTGATCGCCTTGACGCCCAGATCGACCTTGCCGGCCACCCGCTTGCGGGCGTGGGCCGGCGGCGGCGAGGCGCGCAGGGGATAGCCACGGGCGCCCGGCAGGAGCGGCCCCTTGCCGTCGATCGGCTCGCCGAAGGCGTTGATGACCCGGCCCAGCCAGCTGGGCGCCGGGCGGATGACGGGGTCGGCATCGGCCAGCTCGACCTTGCAGCCGAGCCCGATCCCCTCCAGCCCGCCGAAGGCCATCGCCAGCGCCCGGTCGTTGCGGAAACCGACCACCTCGCAGGGCACCCGCCGGCCGGCCTGGCCCAGCAGATCGCAGCGCGCGCCGACCGAAAGATGGCGGGCGATCCCCCCCACCTCGACCAGCATGCCCAGGAGCGATGCCACCCGCCCGTAGAGCCGGGCCGAGGGCAATCGCGCAATTTCATCAAGGAGGTAGCTCAGGTCGGCAGCGCCGGTCCCGGCCGCGAAACTTTGGGAATTCATTCGCTAAATCCGATGGTTAGTCGGATTATGCCGATTCATTCCTAAGCATCGGTGAATCGGGGCCGCGGGACCGCTTGTAGAAAATCACAGCCAGCCGCTCCCCTTTTAGGAATTGTTAATAAACTCGCGCCACATTGGTTAATAGGTTAACTTGGTCTCAACGGCGACAGAGGCTACCTATGCGCGTTCTCCTGATCGAAGACGACACCACAGTGGCCCAATCGATTCAGCTCATGCTGAAGTCCGAGGGCTTCGTCGTCGATGCTACCGACATGGGCGAGGATGGGCTCGAGATCGGTAAGCTTTATGACTACGACATTATCCTTCTGGACCTCATGCTGCCCGACATAGAGGGTTATGAAGTCCTGCGGCGGCTGCGCGCCGCGCGCGTCAACACGCCGATCCTGATCCTTTCGGGCCTCGGCGAGCTCGACAACAAGATCAAGGGCCTGGGCTTCGGCGCCGACGACTATCTCACCAAGCCCTTCGACAAACGTGAACTGATCGCCAGAATCCAGGCGATCGTCCGCCGCTCCCGCGGCCACAGCGATTCCGTCATCATCACCGGCAAGCTCAAGGTCAATCTCGACACCCGCACCGTCGAGGTCGAGGCCCAACCGCTGCATCTCACCGGCAAGGAATACGGCATCCTGGAGCTCCTGTCCCTGCGCAAGGGCACGACGCTCACCAAGGAGATGTTCCTCAACCATCTCTATGGCGGCATGGACGAGCCCGAGCTCAAGATCATCGACGTGTTCGTCTGCAAGCTGCGCAAGAAGCTCTCGGCGGCGACCGGCGGCGACAACTATATCGAGACCGTCTGGGGCCGCGGCTATGTGCTGCGCGATCCGGTGGAGCCCGCCAACGAGGCCATGGCGCGCCGCCCGGCGGCGGCGAGCGCCTGATCCCGACGCAAACCTCTGTTGCCAGAATGCAGAACGGCGCCCCCAAGGGGCGCCGTTTTGCTTTGCGCGCGAGGGCCTGCGGCGGCTGATCGCTTCGCGGCGGCGGCGAATGCCGTTAATGTTCCCAGCCCCGCTCCCTGACGAAGAGGCCGTCGCCATGCGCCCCATCAATCACCTCGTGCTCGCGGGCCATGACCTCGAAGCGATGCGCGCGGCCTACCAGGATCTGGGCTTCACGGTCGCGCCGCGCGGCCAGCATCCCTTCGGGACCGCCAACCACGTGATCCAGCTCCATGGCGCCTATCTGGAGCTCCTCGCCGTGACGAGGGCGCAGGACGTCATCGAGCATGGCGACCGGCAATTCTCCTTCTCCGCCTTCCATCGCGACTATCTCGCGCGCCATGAGGGCTTCTCGGCCTTCGTGCTCGGCACGCCCGATGCCCATGCCGACCGCAAGGCCTGGCAGGCGGCGGGCCTGCACGCTTACGAACCTTTCGATTTCTCGCGGATGGCGACGCTGCCCGGCGGCGAGGACGTGCGGGTCGGCTTCACCATCGCCTTCGTCAGCGATCCCGCCCTGCCCTGGATCGGCATGTTCGCCTGCCAGCATTTCCGGCCCGACTATTACGAACAGCCGCAATATCTGAAGCACGCCAACAGCGCGACGAACATCGAGGAGGTCTGGATCGCCTGCGAAAGGCCGGACGCAATCAGGCCTTTCCTCGGCAAGTTCATGGGCGGCGACGGGACCGCACAGGGTTCCGGTCGCATCGATTTCCCGACGCCGACCGGCTCGGTCGTACTCGCCTCGCCGCGGGAATTCGAGCAGGCCTTCGGCCTGGCGCCCCCGCATCCCCAGGACGGTCCGCATCTGGCGGCTCTCGTCGTCGGCTGCCAAAGCCTCGAGCCGATCGCGCGGCGCGGCATCGCCCGGCGCGGCGACCGCCATATCGTCCCGCCCGGAAAGGCCTTCGGTCTCGCCCTCGCCTTCGCGCGATCGACGCGGCGATAATCGCCGGCAAGCCCCCAAAAGCGAAAACGGCGCCCCTTCGGGCGCCGTTTCGATCTCAAACCGCCATTTTTCGATGCCGGCCGGGTCTCACCCGGCGGCGGCCATGCGCGTCTGACCGGCCTTCGGGACCACGCCATAGATGCCGCGCTGCCCGTTGATGAGCTTGAAGCGCTCGGTCAGGCCCAGCACCGTCTCGGCGCCGCCGAGGAACAGGAACCCGTCCTCGGGCATCAGGCCCGCGATGCGCTCGAGCACCTTGGCCTTGGTCTCCTGGTCGAAATAGATCAGCACGTTGCGGCAGAAGACCACGTCGAAGCGCCCCAGCGGCGTGGGATCGGTCAGGAGGTTGAACTCGCGGTAATCGACCATCGAGCGGATCTTGGGGCTGATCTGCCAGCGATCGCCGGACTGGCTGAAATACTTGACCAGAAGCGTCACCGGCAGGCCGCGCTGCACCTCGAACTGCGAATAGACGCCTTCCTTGGCGCGGGTCAGGATCTCGGTCGAAAGGTCGGTCGCGACGATCTCGAAGGTCCAGCCCGCGAGCTGGGCCGCCATCTCCGAGAGGATCATGGCGAGCGAATAGGGTTCCTGGCCGGAGGAGCAGGCGGCGCTCCAGATCCGCAGGCGGCGCTGGCCGCTGCGGCTCTTGAGCATCGCCGGCAGCACCAGCTCCTTGAACTGCTCGAACGGCTTGATGTCGCGGAAGAAGAAGGACTCGTTCGTGGTCATGGCCTCGACCACGTCGCGGATCAGCGCCTCGTCCGGCTTGGAGCGGATCGACTTCACCAGGTCCTCGAACCCGGCGAGCTTCCACTTGCGCGCCACCGGGAGGAGGCGGCTCTCCATCAGATAGGCCTTGTCCGGCGAGAGCACCAATCCCGAGCGTTGGCGCAGCAGCCGGCAGATCATGTCGAAATCGTCGCGGTTCATGCTGCAGACCTCATTGCGAGCCGTCGCAGATAGGGAGCGATCTCGGGCAGCGGCAACACGGCGCTGCAAAGCCCGGCTTTCGCCACGGCGCCGGGCATGCCCCAGACCACACTGGAAGCCTCGTCCTGGGCCACGACCGTGCCGCCGGCGGCGACCACGGTCGCGGAACCCTTCTGACCGTCGGAACCCATGCCGGTGAGGATCAACACCATCGTGCGGGCGCCATAGGCGGCAGCCACGCTGCGCAGCATCGGATCCACGGCCGGGCGGCAGAAATTCTCGGGCGCGCTCTTGACCAGGCGGATGACCTTCCGCCCGTCCTCGATCGCGACCGTCATGTGGATGTCGCCGGGCGCCACATAGATGCGGCCGCGCAGGACCGGCTCGCCATCGCGCGCCTCGGCGGTCGGAATCTTGCTCGCCTGGGCGATATGCTCGGCCAGGATCGCGGTGAAGGTGGCCGGCATATGCTGGGTCACCAGGATCGGCAGCTCGGCCTTGCCGCCGAGCCCGCCCAGCACCTTGAAGAGGGCCTGCGGACCGCCGGTGGAGCTGCCGATCGCCAGGATCTCCGGCTGGAGCGTCGCCTCGGCGCGCAGCTTGATCGGGGCCGGAGGGCCTGCCGGTGCCGCGGGCGCGACGCTGCGGCGGACCAGGGTGGGAGCCGCCGTCGCGCTGTCCGGATGCTTGCGCCGATAGGCCTGGCCCAGGGCCTTCACCTTGGCGGTCAGCTCGCGCTTGAAGGCCTCGGCCGACACCAGCTCCGAGGAGCTGGGCTTGGCCACGTAGTCGGCGGCACCCGCCGCCAGGGCCTGCAGGCTGATATCGGCATTGCGCCGGGTGAGGGTCGAGGCCATCACCACCTGGAGGCCGGGCTTGGCCGCCAGGAGCTTCGGCAGGGCGGTGAGCCCGTCCATCACCGGCATCTCGACATCCAGCACCACGACCTCGACGTTCGAGCGCTGGACGATGTCGACCGCCATCTGGCCGTTGCTGGCGGAATGCATGACCTTGATGGCCGGATCGGCCTCGAGGGCCTTGGAAATCAGTCCGCGGATCACGGCCGAATCGTCCACGACCATGACCCGCACGGGTTGCGGGCCGACGTCAGCCGTGGGCGCGAGTTGGGTATTCACTGACATTGATCTGCCGAGCGCTCGGGTTCTAGAGAAGGCCGACCTGATTGAACTTCGACTCGATGATCTCGCTGTCGAAGGGCTTCATGATGTATTCGTCGGCGCCCGCCGTGATCGCTTCCTGGATATGCTTCAGGTCGTTCTCGGTGGTGCAGAACACCACGACCGGCTGCTTCGAGCCGTCCATGCGCCGGAGACCCTTGAGGAAGTCCATGCCGTTCATCACCGGCATGTTCCAGTCCAGCAGGATCGCGTCGGGCATGGCGCGCTTGCAGATGTCCATCGCGGCCTGGCCGTTCTCGGCCTCCTCGATCTGGAAATTCAGGCTCTCGAGGATCTTCCGCGCGACCATTCGGACGACCTTGGAATCGTCCACGACCAGACAGCGCTTCATGTTCTTCTCCTACACACCCCTGTCGGGCGAAACGGCCCGGTTCCCCCCGGGTTTCAGGTCAGGCCGCTTCCGATTTGGCGAATTGCAGCAGCTGGGACACGTCCAGCACGACCAGCAGCGAGCCGTTGAGCCGGTAGATGCCGTCCGAGAAATCGCGCCAGCGCGGATCCAGCGTCGGCGGGTTGCGCTCGTAGGAGGCCGCATCGAGGCTCAGCACCTCGCCCACCGAATCCACGATCAGGCTGTAGAGCTCGCCATGATGCTCGACCACGATGCTCATCGAAGTCTGGCCCTTGTCGCGCCGGTCGAGACCGAGGCGCAGGCGCAGATCGATCGCCGTCACGATGCGGCCGCGCAGGTTGAGCGAGCCGGCCACCTCGCGCGGCGCCAGCGGGATGCGGGTGATGCGCTGCGGACCCAGCACGTCCTGCACCTTCAGGACCGGGATGCCGAACAGCTGGCCGGCGACGGTGAAGGAGACGAAATCGTGCTGCTCCTCGCCGCTGCTGCGGACGGAGGTTTTCGCGGCGGCGGCGTTGTCGACGGCGGTCATGCGGCACCCTTGAGCTCGGAGAAGGCCTCGGACAGCGTCTGCAGCAGCGCATCGCGGTCGAACTTGGCGACATAGTCGTCAAACCCGACCTTGCGGCCGCGGGCGATGTCCTTGGGCGAGGAGTGGGAGGAGAGAGCGACCAGCGGCGTGTCGCGCCAGCGGTCGTTCTTCTTCAGCGTCTCGGCGAATTCGAAGCCGCTCATGCCGGGCATCTCGATGTCGCTGATGATGACATCGAACTGACCGCCCTGATCGCAGATCTTGAGCGCCTGGTCGGCGCTGGAGGCGGTCTGGACCTCGTAGCCCGCCGAAGAGAGCAGCGGCGCGATCAGGTTGCGGAAGAACGGGCTGTCGTCGACCAGCAGCAGGCGCTTGCTGGTCTCCTCGCCGAACACGGCGTTCTTGTCGCCGAACCAGTCGGCGAACGCCTGGGTCAGGTAATAGCCGGTATCGATGATGTCGGTGGCCTTGCCGGCCACGATGGCGCTGCCGAGGCGGCCCTGGGTCGCCGACGACAGCTCGACCTCGAGCCGGTCCTCGACGATATCCACGATCTCGTCCACCAGGAGGCCCATCGAACGCTGGCGGTCCGAGAACACCAGCACGGGCTGGCGGCCCTCGGCCGGCATCTGGGTGCCTTCCACCATCGCCACCAGCGGCATGAGCTGGCCGCGATACTGCACCACATGGCGGTCGTTCGAGCGCTCGATCGTCTTGCGGTCGATCTCCTCGAGACGGGCCACGAGGGCCAGCGGCACGGCCTTCGGCGCGGCATTGCCGGCGCGGAACAGGATCAGCGGCACCTTCTCGCCGCTGCGGCCGTCGCGCACCTGCTGCTGCTCCGCGGTCTCGCCGTGGGTGGCGTTGATCTGGCCCGACGCCGAGGCGATGCCGTTCGGGTCGAGGATCATGATCACGCTGCCGTCGCCGAGGATGGTGTTGCCGGAGAACATCGAGATGTCGCGCAGGATCGGCGCCACCGGCTTCACCACGATTTCCTCGGTGTCGAACACGCGATCGACCATGATGCCGAAGGAGTAGGTGCCGACCTGGGCCACCACGATGAAGCTGCCCTGGCCGGGCTGCTCGTCGTTGCTGTCGAGCTTGAGCAGCTTGCGCAGCGACACCAGCGGCAGCAGGCGGTTGCGCAGGCGCAGGACCGGCGTGTCCTTGATCTGCTCGACCGTCGTGTCGGAGTTCGCGGCGGCGCGGACCAGCTCGACCACGCTGATCTGCGGGATCGCGAAGCGCTCGCCGGCGCACTCGACGATGAGGGCGGAGACGATCGCGAGCGTCAGCGGGATCTTGATGACGAAGGTGGTGCCCGCGCCTTCCGTCGAGCGCATCTCGATGGTGCCGCCGATCTTCTCGATATTGGTGCGGACCACGTCCATGCCGACGCCGCGACCGGAGACGCTGGTCACCTTGGCGGCGGTGGAGAAGCCGGCCTTGAAGATGAACTGCTGGATCTGCTGCAGGCTCATCTCGGCCAGCTCGGACTCGGAGGCGAGACCGTTCTGGAGGGCCTTGGCCTTGATCTTCTCCGTCGACAGGCCTTTGCCGTCGTCGGCGATCTCGATGATGATGTGGCCGCCCTCGTGATAGGCGTTGAGGGTGATCTTGCCGGTCTCGGGCTTGCCGATGCGCCGGCGCTCGTCCGGCGTCTCGAGCCCGTGATCCGCCGAGTTGCGCACCATGTGCGTCAGCGGATCCTTGATCATCTCGAGCACCTGGCGATCGAGCTCGGTCTCGGCGCCCAGCATCACCAGGTCGATCTTCTTGTGGCATTCCAGCGAAAGATCGCGCACCAGGCGCGGCAGCTTCGACCAGGCGTTGCCGATCGGCTGCATGCGGGTCTTCATCACGCCTTCCTGGAGCTCGGAAGTGACGTGATTGAGGCGCTGCAGCGGGGCGGCGAAGGGGCTGTCCTTCTGCGTGCGCAGGATCTGGAGCACCTGGTTGCGGGTCAGCACCAGCTCGCTGACCATGGTCATCAGGTTCTCGAGCAGATCGACATTGACGCGGATCGACTGCTGCGCGACGGCGGATTCCTTCTTCTCGTCGCCGTCGCCGTCGGCCTTGGCCGCGGCCGGCTTGGCCGGGGTCTTCGCCTTGGGCGCGGGCGCCGGCGCGGCTTCGGCCTCGACCAGCTCGTCGCGCAGGCCCGCCAGGATCGTCAGGATCTCGGCGCGAGCGGCGGCAGGGACCTCGAGCGTCGTCAGCGAGGCCTCGACATGGCCGAAGGCCGCGTCGCAGAGGCTGTCGGTCAGGCCGCGCTCGAAGAGGACGCGCTTGGCCTCGGGCAGGCCCGGACCCTTGTAGCTGTCGGGACCGCCGAACTTGTTCGAGAAGAACTCGCGCAGACTGCCCTGCAGCACATCGAGGTTGCAGCCCTCGAAAAACACCTTGAGGCGCTCGTCGGCGGCAACCCGGCCCACGAACACCTCGACCACGGAATCGATCACCGACATGCCGCCGACGCGGTCATAGAGCGAGCCGGTCTTGGCCGCCTGCGGTTCGGGCTGCGGCTGGGGCTTGGGCTCGGGCTTCTTCTTCGCCTCGGCCTTGGCCGGCTTCGCGGCGGGCTTGGCCGCCGCGACGCCATCGGCCAGCGCATTGAGCCGCTGGATGAGATCGCTGTCATCGCCTTCGGGCTCGGCCCCGGCCTCTTCGAGGGCGGCCGTCAGCGAGCGCACGCGATCGAGACATTCGAGAATGAGCGACACCGCCTCGGGCGTCACCTCGAGCTCGCCATCGCGCACCTTGCCCAGCACGTTCTCGCCGGCATGGGCGACGCGCTCGAGCCGCGGCAAGCCGATGAAGCCGCAGGTGCCCTTGATGGTGTGAACCAGGCGGAAAATATTGCCCAGGAGCTCGGGGTCGTTCGGGTTCTGCTCGAGCTTGACCAGCTCGACATCGAGAACGGCGAGGCTCTCGGCGGTTTCGGTCAGAAATTCGCGCAGCAAATCGTCCATGAGAAAGCGCCCTTCAGATGGCCCCGAATAATTCGAGGTCGACAAGTCTGGCGCTGCCGAGGCCTTCGCCCGCGAAGAGCCCGCCGCCAGCCATCGGCAACGGTCCCAGAAACTGCTTAAAAACCCATAAAGGCTTGAACTGGCGGCGGGTTCGGGAGACTTGCGAGAAGGCCGGCGCAAATCGCGGACAAAGCAGGAAAAGCCGCCGCTTCGCGGTCTTCGGCCGCGGGGGCGCGGCCGGCGAAGACCTCGAACTCAAACGACGAAGCCCGCGCCGGGCAATCCCGTCCGGGCGCGGGCTTCGGATCCGCTAGGAAGAAAGCCTCAGGCCGCCGCGATCCTGGCTTCGAACAGCACCTCGCCGGGCGCCGACGCCTGCGGCTTCAGGTTCGCACCGAAACGGACCGCCAGCCGTCCGGCGAGATAGGCCTGGACGGTACGCGGCGTCAGGTCGCCCGGCGGCGTCACCGCCGCGAGCGCCGTCGCCTCGTCGTCGCTGAGCTTGGCATCGGTACCGATCGCCCGGACCGAGAAGCGGATGGCGCTTCCCTCGCCCACGGTCTGGGCCTGGATGCGCCCGCCGCGGGGCAGCGCGTCGGCGGCCAGCAGAATCATGTTGAGCAGCAGCTTGCCGGCGCCGGCAGGCAGCGCCAACGTCTCGGGCGTGGTCGACCAGTCGAGCTTCACGCGGCCATCCTGGAACAACCCTTGCGCGGCCGCCTGCGCTTCCTGCGGACGCACGATCTGATTGCCGGCATTGCCGAAGGCGAGACGGAAATATTGCACCAGGGCGGTCGCGCGCGCGGCCGAGCGCCGGGCGAGGCTCACCGCCTCCTCTTCCATCTGAGGGCTTTCGGACAGGAGCTCCAGCCCGTTGGCGACGGCGCTGATCGGTCCCACCAGATCATGACAGAGGCGCGAGGCGAGGAAGTCGGCGACCGTGAATTCGTTGACCGAAACGGGTTGCGTCGTCATGGGGTCGCTCGCTCGCGGTTGGCTCTGGATGGATTGCGCCAGCATGTCGTCTTCCTTGCCCTGTCCGTTGTTCTTTCGCGCTTTGGCTCTCGTCCGAATTTCCTATACGATCCAGGGTCGTAGGGCCCCAGCCGAAAGGCGGCAACCGATGACGATGGCCGACAACCTGACGCCCGGAGCCTGGGTGCGCCATCCGGAGCATCCGGATTGGGGCCTGGGCCAGATCCAATCGGTCGTCGGCAATCGGATCACCGTCAATTTCGAACATGCCGGCAAGCTGCTGATCAATTCGGCCATTGTCAGCCTCGCCCCGGCAGGGCTCGACTCAGACGGACCCGAACGCGCTCGCTTCGACAGATAGCGCCGCCAATCCTTACCGAGACATTAACCCAACTGTGAAATCCCTGAATCAGGTTTGGGCCGCGCCGTCCTGCCCGACTTCCCGGCGCGGACCGCCGGGCGGACGGGGCGGCGGCGGACCGGCGAAGGAGCAAGGCCGGCGACGCTGCTCCCAGGGGCCAAGACAAACTTGGGCCGAATCGGCTCGACCCGGTACCTTGCCGGGGATATCGGCCGGTCTTCGTGACCTGGATCTGCGCAGGGAGGCGCTCGAATGTCGACCGGTTCGCTCAAGGTGATGATCGGCACGCCCTGCTATGGCGGCATCGTCACCAACGGCTTCGTCCATTCCCTGCTGGATACCCAGCGCGCCTGCGACAAGCGCGGCATCGCCCTCGAGCTGATGCTGCTCTCGGGCGAGAGCCTGATCACGCGCGGCCGGAATACCATCGTCGGCTACATGCTCGGCAACCCCGACTTCACCCACCTGTTCTTCATCGACGCCGATACCGGCTGGCGACCGGAGCAGGTGCTGCGCATGCTGGATTTCGACCGCGACGTGGTTTGCGGCGTCTGCCCGGCCAAGGTCATGGACTGGGAGCGGATCCGCGCCAACGCGGCGCGCGGGGTGGAGGATCTCGAGGCCTCGTCCCTCATCTACATCCTGCGCGGCAGCAAGCCCGGCGTCGCTGCCGAGCAGATCAGGAGCGTGCAAGGCTTCGCCCGCACGGACTATGCCGGCACCGGCTTCATGCTGATCAAGCGCCAGGTGCTGGAGCGGCTGCGCGATGCTCATCCGGAGCTCGAATGCGGCATGTCCGGCGGCATGGGCTCGGTCACCCTCAGCAAGCCCCGCTCGACCTACGCGCTGTTCGACTGCGAGATCGACCCCGAGACCAAGATCTATTACGGCGAGGATTACGGCTTCTGCCGGCGCTGGCGGGCGCTCGGCGGCGAGATCTGGGTGGATCTGACCAGCCGCCTCGACCATATCGGCAGCCTCACCTTCCACGGCGACTTCAAGACCCAGATCGAAACCGCCCGCCCGAAACCGTGACGACGGCGTTCAGCCAGCAGGACGACAGCGCATGGCCCCCCAACGCATCAACATCCTCGTCGGCACCCCCTGCTATGGCGGGAACCTGACCTCGGCCTTCCTTCTCTCGCTCCTGGACCTGCAGAAGAGCTGCGACCGCCGCGGTATCGGCATCGAGCTGATGACGCTCGCCGGCGAGAGCCTGATCCCGCGCGGCCGCAACACCATCGTCGCCAGCTTCCTCGACCGCCCGGAATTCACCCACCTCTTCTTTCTCGACGCCGATATCGGCTTCGCCTCCGCCCAGGTCTTCCGGATGCTCGATTTCGACCGCGACGTGGTCTGCGGGGTCTACCCCCTGAAGTCCATCGACTGGGAGCGCGTCCGCGCGACCGCCGCACGAAATCCGGCCAATCTCGAAACGGCCGCCCTGCGCTATGCCCTGTCCGGCCGGGACCCCACCGCCGCGACGACCCGGATGCAGGGCGTGAACGGCTTCGCCAGGTCCGACTATGGCGCCTCCGGCTTCATGCTGATCCGGCGCGCGGTTCTCGAGCGCATGCGCGACGCCTATCCCGACCTCAAATACGCGCATTCGCATTTCGTCAGCCCCGGCCAGAAGCCGACCGGCAATCTCTATGCCTTCTTCGATTGCGAGATCGATCCCGAGACGCGGGTCTATCTCAGCGAGGACTATCTCTTCTGCCGGCGCTGGACGGCCACCGGCGGCGAGATCTGGGTCGATCTCACCAGCAAGCTCGATCATGTCGGAACCCATGCGTTCCGCGGCAACTTCGTGACCCAGCTCAACAGCAGCACCAGTGGCGGGCTTGCAACACCGCCGCAAAATCCCCGGCCGGAATGACGCGCGACCGATTGAAGCGCCGTCGGGATCGTGGGTTTTCCGTGCTTTCGCAGGCCCCTGCCGCCGCCGCACCACAGATTGGCCACAGCGCCTTTTACCGGTTCCGCCACGTTTCCGGCCAAGCTTGCCGCGTGCATTGGCATTCGATCTTCCCATCCCCAATCCATTCATGAGCACGATGAATTCAAACCGTCTTCTGATCCTCGATCCCGATTCCGGCAGCGGCGATACCGTCGCCACCGCGGCTGCGGCGGCCGGTTACGAGACGGCCAGCGCCCGCTCGGTCGGCCAGTTCCTGCAATATCTGCAGCTCTGGCAGCCTGCCTTCGTGATGCTGGATATCGGCCCGCAGACCGACGAGAGCATGGCGCTCCTGCGCCATCTCTGGGAGGTGCGCAGCCCCGCCCTGGTCGTGCTGATGGGACGGGTCGCCGATCAGAGCCGGCTTCATATCCTGCAGCATATCGGCGCCAGCCACGGGCTGACGATGGCCGGCCTCATGTTCAAGCCGCTCCATCAGAGCGAGCTCGACCGCACGCTGGCGGGCCTGCGCGACGACCGGCACTGGCTGACGGAGGCCGCCGTGATGCAGGCGCTCGACCAGGACGAGTTCCTGCTCGAGTATCAGCCGCTGACCGACGTCCGCTCCGGCCATATCCGGAGCCTCGAATCCCTGATCCGCTGGCGCCACCCGCAGCGCGGCAGGATCGGCCCCGACCAGTTCATCCCCTTCGTCGAAGCGAACCGCGTCATCGGTCCGGTCACGCAGTGGGTGGCCGAGACCGCGATCGCGCAGCTCGGCGCCTGGAGCGAGATGGGGCTGGAGCTGAATATCGCCATCAACGCCTCGGCGCGCAATCTCAGCGACGACAGTCTTGCCGAGACGATCCTCGCGGCCTGCGAACGTGCCGGCATCCCGCCCGAGCGCGTCACGCTGGAGATCACCGAGACCGCCGCGATGGAGCGCTTCGAGGATGCCGTCGCCACCCTGTCGCGCCTGCGGGCGAGCGGCATGCATCTCGCCATCGACGATTTCGGCACCGGCTATTCGTCGCTGGCCCAGCTCCGCCGGCTGCCCTTCTCGCAGATCAAGATCGACCGCTCGCTGGTGACGAACTGCCAGCAGTCCCACAGCGCGCTCCAGATCATCAGCACGGTGGTGGATCTGGCGCGCAGCCTCGGCCTGCGCTGCATCGCCGAGGGGGTCGAGACCAAGGAGGATTTCGACGCCGTCGGCAATCTCGGCTGCGACGTGGCGCAGGGCTACCTGATCAGCCGTCCCTTGCCGGCCGATCAGCTGCCGCCCTGGCTCGCCGACTGGCCCGTCATTCCCGGCCCGCGGCGCAGCGTGGAGCTGCTGCAGAACATCGCCCGGACGGCGCAAGCCTGAGGCCGGCGCTTCCGCGCCCGCCCGCCGTCAGGGCTGCAGCATCAGCCGCCGGTTCTCCACAGCGCAATGCGCGCCGCCCTGCCCGCTATCCTCCGGCTCGTGCGTCCAGATCGTCGGCAGGAACAAGGGACGGTTCTTCACGATGCCCGTCGTCGCGACCAGCCGCGCCTGCTTGCCGTTCAGGGACTGCGAATAGACGATGCCCACCCCCGACAGGAAGGCCCACTGATCCTCCCAATGGAGGCGCATGACCTGGACCGGCCGGTCCTGCTCGTCCGTGGCCGACCAGCGCTCCACGGCCGGCAGGTCGGCGGGCTTGCCTGCCCCCGGATAGACCTTGCCGTCGAGCCCGATCCCGAATTGCAGGAAATCGAGAGCCGGCGGGGCATCGCTGTCGTCGGCGGCCGCGCTCTGGACCGCTGTCCAGATCTCGACATGCGGGGCCTGTACCCAGGATTTGCCCTTCGCGGCCTCAAGCGCCGCCACCGCCGTCGGATCGTAGAGCTGCAGCAGAAGCTCGTTATAGCCCTGGGCGATGACCCGGATCTCGGCGGCGTCCGCGGTGCTGTCGGCGGGTTTCCCGAACACCAGGAAACCGCGGCTCCCGTCGGTCGAGAGAGACAGCGCGCAGTTCCCCAAGGCGGTCCCCTGCGCCACCGGATCGGCGGCGCTGCCGAGAGGTGCCGGCACGACATAGGCCGCCACGCTGTCGGCCGTCGGCTGCGCGACGAACGCCTCGTCGAGCGAAGCCGGCCAGTCCGGACACCCCATCTCGCCCTCCTCGTCCGTCGAGGCGCCGGCATCGCCGCTCGAGGCCGCTGCGCTTCGCCAGGCCAGGGAACGGGCCTGCAGCCGGTGCAGGTCGAGATCGAGCAGCGTGCCGGAATCCGGCGTCAGGGTGTTGTAGGAACAGTCGCGCTCGTGCAATTCCCGGAAGGGCGACAGGCTATAGGTGAGGCTCGCATCCCAGCGCCAGGCGGAGCCGCCGCTTTGAACATGGATCAAACGGTTGTTCCCGACCGTGACCTCGTCCTCGCCGACCCCGGCCGCGCCATAGCCGTCGTTGCAGAGCGCCATCAGCCGCGTCGGCGCATCGCCCGCGCGGATCAGCCAATATTCGACACCGCCATCCTTCGCTTCGGAATCGGGATCGGAGCTGCAGCCTTCCTCCGGCGCCTCCGCCGGCTTGTCGGCGAGGCCCAGATGCAGCTCGACCACGGCGAGCGCCCGGCCGCCCTCGTCCGTTCCCGCATCGGTCGTCTTCGCGATCCGGCAGCTCGCCCGCGTGCCGCAGAGGGCCGCCTTCTGCTCGTCGGTCGGCGTCATGGCCGCGGCAGCGGCACCGGCCAGCAGCGAGGCCAGCAGGATGCCGCCAACCAGGGCCGGCCGCAGGCCGCGGTCGTGAAGCCTTGCGAGGAAGGACATGGGTCGCTCGTACGGGGCGGATGAAAGGGGGGCTTGCGGAACGCTCAGCGGGCCAGTGACGCCAGCTTCTCGGCCTCGGCCAGATCCTCGGGCCGGTTGGCGTTGAAGAAGGGATCGACAGGCTCCGCCGAAAACGCGACCGGCGCAAGCCGGTAACGGGCGGTCCAGAGATCGACCTTGCGGACCTGCTCCTCGATCAGGGCACGGCGAAGCTCGGCGCGCAAGGCGACGGGCCAGAGGCCGATCACGGGATGCGCCCGGCCGGCGCTGGTGGCGCAGGCCATGTCCGCCTCGCCCCGCTCGCAGGGTGCCAGCAGCCGCGCCACCAGGTCGTGCGGCAGGAACGGCGCATCGGTCGGCACGCTCGCGACCCAGGGACAATCGGGCGCGTTCGCCGCCGCCCAGTCCAGCCCCGCCAGCACACCCGCCAGCGGGCCGGCGAAGCCTTCGACGCTGTCGGCGACCACGGGCAGGCCGAAGGACGCGAAGCGCGCCGGGTCGCCGTTGGCATTGAGGCAGAGGCGGCGCACCTGAGGACCGATACGCTCGATCACATGGGCGAGCACCGGCCGGCCGGCCAGCAGGCGCAGGCCCTTGTCGCCGCCGCCCATCCGCCGCGACAAGCCGCCCGCCAGGAGCAGGCCGATGACGGGAGGCGAATCAGGCATGAAACGCCGTCATCCGCTTCGACAGCACACCGGTCACGAACAGCGCGTTGCACATGACCGCAGTATGAGGACAGGGCCGGTCGCGGACAAGTCGAGCCCACCGCTTCAGGGAACGTCTCCATATTGCCATCGACCAAGAGGCTTCCTATCGTCGGAACGCCCCCAAGGTTCAAGACGCAAGGTCACGAACGATGCTGCCCATCGCCGATCGTTGGTTCGAGATCAAGCGCGTCAGCGACGACATCACGCTGCTCACCGAGCCCCATGTCGTGCCGCTGATGCGATGCAATATCTGGCATGTCCGCGGGCGCGACCGCGATCTGATCATCGATACCGGCATGGGGATCGTCAGCCTGCGCGAGGCGGCGCGCCACCTGCTCGAGAAAGACGTGACCGCGGTCGCGACCCATACCCACACCGATCATGTCGGCAACCATCACGAGTTCGAGCGGACCCTGGTCCACGAGCTCGAGGCCGAGGAGCTGCGGCATCCTTCCGACCGCGGCACGCTGCTGGCCTTGGTGATGGGCGCGGAGGCGATCCGCAGCCTGGCCATGGCCGGCTATCCCTTCGACGGCGACCTGGTCACGGCCTTGCCCCATGCCGGCTACGATCTCGCGGCCTATTCGCTCAAGGATGCGCCCGTCACCACGATCGTGCGCGAGGGCGACGTCGTCGATATCGGCAACCGCCATTTCGAGATCCTGCATCTGCCCGGACATTCTCCCGGCAGCATCGGGCTCTGGGAAGCGAAGACCGGGACGCTCTTCTCCGGCGATGCGATCTATGACGGGCCGCTGCTGGACGAGATCGACGGCGCCCATATCCCCACCTATATCCGCACCATGAAACGGCTGCGGGAGCTGCCGGTCGAGATCGTCCATGCGGGCCACGACCCGAGCTTCGGCCGAGCGCGGCTCGTCGAGCTGGCGGATGCCTATCTGGCCAAGCGGGCCTAGCTTCACGCGAACCCTTCGGACGACCCCCGGAGACCGCCTGCCGGCGGCGGCCTTCAGTCCTGCGGCGGCATGAAGGCCAGGTCGGTGTCGTCCGGCTTGGCGCCGGCCGCGGTCAGCATGGCGTGGACCTGGCCGCGATGATGGGTCTGGTGATTGAAGAAATGCGCCACCGCGACCCAGCGCGGCTTGACGATGTCGCGCTTCATCGCAGCCGAGAACCAGGCGAGATCGCCCTTCAGCCATTCCTGATCGAGCCCGTCCGCCCAGGCGACGATGCGCCCATCCCAGAGGGCACGCTCGCGCCTGAGGGCCTCCCAGTCCTCATGCATCGCCGTCGAGCCGGAAATGCCGAGATCGGGTTTGGGCGCGTCGGAAAAGCGGCTCATCCACATCCTGTCCGCCCAGAGCAGATGATTGAGCGTCGCATGGATGGATTTGAAGAACGCACCGCGATCCTGGCGACGCTGGCTGTCCTCGAGCCCATCGGCGGCACCAAAGAGGCTTTCGTTCTGCCAGCGGTTATAACGGGCCAGCAGCTGCGCGAAGGCCGGGTCGATCATGGTCGTCTCTGCTGTTCGGAATCGGGGCCGCCGCCAGGATGGGGGCCTCGAAGCCGATGTCAATCCTGGTCGAAACCGTCGACATGACGCGAATCCGCGTCACGCCGGGGCCGGCGGCTTGACGGAGGTTCCGCCCCCCGGCATGTTCCGAGGCCAATCGGCCCCGGAATGCAGCCGGATCCATGGCGGGTGGGCCTCGTTCTTCGTCCCGGGGGAGGAATTCCATGAAGCGTTCGCGTTGGGGCCTGATGGCCGGCGCGGCGGCGTTGGCCGCCATCCTGCTCGCCGCCGCTCAAGGACGGTCCGCCGACACGGTCACGATCGCGGTGACGGCCATCGTCGAGCATCCGGCGCTGGACGCGGTGCGAGACGGCGTGCGGGACGAGCTCGAGGCCGAGGGCTACGCCCAGGGCAAGAACCTGACCTTCGTCTATGAAAGCGCGCAGGGCAATCCGGCCACCGCCGCGCAGATCGCCCGCAAGTTCGTGGGCGACGGCCCCGACGTGATCGTCCCGATCTCCACCCCCTCGGCCCAGGCCGTGGTCGCCGCGACCCAGGACATCCCGGTGGTCTTCACCGCCGTGACCGATCCGCTCGACGCGAAGCTCGTCACGAATCTGGAAAAGCCGGGCGGCAACGTCACCGGCGTCCGGGACACGGCACCCATCGCCAAGCAGCTGGCGCTGATCCGCGAGATCCTGCCCAACGCCAAGGTCATCGGCATGCCCTACAACCCGGGCGAAGCCAACGGCGTGGCCCTGCTCAACATGGTGAAGAAGGAAGCGCCCGCGCTGGGCTTCTCGGTCGTCGAGGCGGCGGCGCCCAAATCCTCCGACGTGATGGCGGCCGCCCAGAGCCTGGTCGGCAAGGCCGATGTGATCTATGTCTCCACCGACAACCAGATCGTGAGCGCCTTCGCCTCGGTCGTGAAGGTGGGGGTGGACAACAAGCTCCCGGTCTTCGCCGGCGACACCGATTCCGTTCCGCGCGGCGCCATCGCGGCGATCGGCTTCGACTATTACGATGTCGGCCGCCAGACCGGGAAGATCGTGGTGCGGGTGCTGAAGGGCGAGAAGCCGGGCGACATCGCCGTGCAGGACGTCGGCACGCTCCAGCTCTTCGTCAATCCGGGCGCCGCCAAGGCGATGGGCGTGACGATCCCGGATGCGGTGATGCAGCGCGCCAAGAAGGTCGTGCAGTAGCGCTTGAGGCTTTCCGGGCCGCGCGGGCGAACGGCGCCCGCGGCCCGGCTTTCCGATTCCAGACGAAGATCGGTTTCGCGATGAGCCATGTCGCCCTCCTCGGCGCGATCGAGATCGGCCTCCTGTTCGGTCTGGTCGGGATCGGCGTGTTCCTGTCCTTCCGGGTGCTGAACTTCCCGGATCTGACGGTCGATGGCAGCTTCCCGCTGGGCGCCGCGGTGGCCGGCACGATCATCGTGGCCGGCGGCAATGCCTATCTGGCGACCGCGCTCGCCATTCTCGCCGGTGCGCTGGCGGGGCTGGTCACCGCGGCCCTCAATCTGCGGTTCCGCATCCTGCATCTGCTGGCCTCCATCCTCACCATGATCGCGCTCTATTCGATCAATCTGCGCATCATGGGAAAGCCCAACCTGGCGATCCTCAACGAGGCCACGGTGCTCACCCCGTTCCAGGGGCTGGGCCTGAGCAATCTCTATCTCCGGCCGCTCTATGCCGGCGTCGTGACGCTGATCGTGGCCTTCCTCCTGATCCGCTTCCTCGCCTCCGATATGGGCCTCGCCATGCGCGCGACCGGCGCCAATCCGCGCATGGCGCGCGCGCAGGGCATCGATACGAGCCGGATGACCTATCTCGGCATGGCCCTCAGCAACGGGCTGGTGGCGCTGGCGGGCGCGCTCTTCGCTCAGATGAACGGTTTCGCCGATGTGGCGCTGGGCACCGGGACGATCGTGGTGGGGCTCGCCGCGGTCATCATCGGCGAAGCCATCCTCGGCATGCGCAGCATCCGGCTCTGGGTGCTGGGCTGCGTGCTCGGCTCCGTCATCTATCGTATCGCCGTCGCGGCCGCGCTCAACAGCTCGGCCCTGGGCCTCAACGCCTCCGACCTCAATCTGGTGACGGCGGTGCTGGTGGCGGTGGCGCTGACCCTGCCGGGCGCGAAGAATCCGATCCGCGCGCTGCTGGCGAGGAAGGGCAGCGCCGGAAAGAGCCCGTCATGATCGAGCTCAAGGATCTTGCCGTCACCTTCAGCCGCGGCACGCCGATGGAGACGCGGGCGCTCCAGGGCGTCGACCTCTCGATCCCGGCGGGCCAGTTCGTCACCGTCATCGGCTCGAACGGCGCCGGCAAGTCGACCCTGCTGAATGCGCTGACCGGCGACGTGCAGCCGGAGCGCGGCTCGGTGACGGTCGGCGGGACCGACGTGACCGGCTGGTCCGCCCCGGCTCGCGCCGGCCTCATCGCCCGCGTGTTCCAGGACCCGATGGCCGGAAGCTGCGAAGCCCTCAGCATCGAGGAGAACATGGCGCTCGCCGCCGCGCGCGGCCGGCGGCGCGGCCTGGGTCTGGCGCTCCGTCGCGCCTCGCGCGAGCAGTTTCGCGACAAGCTGAAGCAGCTCGGTCTCGGGCTCGAGGCCCGGCTCGCCGACCGGATGGGCCTGCTGTCGGGCGGCCAGCGCCAGGCCGTCTCCCTGCTGATGGCCACGTTGCAGCCCATGAAGATCCTGCTGCTGGACGAGCATACGGCGGCGCTCGATCCGAAGACGGCGCAGTTCGTGCTGGAGCTGACCGACGCGATCGTCGCGGCGCAGCGGCTGACCACGCTCATGGTCACCCATTCCATGCGCCAGGCGCTCGATCACGGCAGCCGCACCATCATGCTGCATGAGGGCCGCATCGCCTTCGACGTCGCCGGCAAGGCCCGCGAGGGACTGGACGTGCCCGACCTGCTGGCGCTCTTCTCGCGCGGCCAGGGCAGCGCGCTGGCCGACGATTCGCTGCTGCTGGGCTAGATCTTCGGGGGAGCCTCGCCGATGAAACGCGACGACTACACGGCGGCCAACCGAGAGGCCTGGAACGAGGCGGCGCCGATCCATGAGCGCCGCACCTTCGAGCGGCTGCTGGAAGGGTTCCGCCAGCCCGGCTATTCCTGCCTCGAGCCGATCGAGACCGAGACGCTGCTCGGGATCGGCGTCGCCGGCAAGGCGGTCACCCAGATCTGCTGCAACAACGGCCGCGAGCTCCTGAGCGTGAAGACCATGGGCGCGGGGCGCTGCGTCGGGTTCGACATCTCCGAGGAATTCATCGCGCAAGGCCGCCAGCTCGCGGAGGCCGGCGGGATCGAGGCCGAGTTCCTGGCGACGGATGTCTATCGCATCCCGGCCGCCTACGACGCTCAATTCGATCTGGCCCTCATCACCATCGGCGCGCTCGGCTGGATGCCGGATCTGAAGGGATTCTTCGCGATCGTGGCGCGGCTGCTCAAGCCCAAGGGGCAGCTCTTCATCCATGAGCAGCACCCGATCATGGGCATGTTCGAGCCGGGCGATCCCGAGCCGCAGCCCCAGCTGCGCCACTCCTATTTCAAGGCCGATCCCTTCCGTGACGAGACCGGCCTCGATTACTGGGGCAAGGAAACCTATAAGGCGAAGCCGACCTACTGGTTCCAGCACAAGCTCTCGGACGTGATCACGGGTTGCCTCGAGAACGGCCTCGCCCTCGAGCTCTTCACCGAGCATGAGCAGGACCTGGGCGGCATCTTCGACAATGTGACGGCGCAGCCGATCCTGCCGCCCCTCTCCTATCGGCTGATCACCCGCAAGGCGCCCTGAGGCGGGAACGGCCGCGCAGAGCCGCGACGTCCCTACCAATACTGGAAGCTGCGGCCGAAGCGCTCGCATTGCCGCTCGATCGCGGCGATCTCCGAGGGATCGAGCTGCGCCCTGTGGCTACCGACGCGCGGGCTGTTCACCCCTTCCTGCCAGCCTGGAGACCAGAAGGCCCCCACAAATTGATCGCTCCTCTGGCGTTGCCAGGTTTGCGGCGCGAGATCGGCCGGCCGGCCATCAATCGCCAAGCCTGAAAACCGGCGCAACCCGTCGATCGCAGTCGGATCGCCTTGGGCGATCCGCTCGTAGAGCACGACATGAAGCCGGCCTTGAAGCAGGGCCACGTTGCTGTAGCTGTCGGCGTAGTAGCCCAGCACCATATCCGAGAGACGTTCCATGTTGCGCCCCATCTCGACCAGAGGCGTGGAAAGGCCGGCGGCGCGTTGACGATCTGCGACCTGAAGCATGGACGCGATGATGTCGCGGGGATCGCGCACCACCAGCACGAACCGCGCTTGCGGCAACAGCTTCGCTGCGATCGAAAAGTGATAGGCAAGCTCCGGATTCTTGAGGACGAGCTGCCTGGCTTCCGGATATCGAGCCGACACCGCAGCAAGGAATCGCTGCAGGGTCTCGCGGCCAAAGGCCTCGAACGCCGTTTCCGATTCGAAATAGTCCGACAGGAACAGCTCGAACCGCTTCTCGCCCTGCCTGTGGGCAGCCAGTAAATCGGTCAGGTACTGGCATTCCGCGATGGCGGGGTTCACGCCGGGGGCCGCACAGAGAATGCGCTGCACCAGGGTCGTCCCGCTTCTCATGCAGCCGCCCACGAACAGCACAGCTCTCTCAGCCATTCGAGCCTTCCCGCGCTTTGGAAGCTTTGGATGCCGCCGAGGCCCGATCACGAGATCTTGAGGGGCCCCGCGGCGGCGGCAAACTGCCACGGAACCGATGACAAGGTCCAGGAATCCCCTGGCCCGATCAATGTTTCCCGGCACTGGCGCCGTGGCCTCGGCGCCGCCCTATTTTGCAGCCTTTCCAAGCACTAATCCCTACCTGATTCAGGGGCGAAATCCGGCTGGGAAGCGCCTATATTGGGCGATGGAGAGAGCGCTCACGATGATCGACCCGTTCGGCCGACATATCCGTTACCTGCGCGTATCGGTCACCGACCGCTGCGACTTCCGCTGCGTCTATTGCATGGCGGAGGACATGGAGTTCCTGCCCAAGCGCGAGGTGCTGACGCTGGAGGAGCTCGACCGGCTCTGCAGCGCCTTCGTGCGGCTCGGCGTCAAGAAGCTGCGGCTGACCGGCGGCGAGCCCCTGGTCCGGCGCGGCATCATGCAGCTCTTCCGTGCGCTGTCCCGCCATCTCGCGAGCGGCGCGCTCGAGGAGCTGACCGTCACCACCAACGGCAGCCAGCTCTCGCGCTACGCGGCCGAGCTGGCGGATCTCGGCGTACGCCGGGTCAATGTCTCGATCGACACGCTGGACGAGCGCAAGTTCGCGGAGATCACGCGGCGCGGCAGCCTGCCCGTCGTGCTGCAGGGGCTCGAGGCCGCCAAGCGCGCGGGCCTGCAGGTCAAGATCAACGCGGTGGCGCTCAAGGGCGTCAATGACGGCGAATTCGACCGGCTGATCGGCTGGTGCGGCGCCGAGGGTTTCGACCTGACCCTGATCGAGGTCATGCCGATGGGCGATATCGGCGGCGAGAACCGGCTCGACCAGTATCTGCCGCTCTCGCTGGTGCGCGCCGACCTGGCGCAGCGCTGGACGCTCGACGACATCGACTACCGGACCGGCGGGCCGGCGCGCTATGTCCGCGTCAAGGAGACGAGCGGGCGGCTCGGCTTCATCACGCCCTTGACCCATAATTTCTGCGAGAGCTGCAACCGGGTCCGGGTGACCTGCACCGGCATGCTCTATATGTGCCTCGGCCAGGAGGACAGCGCCGATCTCCGGGCGCCCTTGCGGGCGCAGTCGGGCGACGACGCGCTGCTGGAGGCCGCGATCCGCGAGGCGATCGCGCGCAAGCCCAAGGGGCACGATTTCATCATCGACCGCCGGCATAGCGGCCCCGCCGTGCCGCGCCATATGAGCGTCACCGGCGGCTGATCGGGATCCGCCGCCGGCAACGCTCTGGTCGGCGATCTCCCGTTATCGGATCTCGATCTGGTGCGCGAACTGCGCGCCGTCGCTGATCGTCACCTGCTCGAATCCGAGGAGCTTCATCAGGTCGAGGAAGGTCGACAGGTCGGCCAGGGTATATTGCTGGAAGAAGGGCGTCAGCCGCGCGATGGCGGTGAGGTTGGCCAGCAGCGCGCGCGACCGGTAGATCGTGTTGAAGCGGCCGTCCTGGAGCGCCACGATGATCAGCTTCTCGGCATTGTCGCCTTTCGCGAACACGGCGTAGCCCGGATCGTAGCGCTGCTCCAGGAGCTGCTTGGTGAGCGCCGTCACGAAGCCGATGCGGCGGCTGCGGTCGCTTTCCGGCAGGGTCTGGACGCGCGCGTTGTAGATCTCGCTGCTCTCGGGCGTCGGGTAATAGTACTCCGCATGCCGGTCGTCGGTGGTCGTCGTATCGTCGGCCCGGCCGGACAAAGACCCGAGCGAGATGAGGGCCATAACCAGCCCGGTCAGCAGCAAGAGAGGCCTGGCGGGCCGGACCGGTGCCGCAGGTGCCATGCGAGGCGATGTCATTCGAAGCTCCCCTTCGGGGCGATCTTGCGGTTCATCCGACAGATTTCCACGCCCGAGGGCCGCACTTTGCCGCGCAGGCCCGGTGGCTGGCAAGCGCCGGTCTTGCCGGTATAGTGAGGCGCCGCCGCAACCCTCGAGGAACGGCCTTGTCAGACCGCGCCGCCGCCGCCCGCACCGCCGCTCAGGACCGCACCGTCGCCTTCGTCGCCGCCGACACGACCGAAGCGCGCAGCGCCTATCAGCGCCTGACCCGCCTCTACGGGGCCAGCGATCCGGAACGGGCCGGCGTGATCGTGGCGCTGGGGGGCGACGGTTTCATGCTGGAGACGCTGCACCGCTATCTCGACCGCGAGGTGCCGATCTACGGCATGAATTGCGGCACCATCGGCTTCCTGATGAACCAGTATGGCGAGGACGGGCTGCCCGAGCGCATCGCCAGGAGCCAGCCGGTCACGCTGCGGCCGTTGCAGATGAAGGCGCGCTCGCGCGACGGCCGGATCACCGAGGCGATCGCGATCAACGAGGTCTCGCTGCTGCGCGAGACGCGCCAGACCGCCAAGCTCGCGATCCGCGTCGACGGCAAGGTGCGGCTGCGCGAGCTGATCTGCGACGGCGTGCTGCTTTCGACGCCGGCCGGCAGCACCGCCTACAATCTCTCGGCCCACGGGCCGATCCTGCCCTTGGGCTCGAACCTGCTGGCGCTCACGCCCATCAGCGCGTTCCGCCCGCGCCGCTGGCGCGGCGCCCTGCTGCCGGAAACGGTGGAAACAGTGTTCGACATCTGCGAGCCCGAGAAGCGCCCCGTCAGCGCCGTCGCCGATTCGACCGAGGTTCGCGACGTGATCGAGGTCAGCGTGCGGGTCGACCAGACGCACCGGCTGACCCTGCTCTTCGATCCCGAGCACAATCTCGAGGAACGGATCCTCAGCGAGCAGTTCGTGATCTGACGAGAGCGGAGGGGCCGGCCTATTCCGCCGCTTCCGCCTCGCTGGCGGTGAAATCGACGATGCGTGCGACCAGCCGGTCGAGGTCGGCGCGCAGCCGGTCGAAGCCCGCATGGAGCGTCACGCTCATCTCGTCGAGATAAAGGCGGCGGTTGATCTCCATCTGCAGCGAATGGCGCCCTTGCGCCGGCAGGCCATGGCGGGTCACCAGCTCGGCGCCGCGGAAGGGCGCGTTGATCGCGACGCTGTAGCCCATCGCGCGCAGTTCCTCCGCCACCAGGTCGCGGAAGGCGGGATCGCAGCTCTCGCCGTCGAGATCGCCCAGCACGAAATCCTCGCGGATCGGCGCCGGCGCGCCGTTGCGGCCGCGTCCCATCGCCTTCATCGAGTGGCAGTTGAGATGCCAGACCTGCCCGAAGCGGGCATGCGTCGCGTCGAGCATCGCCTGCAGTTGCTCATGATAGGGCCGGTGATAGCGCTCGATCCGCGACAGGATCTCGGCCGACGGGAGAAGCCGGTCATAGACCGCGAGCCGCGGCCCGATGAGGCGGCGCACCACCCCCAGGCCTTTCTCGGCCCGCTCCGAGGGCCTGATCTCGCCCGGCCAGGGATCGGCCAGCAGCAGCGGATCGATCTCGGTCTCATGCCGGTTGGGGTCGACATAGCTGCGCGGGAAGAGCGCCGCGAGGAACCCGGCCCCCCGCCGCGCCGCCCCCTCGAACAGCCGATCCACATAGGCATCCTCGGTCCGGCGCAGCGCCTCGAACGGCGCGGCATAGCCGAAATCCTCGGGATAGACCCTCCCGCTGTGGGGGGAATCCAGCACCAGCGGTGCCGCGCCCGAGAGCGGCTCCCGGCTCGTCCAGAGATCGTCCAAGCTGCGCTCGCGCATCGGCCGACTATAGCCCAATCCCGGAAAATGCCCGGGAAATGCGTCTTTGCCCGATCCTCGGTCGGGGGGCCATCCTTGGCTTGGGCCGCCCCCCTGCCCTATGATGGGGGTTTCCCCGGCCGTTACGGAACCGCATCTTGTCGCCCACTTCGCGCAGCCTGGACATGATCCGCAAGCTTGTGGCCTTCGACACCACGAGCCGCAATTCCAATCTCCAGATCATCGACTTCATCCGCGACTACCTGGCGTCCCACGGCGTCACCTCGCAGATGGTGTTCGACGAAAGCGGCAAGAAGGCCAATCTCTACGCCACGCTGGGGCCGACCGACCGGCCCGGCATCGCGCTCTCGGGCCATACCGACGTGGTCCCGATCGACGGCCAGGAATGGAGCAGCGACCCCTGGACCGTCGCCGAGCGCGACGGCCGGCTCTATGGCCGGGGCACCAGCGACATGAAGAGCTTCCTGGCGATCACGCTCGCCATGGTGCCGGAGTTCCTGGCGCGGCCGCTGCAGCAGCCGATCCATCTGATCTTCTCCTATGACGAGGAAGTCGGCTGCGTCGGCGTGCGCCGGCTGATCGCGCTCCTCAAGGATTTCCCGGTCAAGCCGTCGGCCGTCATCATCGGCGAGCCGACCGACATGAAGGTGATCGTCGCGCACAAGGGCAAGAAGAGCGTGCGCGCCCGGGTGCGCGGCCTCGAGGCCCACTCCTCGCTGGCACCCAAGGGCGTCAATGCGATCGAATATGCGGCCGAGATGATCGCCTTCCTCAAGCGCATGGGCCAGCGCTGCGCCAAGGACGGGCCGTTCGACGAGGCCTATGACGTGGCCCACACGACCGTGCATACCGGCGTGATCCATGGCGGCACGGCGCTCAACATCGTGCCCAAGGACTGTTACTTCGATTTCGAGTTCCGCTATATCGGCGGTGTCGATCCCGAGGCGATGTTCGGCGAGCTCCAGGCCTTCGTCGATCGGGAGCTGCTGCCCGCCATGCATGCCGTCTCCCCCGACACCGGCATCAGCTTCGAGGAGATCTCCGCCTTCCCCGGGCTCGACATGCCGGAGGAAGCCGATCTCGTGGTGCTCGCCAAGAAGCTCGCCGGCGCCAACATGGTGCGCAAGGTGGCCTTCGGTACCGAAGCCGGGCTGTTCCAGCAGGCCGGATGGCCGACCATCATCTGCGGGCCCGGCAGCATCGCCCAGGCCCACAAGCCCGACGAGTGGGTCAGCCTCGACCAACTGGCCCAGTGCGAGCGCTTCATGCACCGGCTGCTGGATCGGGCCTGCGAGAAGACCGCCGCCTGAGCCGCTGCCACCGGCCATCGCCCCCGGCCGGCACGCCGGCGGAGTCGCGCATACCGTGGAAATTGCGATCCCGGCCGCTTCCTGATTTCCCCCGGTCGGCAAGCGCTCTAGCATGGGGCCATGCGGCCCGCTGCCGCCCTCGCTGTCTTGGCACTGGCCGGCTTCGCCGTCACGGAACCCGGACCGATCCCCGGGGCCCGCGCCGCGGACGGAGCCGCGGCGGAGACTGTCGTTCTCGCGCCCGCCGTCACCTCGCCGCCGCTGCGCCAGTCGCAGGATCTCGATCTGACGCAAACCTGGAACCACGCGCAGGTCTATCTGCGCTACGAGGACAGCGATCTCAATCTGCGCGTCATCAGCGGGGCGATGGATCAACCCTATATCCGCCATTACCTCGCCCTCCATGCCGCCGATCCGTTGCCGGTCGTGATCCATCTCCATGGCTGCGCGCGCTCGGACGATCTCGCCGACATCCGCAACCAGGGCAGCACGCTCGCGGAGTTCGGCTATATCGTGATCGCACCGGACAGCTTCGCCCGCCACGACCGGCCGTCCGGCTGCGACGCCAAGGCCCAGATGCGCGATTTCGACGCCCCCTTGGCGCAGATCCAGCAATGGCGGATGGAGGAACTGGCCTATGCGCTGCGCCAGGTGCTGGAAGCGCCCTGGGCCGACAAGGCGCATATCTTCGCGGGCGGTTTCGACGAGGGCGGCGACGCGGTGCTGGCCTTCGCCGATCCGGCGCTGTCCGGACGCTTCGCGATCGGAGCCCCTTGCCGCTTCGCGCCGCAGCGGGCCGACAAGATACCCACCCTCGTCATCATGTCAAAACGCGATCTCTGGTTCGACTCCAATCACGAAACGGATGCGCGGGATCGTTGCCGTCAGAAGCTGCGCGGGTCGACCAATGTCGGTCTGTTCGAGGCCGACGGCGTTCTGCATGATGCCTTGATCTACGAAGAGTCCCGCATCTCGCTCTGGAATTTCCTGGTCCGCGCCAGCTTTCTCTGACGGCCCCGCGAAAGGACCGCCGGCGAGGCAACCGCCGATCCGGTTCGGCGAGCATGAACGGGCCGTCATCTGCGCTGGCTTCACCGGGAGTTCAGGGCTCGGACATCACAAAGCCCGCATTTTTCTCCTATCGATTGTCGTCGACGGGCGACAGGATTGCGCCCTCATTCAAGGGAACCTGCCCATGACGAGTATCGACGAACCGGTCGCCGAGGACGGGCCCAGCCGCCGCGACCTGCTGCGATGGACGGCCGGCGCCGCGGTTGCGGGACCTCTGACGGCCTCGCTGCCGATGGCGGCCCTGGCCGAGAATTCGATTCCGGAACCCACGCCGAAATCCCCCAAGAGCAACAGCGGGAGACAGAACATGAGCTACGTCACCACCAAGGACGGCACGCAGATCTATTACAAGGACTGGGGCAAGGGTCAGCCGGTCGTCTTCAGCCACGGCTGGCCGCTCAGCGCCGATGCGTTCGAGGACCAGATGTTCTTCCTGGCCTCGCATGGCTATCGTTGCATCGCCCATGACCGCCGCGGCCATGGCCGGTCGAGCCAGCCCTGGGAAGGCAACGACCTCAACACCTATGCCGACGATCTGGCGACGCTGGTCGATCATCTCGACCTGAAGAATGCCATCCATGTCGGCCATTCCACCGGCGGCGGCGAGGTCGCCCGCTATATCGGAAGACACGGCACGAAGCGCGTGGCCAAGGCCGTGCTGATCGGTGCCATCCCGCCGCTCATGCTCAAGACACCCGCCAATCCCGGCGGCCTGCCGATCGAGGTCTTCGACGGGCTTCGCGCCAGCGTCCAGGCCGACCGCTCCCAGTTCTGGAAGGATCTCAGCATGCCCTTCTACGGCTATAACCGGCCGGGTGCCAAGGTGTCGGAGGGCGTGCGCGAATCCTTCTGGCTCCAGGGCATGATGGCGGGCTTCCCCGCTTCTTATTTCTGCATCAAGGCCTTCTCCGAGACCGACCTGACGGAAGATCTCAAGAAAATCGACAAGCCGACCCTCATCCTGCATGGCGACGACGACCAGATCGTCCCGATCGCCGATTCCGCCCTGCTTTCCGCGAAGATCGTGAAGAACGCGGAACTGAAGGTCTACAAGGGCGCGCCGCATGGGATGTGCACGACCCTGAAGGACCAGGTCAACGCGGATCTGCTCGCCTTCTGCAAAGCCTGATATCGCCGGGCTTGAAATCGCCAGGCTTGAAATCGATCGGGCGGCGGTGCCAGATTCGGCAACGCCGCCCGATCCCCATTTCTCCCGCCGACAGCGACAAAGGAGCCCCGTCATGGGCCAGAAGATCGACATCGCCGCCGCCGATGGCGCCGGCAAGATGAGCGCCTATCTCGCCACCCCCTCCGGCCAGCCCAAGGCCGGCATCGTCGTCATCCAGGAGATATTCGGCATCAACCCGGGCATCCGGGCCATGGCCGACGCTTGGGCGAAACAAGGCTACCTGGCGGCAGCGCCCGACCTGTTCTGGCGCCTGAAGCCGGGCGTGGAGCTCGACGCCGACGTGCCGGCGCAGTTCCAGCAGGGCATCGACTACATGCAGAAGCTCGATCAGAACAAGAGCATCGACGACATCAAGGCGACCATCGCGGCGTTGCGCGCGAAGGGCTGCAAGAAGGTCGGCGCCGTCGGCTATTGCCTGGGCGGCCGCCTCGCCTTCCTCACCGCCGCCCGCAGCGACAGCGACGCCACGGTCTCCTATTACGGCGTCGGCCTCGACGGCCTGCTCGGCGAGAAGGGCGGCGTCAAGAAGCCGCTGCTCATGCATATCGCCAAGCAGGACAAGTTCGTGCCGCCCGAGGCCCAGGCGAAGGTGCATGGGGCGCTGAACAACAATCCGCTGGTGACGATCTACGATTACGACGCCGACCACGCCTTTGCGCGCCACAGCGGCAGCGCGCGCGTGCCCAAGCTCGCCGAACAGGCGGATGGGCGCACGGCGGCGTTCTTCGCCAAGAATCTGGCGTAAGCGGCGTCCGGTCGAAGCAGCGGCGCGGCGGGCCTCGCTCCGCATCCGCGGAGCTTGGCTCGTGCCGCCCTTCAATATTCGCTGTCGATATCGGCCGGCAGCGCCGCCTGCTCGCCGTCGGCCCCAGGCTGCTGCTTGTGCTCGAGGAGATGCCGGTTGGCCTCGCGGACAGCCGCCGCCTCATCGTCATAGAGGAACGGCAGGGTCGCGTAGCGCAGGCCGCGCGTCACGGGCAGGGCCTCGTGCAGCAGCGAGCAGGAAAACACGACGGCACCCCCGGTGGGCGCCTTGTAGCGCCGCTGGCCGAATTCGGGGAAGCGCAGCTCGCCACCGTCATAGTCTTCGGCATTGAGGTTGATCGTGACGGCGAAGCGGCGATGCGCGGTGCCGGCGGTCGTGTTGTCGCGATGGGCCCTGAAGAACCCCGCATCCTCGCCGCTGTAGCAGGCGACGATGTAGCGCTCGATCCGGGTGACCTTGAACTGGAAGGCCTTCTTGATCTCGGGCGCGAGGCGGTCATGGATGCGATGCACCACCGCGTTGCGCAAGGCCGGATCCTGGATCGTCACGTCGCTGCGCCGCTTGAAGTTGGGATCGAGCTTGCCGACGGTCTTCCCGTTCTCGGTGCGCATGAAGCCGGACACGGCCGGCTGACCGTTCTCATAGACGCCGATCAGCGTCCGGCAGAGGTCCGGCTCCAACACCCGCGGCACCAGCAGGACCGGCGCCCAGAGCTCCACGCCGGCCTGCGCGTGATCGGCCGGCGAGGGCAGCGCCTTGACGGCGGCGATGAAGGCCTCCGGCCGTTCGATGCCGCCGCGCGCATAGACGCGCAGCATGGGATCGAGGATCAGCCAATGCGGACGATAGCCGTGATCCCCGTTCTCGTTGCGCCGGCCCAGCGCGCCATAAAGCGCCGACACATGGCCATCGCCGTCGAGGAAAACCCGCGATTTGGGAAAGGCCGCCGTAACCAGCGGATCGGCCTGGTCCTCCGCCACCAGGGTCACGGCGAACCGCACGCAGAGCTCGTCATTGTCGGCCAGTCGCGCGGCCGCCATCTGCTCCAGGAAGGCGCGGCATAAAGGGACCTCGGCCTTGCCGAGAAAGACCAGCGCCACGAAACGCCCGCCCAGGCTCGCCATGGCGAAGCGCGCATTGAACGTCGTCTGCGCCTCGAACCAGGGAGCGGGTTCGCCCAGCCCGATCAGTCTGTCGCGCGGTGTCACCATTGACTGTCATCTCCCTGTCGAAGCTTGGGAATAGCGTCCCCGCGCTCCCTCGGCAAGCCTTGCGTCCTGGTCTCGCAGGGTTTGAATTTTACCAGTAAAATTAGCGACTTAATCTATCGGTGGCCGGTCCGGGCACCGACATCATTAGGGCCGCAGCAACTTTAAATTTCCGTAAGAGGCGGGCATCCGCCGCCGCCGACGGGATTCGGGGACCGGCCGGCCAAGCGCTATGGTGCGCGCCCGACCCCCTTCCCTCCGAGATCAAGGAATGCAGCCATGCTGAAGCTCAAGCGGATCGACAACATGGATATCGTGACCAGGGATGTGGGACGGCTGGTCGATTTCTATCATGGCATCCTGGGCCTGGATTTCTTCCTCCCCTACGCGCCCGGACAGAGCTGGGCCGCCATCGACCTCGGCAATCTCACCCTTTATGTCCTGAAGACGGAGCTCGGCCAGCCTGCGCCGCGGCGCGCGGCCACGGGCGCGCAGAATCCGCCGGGCCTCGATTCCATCGCCTTCGAGGTCGAGGATCTCGACGAAGCGATGGCCGCGCTCGAGGGCAAGGTCGAATGGGTCGCCGCCCAGATCGGAACCTGGCGGCATGCGAGCGGAACCCATTACCGGTTCCGCGCCTTCTACGATCCGGACGGGAACAAGCTCTTCGTCACGGAACCCCACAAGGTTCCGGTCGCGTGAAGCCGGTGAGGCGATCCGGGGCGAAGCCTAGCCGACGACGATCAGGTCGAGCGGCATCTTCGACAGCAGGCGACAGCCATCCTTGCGCCAGACGACGGTGTCGATGAGCGCCGTGTCGAACAGGCTTTCGAAGTTGGTCACCATGCCGTCCTCGAAGACGCGGTCCAGGAACTCGTCGTCGCCGAGATTGAAGTAGAAATCGCCGACCCAGTCGGGCGGCAGGCTCAATCCCAGCTCGTAGCCCAGCGCCCAGCCGCCCGTCTCGGACCAGAGGCCGACCTCGTCGTAATAGCGGCGCAGGCGGCGATTGACCTCGCGCACGGTCATGCCCGCCTTGAGCTCGGCCCTGATCACCTCATAGACGCCGGCCGCGAGGCGATAGCGCTCCATCAGGCTGTTGGGAGGATCGCCCAGCAGAAAGCCCCGCATCGCGTTGCCGTGATAGCGGTGGTAGACGCCGCAGAGATCGGCAACCAGGAGCTCCCCGGCCTCGATCACCTTGGTGCTGGCCATGCTGTGACCGATCTGCTGGGGAACGCCGTCGATCACCGGGGCCGCGTTGAAGATCGGGATGAGAGCCGGGAACTCGCCGCCCGCCTTCATCATCGCGTGGGTCACGGCGCCGAAGAGATCGAGCTCGGTAATGCCGGGCCGTAGCTCCTTCTGGATCGTCTTATGGCCGATGTCGCAGATCTCGACCGCCTTCTCGATATAGGCGATCTCCTGCGCCGACTTCGCCCGGCGCGCGCGGCGCAGCAGGGCGCTGCCATCGACCACCTCGCAGCCGGCGGCACGGAAGGCGCCCTCGAACATCGTGCTGATCGCGCGGTTCGGGATGTAGCTCCAGAATTCCATTCCGACCGTGCCCTGGAGCCATCCCTCCTTCGCCAGCTGTTCCGTGATGAAGCGGATGTTCGGCGCCGCCCGGCGATCCGGCAACCAGCGGCTGTCCTTGCAGATGGAGGTCCGCGTCATCACCGGCATCTCGGTCGGATTGTCGAAATGGATGATCCGACCCGAGCCGGCATGGATCGCCGTCCCGTAGCATTGCGGATAGCGCATGGGCGAGTTCGCCTTGTACCAGCTCGTGAAATAGCCATGGAGCCAGCAGACGGCGTCGGGCGTGGTGACCCAGAGCAGGTCGATCCCGCGCTCGCGCATCATCTCGCACACCTTCGCGATGCGGGAGCGATACTCGGCCTCGCTGAAAGGCAGCTCGATCGGTCCGATCTTGGTGGGGTCGAAGCTTCCGCCCGGTGTCAAACCGACATTCGTCACTCGAACCTCCCGCGATGCGCATGGCCGGCCGGCGGCGCCTCGTTGAAACCGGTTCAATCGCGCTGCCGATCCGTCGCGGCAGTATGCCAGCGGCCCGATCGTCACGGATACCCCGAGCGGGGTATGGAGAGCCGCGACGCGGCGGCGCCTTACTGTCGCAACAGCGAAATCGGGCGACATGACGTTCGAGCGTTTCGACAATCAGGTGGCGGTGGTCACCGGCGCCGCGCAAGGGCTGGGCGCGGCGATCAGCCAGCTCTTCGTCTCGCGCGGCGCCTTCGTCCATCTCCTCGACCTCGATCGCGAGCGGCTGCAGGCCACCACGGCGAAGCTGGGCCCTCAGGCCCGGGCGCATGTCGCCGATGTCACGCGCGAGGCCGATATCCTCGCCACCCGCGACGCGATCCTCGCCCAGTCCGGGCGGTGCGACATCCTCGTCAACAATGCCGGCATCTATCCCTTCGAAGGCACGATGGAGATCACCGAGGCTTCGTGGGACCGGATGTTCGACACCAACCTCAAGAGCGTGTTCTTCACCACCCGCGCCTTCATGGGCGCCATGGCGGCGCAGAATTATGGGCGGGTCGTCTGCATCTCCTCGACGGATTCCTACATCCCGAAGCCGCTCTATCCGCATTACGCCGCCTCGAAGGCCGCGATCCGCAGCCTGGTGAAGACCTTCGCGCTGGAGCTCGCCGGCAAGGGCGTGCTGGTGAACGGCGTCAGCCCCGGCTCGATCGCCACGGAACGGGCCCGGGAACAGGGCTGGCTGCCGCGCGCGATCCAGCGCATTCCCGTCGGCAGGGCGGCCACGCCCGAGCAGATCGCCGAGGTGGTGGCGTTCCTCGCCTCGCAGCGCAACCAGTTCATGACCGGCGAGACGGTCGTGGCGAGCGGGGGCGAGATCATGGTCTGAGCGGGCGAGCGCTCGCATCCCGCTCACGACAAGAGGCCGTTCGACCCGGCGCCGTCGGGTCCCGCAAACAGACAAAACCGGCTGGGAGGGCCAGATGAAGAACGATCGGAACCTGCAGGCGCTCGAGATCGCCCACGCCTATCGCAACGGCCGGATCAGCCGGCGCCGTTTCATCGAGACCTGCGCGCTGCTCGGCATCGCGCCGGCGGCGCTGGGCTTGGCGCGCAGCGCCGCCGCCGCGGAGGAGATCGTGATCGCCAACTGGGGCGGCGATGCGGAGCACGCGGAAGGCGAAGGCTGGGGCAAGCCCTTCACCGCCGACACCGGCATCGGGGTCAAGATCGACGGCAGCGGCCCCATGCCGGGCAATATCCGCTCCCAGGTCGACGAGAAGCATGTCATCTGGGACGTGGCCGAGATCGAGGTCTTCATGGCGATCGATCTGGGCCGGCAGGGCCTGCTGGAGCCGATCGACTACTCGGTCGTCGACAAGACGAAGGTGCAGCCCGGCTATGCGCTGGAGTTCGGCATCTGCAACTACACCTACAGCACCGTCGTCACCTACGACACCGCCAAGACCGGCGCCGAACCGCCCAAGACCTGGGTGGATTTCTTCAACCTCGAGAAATATCCGGGCAAGCGCGCCATCTGGAAATACGGCATCGGCGCCTGGGAGGCGGTGCTGCTGGGCGACGGGGTGGCGCCCGAGAAGCTCTATCCGCTCGATATCGACCGCGCCATCAAGGCCGCCCGCAAGCTCGGCGACAACATCATCTATTTCGAGAGCGGCGCCGACAGCCAGCAGATGCTGCTCACGGGCGAGATCGCGATGGGGGCGCTCTGGCACACGCGCGCGAGCGTGCTCGACCGCGACACCAAGGGCAAGGTGACCTGGACCTGGAACCAGGGCGCGCTCAGCGCCTCCTCCTGGACCATCCCGAAGGGCTCGCAGCATGTCGCGGCGGCGCAGAAATTCATCGCCTCGACCCAGATTCCCGAGCGCCAGATCGAGGTGTTCAAGATCATGGGCAATGGCTGCGCCAATCCCGCGGCCTCGGCAATGCTGCCGCCCGAGCTCGCCCGCGTCGATCCGGGCCGGGCGGAGAACCTGAAGCAGCAGGTCCTGATCGACCAGCAGGCCTATGCCGGCAATTACGACGCCTGGCTGAACAAATGGCTGGACGGGATCTCGGGATAACGCGCCCACCACCGGCGGCCTCGTCGCCCGAGGCCGCCTAGTTGGACTTCTTCCGGCGACGGTGGCCGCTGACCTCCATGCCGTCCTCCGGCCGCAGCAGGAGGAAGCCCGGCAGCGCCAGCAGCGGGATGAGCGCCATGAGCAGGAAGGCTTCGTGGAAGCGCTCGGGCGTCAGCGGCTGGCCGCCCCAGGTGAGCAGGCCCAGGATCATCGCGCTCAGCGAGACGCCGAAGCTGACCGTGAGCTGCTGCAGCACGCCGCCGAGGCTGGTCGCGCGGCTGAGCTTGTCGGACGGCATCTCGGCATAGGAGAGCGTGTTCGAGGTCATGAACTGCGCCGAGCGCATCAGGCCGAACAACGCGATGACGATCACGGTGATCCAGTCGGCCGTGCCGGCCTCGATGAAGCCGAAGGCGGCGACGATGCCCGCGCCCAGCAACGCGCTCCAGAACAGAAGCCGATCGAAGCCCAGGGTCCGCAGCATGACCGTCGAGATGGGACGCATCAGGAGCGCGCCGAAGCTGGTGACGAAGGTCAGCACGCCGGATTTGACGGGGCTCATGCCGAAGCCGACCTGCAGCATCAAGGGCAGCAGGTAGGGCACGCCGTTCATGCCGATGCGGGCGAGACCGCCGGCCAGCGTGCCGATGCGGAACGAGCGGATGCGGAACAGGGTCAGGTCCACCGCCGGCGCATCCACCCTGCGCGCATAGCGCCAGAAGACCAGCAGGAACAGCACCGCCGCGACCAGCACGCCGGCGATGGCGGGATAGGAGATGGTGGGCCGGCCGACATTCTCGATGCCGTACTGCAGCAACGCCACGCCGATCCCGACCATCAGGAACCCCGGGAAATCGAACGCCACATGGCGATCGCCGCGAACATCCTCGACGAAGCGCAGCGCCAGCAGGATGCCGAGCAAGCCGAAGGGGATGTTGATGTAGAAGATCCAGCGCCAGGAGACGTAGGTGGTGATGACGCCGCCCAGGAGCGGGCCGATCACGGGGCCGATCAGCGCCGGCAGGCTCATATAGATCATGGCGGTGAAGAACTGGTCGCGCGGGAAGCTGCGCAGCAGGATCAGGCGGCCCACCGGCGTCATCATCGCCCCGCCCAGCCCCTGGAGCCCGCGCGTCACCACCAGCATCGCGAAGCTGTCGGCGAGGCCGCAAAGGCAGGAGCCGAGGGTGAAGACCGCCAGTGCCAGCACGAAGATCCGGCGCGCGCCGAACCGGTCCGCGAACCAGCCGCTGACCGGAATGAAGACCGCCAGCGTCAGCACATAGGTCGTGACGGCCAGGTTCATGCGCAGCGGCGTCGTGCCCAGGCTGCGCGCCATCTCCGGGATGGCCGTGGTGATGATCGTCGAATCCAGCTGCTCCATCAGGAAGGCGATGGCGACGACCAGCGGGATGAGAAGGCGCAGCCGGGGATTGCGGACCGTGGCGAACTGCTGGTCGCCCGAGCTGGGGAGGGATTCGGGCATGGGCGGGCGTGATGCGGAAATCGATGAAGGACACTCTACAGCCAATGTTTCGCGCCGTTAATTGACTCCTTTTAAGATCGGCGACGAGGCGCGCATGGCTCTTCTTCCGATTTCGAATGCGTTATGGTCGCACAGCCTCGGTTGTCGGACGACAATGTCGATCGCGGGCGGCCCGTGGGGTGAGGGAGATGGTGCCCGCTGCCGGACTCGAACCGGCACAGCCCTCGCGGGCTTAGGGATTTTAAGTCCCTTGCGTCTACCAGTTTCGCCAAGCGGGCCTGGGGTCCATCCTCGGGCAGACGGGCCCGAGGCTAGTCGCCCGCCCGCCCCCGGCACAAGGCGGAAGGGGAACGGATCTCGGGGACCCTAGAGGGGCGAGGCGGCCTGCGCGCTCTGGCGGATCGCGGCGGCCCGGCCCGCCAGACCCCGCAGGCCTGCGGGATCGAGCGTCAGGCGCCAGGTCTCGATGCCGGCGAGGGCGCGGCGATCGAGCTCCCGCTCGAGATAGGGCTGCCAGGCCGGCGGCCCGGTCACGCCGCCCAGATCGATCCGCAGGAAGCGATAGCCATGCTTGAGATAGTCGGCGATCTGGTCGAGCGCGAAATCGATCGAGGCGCGGGCGCGGTCGACCGGCAGATCGTCGGGCGGCAGCTGGTGGAAGCCGAAGCCGGCCTGCTCGAGGATCGCGAGGGCCTGCTCCAGCGGCGCCCGCCGCCCATCGCCCTTCTCCAGCAGATGGGCGTTCACCAGGAGGTCGGGCAGGATCGCGATGCAGCGCGAGCGCGGATCATTGTTGCGCATCGAGCCCCGCTCGGCCGGCGGCGAGGAAACCCCGGAACTCGGCCATCGCCTTCTCCATGGTGAAGCCCGGCAGCTCCATCGCCACGCCGAAGCCGCGCGGCACCGGAAGCCCGCGCTCGGCCAGCACCTGCTCCAGCTCCTCGATCCAGACGCCCTTGCCGGGCACCACTTCCCAGCTCATGTCCTCGGGCCGCCCGCCCCAGGCCGGCCCGATGCCGGTGAAGGTCACGGCGCTCGAGCCGCTGCCGTCGACCCCGACCAGCACCAGATCCTCGCAGCCCCTCGCCACCCGCGCCTCGAGCAGCTCGGCCACCGAAAAAGCGAGGTTCCGGCAATGGCGGCGGAAGCCCGGCGTGTCGTACTGCTCCTTCACCTGCCACCAGCGATTGACGCCGAGGAAGGCCATCTCCGGGCAAGGCATCTGCTGGATCGCATAGCCGAACTCCTTGAGGATGGCGACGACGGGGCTCACCACGCCCGGACAGAGCGCATATTCGTCGACCTTGGCGTTCTGGTTGGCGAGGCAGTGCGACAGCAGCGCCACGCGCGTTCGCGAACCCGTCTCCGGCACCGTCACCTCCACTCGATCCTCGCGCCACGGTCCGATTCTAGCGAAGCCCGCGGCCGGAAGGCCAATTGCGCCTGTTGGGGCTGAGGCCCCAGCCGCGTTGTGAGGCCCGAGCCCGACGGGTACCGCAGGGGAGCCTTGCACTCAGCGGGACGTTGCCCGGGCCGAACCGGGTTGGATCGAGCCCGGGATCGGGCCAAGATAGCCGTTCCTTTCCGACCGCTCGACGGCCTCCGCCTTGTCCCTGCTCTCCTCCCGCCACACGCGCCGCCTGAAAGTCCATTCCGCCCGCTGGCAGCGGCGCGCGCTGTTCGTGCTGGGCGGGGTCGTGGTCGGCGCGGCCGCGGTCATGCTGGCGCTGCTGGCGGACCGGGCGCAGCAGGCCTTCCATCACCTGCTGCTTCACTGGCACTACGCCTCCCTCGTCGTGACGCCGCTGGGCTTCGGGCTCTCGGTCTATCTGACCCGCCGTTTCTTCCCGAACTCGCAAGGCAGCGGCATCCCCCAGGCGATCGCGGCGCGCCAGCTCAGGGACCATGGGCTGCGTCACCGGCTGGTCTCGATCCGCATCGCCATCGGCAAGATCCTGCTGACCCTGCTGGGCCTGCTCTGCGGCGCCTCGGCCGGCCGCGAGGGGCCGACGGTCCAGGTCGGCGCCTCCATCATGTTCGCGCTGGGGCGGTTCTCGCCGCGGCGCCAGCCGGGGCTGATCCTGGCGGGCGCGGCGGCCGGCGTCGCCGCCGCCTTCAACACGCCCTTGGCCGGCATCGTGTTCGGGATCGAGGAGATGAGCCGCGCCTTCGAGGTGCGCACCAGCGGGCTCATCATCGGCGGCGTGATCGCGGCCGGCCTCACCTCGATGGCGCTCGTCGGCGACTACACCTATTTCGGCACCACCTCGGCCACGCTCGGCACGAGTGCGGACTGGCTCGCCGTGCCCGTCTGCGGCGCCATCGGCGGCCTGGCGGGCGGGGTCTTCAGCCGGATCCTGATCCTGGTCGCCGGCGGCCTGCCCGGGAAGGCGGGCCGCTGGATCAAGCGGTGGCCGGTGCCGTTCGCGATCCTGTGCGGCCTGGGCGTCGCCGTCTGCGGCCTCGCCGCCGGGGGCACGACCTTCGGCACGGGCTACGAGCAGATCGAATCCGTGCTGGCCAGCGGGGCGGCGCTGCCCTGGAGCTTCGGCCTGCTCAAGTTCGCCGCCACCAGCCTGACCTCGATCAGCGGCATTCCGGGCGGCATCTTCTCGCCTTCGCTCGCCATCGGCGGCGGTGTCGGGCTCAATCTGAGCGCGATCTTTCCGGGCGTTCCGGTCGGCGCCATGGTCCTGCTCGGCATGGTCGCCTATTTCGCCGGCGTGGTGCAGGCGCCGATCACGGCCTTCGTCATCGTGACCGAGATGACGGATAATCACGCGATGATGGTGCCGCTGATGGCGACGGCGCTGATCGCCTCGAGCTTGTCGCGGCTGGTCTGCCCCGAGGGCGTCTATCACGCGCTGGCGAAGAATTTCCTGCGGCAGACACGCGGCACGGCCGAACCGCCGGCCGCGGCGGCGGGCTGAGGCCCGCCCGCGGGGTCAGGCGATCTCGCCTTCGTAGGGATCGGCGCCGTGGTCGCGGATCAGGGCCCGCAGCCCCTCGGCCACCCGGTCGAGCTCGGCCTCGTCGGTGCCGCGCGCCACCAGGCTGGTGCCGAACTTGCCGCGCCGGAAGAACGGATAGCTGCCGATATCGACCGTGGGGTGGCGCGACTGCAGCGCCCCCAGCGCCTCGGCGATCGCACCCTCGCCCAGATAGGTGCTGACCGTGCGCGAGGCGACCGGGCGGCCGCCCTTGAGCCCGCCTTTGAGCCCGTCGAACATGGCCCGCATGATGGCCGGCACGCCCGCCAGCACATAGACATTGCCGATCTGGAAGCCGGGCGCCGTCGAGACCGGGTTCTCGATCAGCCGGCTGCCCTTGGGCACGGTCGCCATCCGCAGCCGCGCGGGATTGAGCTGGTCGCCCGTATAGTGGCGGCGCAGCAGCGCCACCGCCTCGGGGTCCAGGACCAGCTCGACGCCGAACGCCTTGGCGACGCAGCCCGAGGTGATGTCGTCATGGGTCGGGCCGATCCCGCCGGTGGTGAAGACATAGGTATAGCGGGCGCGGGCCGCGTTCACCGCCGCGACGATCTCGTCCTCGATGTCGGGCACGACGCGCGCCTCGCGCACGGGAATGCCGATCGCCGCCAGTTCCTTCGCCAGATAGGCCAGATTCACGTCCTGGGTACGGCCCGACAGGATCTCGTTGCCGATGATGAGAACGGCCGCGGTCGCGGCGGGGTCCGGGGGTTGGGGCATGGCGCTCGACAGGGTGGACGGCGGCGAGGGTTCGGGAGACCCGGTCAGGGATAGGTGGGCAGGTTGGGATTGATCGCCGAGGGAGGGGCCGGGGTGAGTTCGGGGGCGGGCTCGGGTGCTGCCGTCGCCGGCGCGGCGGCGGCACCGCCCTGCTGCTCGACCTGGACCGGCTTCACGTTCGGGTTCTGCGCATCGTAACCGCGCGCCCGCATGCAATCGTCGACCATCCGGTCGTAGCGGTTCTTGCTGTTGTACTCGCCCAGATTCTTGTTCAGGTCGCCGATCCCCTGCGCCAGGTCGCTGTTGGTGTCCTGGTTGTTGATGTCCTGGTCGATCGCCTCGTCCCGCCGGATCACGGCGCGCGCCTGCTCCTGGCAGGATCCCAGATCGTCGGCCGGCGCGGCCACGCTGCCTTCGCCGCTGCCGCTGGTTTCGCTGCGCGCCCAATCGGGCGTGTGGAAAGCCGAGCAGCCGGTGAGCAGCAACAGGAGCGCCAGAGCCGGAAACCGCAACCGCATGACAGCAACCTTCGATGATGATCCAGGCCAGCCAAATCGCGCGACCCGGGCGCCAACGCCTTGAGAATCGCGGAAAACATTCAAGACTAGCAATGGCGGCAGGCCGACCGCAACGCAAGGCCGGCCACCGCCTCGGCGATGTCGTCGGAAACCATTCAAAATATGGGGTCGAAACCCGCCGAATCCACCGGGGTGGATGAAGTTTGAGGCGGGCGCAGGCCGGGCTTGCGCGAGCCGGGGAGGCCGAACACTTGCAAATCCGGCCCCGTCGCCATTAATTGGGGCAGGAATTGCTGCTCCCCCGCGCCTCATCCCGGGCGATCCGCGTGGGGGGCCCTTCGCCGGCGACGGCCCGCCCCAGCTCCAGCTCCAGAAACGCGCTCGATGACCCCGAACGATATTGCCCATGACTGGCGCCATGAAGAGCGTCGAATCAAGCTCCACGGGCCCGAGGATTTCGCCGGCATGCGCAAGGCCGGTCTCCTGGCGGCGGAGACGCTCGACTTCATCGCCCCGCATGTGGTGCCGGGGGTGACCACGGGCGAGCTCGACCGCCTTTGCCACGATTTCATCGTCAGCCATGGCGCGATCCCCGCGCCGCTCAACTATCGCGGCTTCCCCAAATCGATCTGCACCTCGATCAACCACGTGGTCTGCCACGGCATCCCGGGCGACAAGAAGCTCCTCAACGGCGACATCCTCAACATCGACGTCACGACCATCCTGGACGGCTGGCATGGCGACACCAATCGCATGTTCTATGTCGGCGATGTCGGGGTGAAGGCGCGGCGCCTCTGCGAGGTGACCTATGAGGCGATGATGCGCGGCATCGAGGTGGTGCGGCCGGGCGCCACGCTGGGCGATATCGGCCACGCCATCCAGACCTTCGCCGAGGGGCACCGCTTCTCGGTGGTGCGCGATTTCTGTGGCCATGGCATCGGCCGCGTGTTCCATGACGCGCCGAGCGTGCTCCATTTCGGCCGCAAGGGCAGCGGGCCGATCCTGCGCGAAGGCATGTTCTTCACCATCGAGCCCATGATCAATGCCGGCCGATTCGAGGTGAAGCTGCTCGACGACGGCTGGACCGCGGTGACGCGCGACCGCTCGCTCTCCGCCCAGTTCGAGCACAGCATCGGCGTGACCGCCGACGGGTTCGAGATTTTCACCCTGTCGCCCAAGGGCTGGAACCAGCCTCCCTACCTGGCGTAAGCCGAGGAAACCCCCTTGGTCTGGCGTCTGTCGCTTGCGGCGGCCCCGCCGAGGCCCTAGGGTCTGCCCCGTCCCGGCCACCGGTCCCGAGCGATCACCAGCGCATGTCCGAGCCGTCCCAGCCCGCCTCCGCTGCGCCCGTCTCCCTGGCGCCCCACCGCCTGGGCGGCACGCCGCCCTCGATCCTGACGAGCGGCCATGCCCATGCCTGGAGCGGGGCGGCCTTCGCCGCCGCCATCGCCGATTGGCAGCAGGGCCTGCGATCCTGGCAGCTCTGGGGCATGCTGGGTTGGAGTGAGCTCCGTCGCCGCTACCGCCGCTCGCTGCTGGGGCCGTTCTGGATCACCCTCAGCATGGCGATCTTCATCTTCGCCATCGGCACCGTGTTCTCCCAGCTCGCCGGCAGCACGCTGCAGGAGTTCCTGCCGTATGTGGCCACCGGCTACCTGGCCTGGATGCTCATCTCCTCCTTCATCCTCGACGGCTGCAACGTCTTCATCGCGGCACAGCCCTTCCTGCGCAGCGTGCGCCTGCCGCTGAGCAGCTTCGTGTTCGGCGCCGTCTGGCGCAATCTGGTGATCTTCCTGCACAACCTACCGGTGGTCTTGATCATCCTGGCGCTGCTCGGCGTGTGGCCCAACGGCTGGATCCTGATGCTGATCCCCGCCCTCCTGGCCAACGCGCTGGCGGGCGCGATCCTGGCGCTCGTCCTCGGCATGATCTCCGCCCGTTTCCGCGACATCATCCCGATCGTCGGCAGCGTGACCCAGCTTCTCTTCTTCCTGACGCCCGTGCTGTTCCATCCCATGCATCTGGGCCTCGTCGGCGACCTCCTGATGTTCAATCCGGTAACGCATTTCGTGGAGATCATCCGCGCCTCGCTTCTCGGCCAGCCGCCGTCCGCTTTGAGCTGGATCGCGGTCCTGGGCATGCTCGCGGTCGGGACCATCGGCAGCTTCCTGATGTTCGTGCGTTTCCGGGCACGCATCACCTATTGGGTCTGAGCCGATGGCGCGAATCCAGCTCGATCAGGTATCGGTCGATCTCCCCGTCTACAGCGTCGGTTCCCGGTCGCTGAAGGCGAGATTGCTGCCGGCCGGCGGGCGCATCGCCGCGGGCCGGCATCACCAGATCCTGGTCCATGCCCTGCGCGAGGTCACCTGCGACTTCCAGGCGGGCGACCGCGTCGCGCTGATCGGGCGCAACGGCGCCGGCAAGTCCACGCTGCTCTCGGTGCTGTCGGGAATCCTCGAGCCCGCCTATGGCCAGGTGCGCATCGAGGGCCAGGTCGCGGGCCTGCTCAACATCCAGCTCGGCATGGACGACGATGCCAGCGGGCTGGAGAACATCAAGATCCGCGGCCGCCTGCTCGGGATGACGACGGCGGAAATCGAGGAACGCGCGCCGGAGATCGTCGAGTTCGCGGCCCTCGGCGATCATATCAAGCTGCCCCTGCGCACCTATTCGAGCGGCATGCGCCTGCGTCTCGCCTTCGCGATCGCCACCAGCATCGCGCCGGACATCCTGCTGCTGGACGAGATCATCGGCGCCGGCGACCAGCATTTCAACAAACGAGCCACGGACCGGCTGCATCAGCTGATCCAGCGCAGCCAGATCATGGTGGTCGCCTCGCACAGCACCGCGATTCTCGAAACGCTCTGCAACAAGGCGATGTGGCTCGAAGGGGGCCGAGTGCGCGGGATGGGCGACGCCAAGGAAGTCATGGCCGCCTACGAGAAATCCTGAGCCGGCACGCCTCGATGGTTCACGACACGCACCCGCGCCAGCGGCTGCAGGCGATCCTGCTGCTTCTCTGTGCCGTGGCGATCCTGCCCCTGATCGACGCGATCGCGAAGCATCTGAGCCGCGACATGTCGCTGTGGCAGATCACCTGGGCTCGCTTCACCTTCCATGTCCTGTGGCTGATGCCGCCCTTCCTGCTGCGCCATCGCGTCAGGGAGCTGCTGCCGGCCCATCCGGGCCTGCAGGTCCTGCGCGGCCTCTGCCTGACGGCGGCGACGTTCCTGTTCTTCGCAGGCGTGGCCTATATGCCGATCGCCGATACCTTGGCCCTCAGCTTCATCTCGCCCCTGACCGTGACGCTGCTGTCGCCGTTCCTGCTGGGCGAGAAGGTGGGTGTGCGCCGCTTGAGCGCCGTGGCGGTGGGCCTGATCGGGGCGCTGGTGATCATCCGCCCCGGTCTTGGCGTGTTCCAGCCGGCAGCGCTCTTCGGGATCGGATCCGGTCTCGTCTATGCCAACTATGTGATCATCACCCGGCGCCTGGCGGGCAAGGTCCCGGCCCTGGTGACCCTGGTCTATACGGCCCTCTTGGGCTTGATCATCACCAGCGCCATCGTGCCGTTCTTCTGGCTGCCGCCGACCCCCGAGCAATGGGGCTTCATGGTGGCGCTCGGAGCGATCGCGGCCCTCGGCCACTATCTCCTCATCCTCGCCTACGAGCGCGGCGAGGCCTCGATGCTGTCGCCTTTCAGCTATGCCGAGATGATCGGCGCCTGCATCGTGGGCTATCTCGCCTTCGGCGATTTCCCCGACCGCTGGACCTGGGCCGGCATCGCGATCCTGGTCGCCAGCGGCGTCTATATCTCGATCCGCGAGCACCGGGTTTCGCCGCGCCCCGTGGCGGCGGCCAAGGAGCCGGAAGAGATCACCGCCGGTTGATCAGCCCATCTGGCGCCGACCCGGCGCCGGATCGCCGTTCGCCGCCGGGAGCGGGCGCGACACCGCGCCGAAGGGCTGCTCGGCCGGGTAGGCGGCGGCCAGCCGATGCAGGTCCGCGACGATTCCGGCGGGGATGGGTCCGGGCTTGGCCGGTGCGACGCCGGGACCGCATTCCGGCAGCTCGATCGTCACGGTGGTGCCTTGGCCCGGAACGCTCGTGAACCCGATCTGCCCGGCCAGCATCTCGACCAGCCGCTTGGTCAGCGCCAGCCCGACGCCCACCCCTTCATAGCGCTTGGTCAGGGAGGCATCGCCCTGCCAGAAGAGGTCGAAGATCCGCGGCAGATCGTCCGGCGCGATGCCGATCCCGCTGTCGGCGATGACCAGCACCGCGTTGCCCTGCGGATCGCGTCTCAGCGTCACCGCGATCTTGCCGCCTTCGGGCGTGAACTTGATGGCATTGCCGAGGATGCCGATGACGATCTGGCGCAACGCCGTGGGATCGCTTCGGAGTCGGCCGTCGGCGGGTTCCGCCTCGACCGTGACCTGCAGCGATTTCTGCCCGATCTCGGGCGCCAGCATCCCGACGCATTCCCGCAGGATGGCGCTGACGTCGAGGATGCGCGGCTCGATCGGCCAGCGCCCTGCCTCCAGCCGGCAGAGATCGAGGATGCTCGAGATCAGCTTGTTGAGATGCCGGCCGCTCACCAGGATATGGTCGAGATAGCCCCTGGCCTCGGAATCGAGCCCCTTGGCCTTGCCGGCCGCGAGGATCTCCGCGAAGCCGATGATGGCATTGAGGGGCGTGCGGAACTCGTGGCTCATATTGGCGAGGAACTCGCTCTTGGCCCGGTTGGCGGCCTTGGCCTGCTCCTTCTCGATCTCGAGGCGCGCGGCGAATTCGCTCAAGCTGTCGTTCGCCTCGCGCAACCGTCCCTCGGTTTCGCGCCGCAGCTCGTTCTCGCTCTGCAACGAGCCCGCCAGATTCTGCGCCTTGAGCTTTTCACGACGCTGGGCCGTCACCAGCAGGGTGACGCCGATCGCCGTGTCCAACCAGGAACTGAGCATGAATCCCCAGGGTGCGAACCATTCGAGCGTGCGCAGGAACGGGTAGTCCCCGAAATGGATCGCGCGCAGCAGGAAGATGACGCTGAGGACGGCCAGGCCCTCGCCGCGCACGGCCCCGCGGCGGCGCCAGAACTCCCAGGCCAGGAGGGCCATCACGCCCATGCCGACCAGATAGAGCGGCAGCGTCGTCGCCAGGAAGGACATGCCGTCGAGGCGGGCGAAGACCGACCAGATCGAGACCACGCCGACCGCCGCCATCACGTCGACGGGATGGCGGTTCTTGCCGAGGAAGGTGCGGACACCGCACCAGATGAGGCCGAAATAGAGCGCCACCAGGATGTCGGGGATCGCGTGGAAATCGATTACCCCGGAGACCAAAAGAAACTGGGAAAGCTGGCGCGCCGTATAGATGACATAGGCGAGCGTCCAGTATCCATACTCGCTCCGGCCGGTGGTGAGCCGAAGCTGAAGCATGGTCATCGTCACGACGAGCGAGATGCCGATCGTGGATGCGATCGCGGTCTGGACCGAGAAATCGAACATCGTCCTGCTGTTCGCGGGTCCGCGGGCGCCCGAAGCAAAATCGGCCCGGCGGCGCTGATGAACGCCGCCGGGCCTTCTTCAATGCTCTTCCTGGCCGCTTACCCTTCGCGAACCCTCCGTATGAACCCGTCCACCTCGTGACGGAGCGTTTCCGACTGGCGCGACAGATCGGAAGCGGCGTTGAGCACCTGCGAGGCGGCATGGCCGGCGTCGGCCGCCGCCTGCGAGACGCCGGTGATGTTGCGCGTCACCTCGTCCGTGCCCTGCGAGGCCTGCTGGGCATTGCCCGAGATCTCCTTGGTCGCCGCCGACTGCTCCTCGACCGCGGACGCGATCGCCGAGGCGATCTCGTTGACCCGGTCGATCGTGGTCCGGATCCGCTCCATGGCGCCGACGGCATCCTTGGTCACTGTCTGCATCGAGCCGATCTGGGCCGAGATCTCCTCGGTCGCCTTGGCGGTCTGCGTCGCCAGGTTCTTCACCTCCGAGGCCACCACGGCGAAGCCCTTGCCGGCATCGCCCGCGCGGGCCGCCTCGATCGTGGCGTTGAGGGCCAGGAGATTGGTCTGGCTCGCGATCTCGTTGATGAGCTGGACGATGCCGCCGATCTTCTCCGCCGCCTGGGCGAGGCCCTCGACGGTCTGGCCGGTCCGGCTCACCTCCTCGACCGCGCTGCGCGCCACCGTCGAGCTTTCATTCACCTGGCGGCTGATCTCGCCGATCGAGGCCGAGAGCTCCTCGGAGGCCGTCGCCACCGTGGTGACGCTGGCCGAGGCCTGCTGCGTCGCCGCCGCGACCGCGGAGCTCTGACGGGTGGTTTCCTCGGCGATCGAGGCCATGCTCTGCGAGCTCGCCTGCAGCTCGGTCGCCGCCGACGAGACCGACTGGACCACGCCCTTGACGCTGGCTTCGAAGCTGTCGGCCAGCTCGAGCATGCCCTTGCGGCGGGCTTCCGCCGTTTCGATCTCGGCCTGCTTCTGCTTCTGGCGCAGCTCCTCGATCTCGATCAGCTTCTGGCGAAAGAACTCGATCGCCCGCGCCATCACGCCCAGCTCGTCGCCGCGGCCGGTGGCCGGCACCTCCACGCCCGTGTTGCCTTCGGCGAGCTTGGAGACCACGCCGGTCAGATTGCCGACCGGCCTCGCCACCAGAGCCCGCGTCAGGATGAAGATGACGAGCGCCAGCAGGAGCACCGCGCCGGCGGAGGCACCCACCGTGTAGTAGGTGAGCTCGGTCACCGGCGCCATGATCTTGTCCAGCGGCAGGTTGACCATCAGCGACCAGGGCTGCTTGCCCGCTTCGCTCTTGATCGGCTGGAACACGCGGATGACATCCGTCTTGAGAGAGATCGAATAGGCCTGGACCGTATGGATGTTGCCGGCGGCGATGTCCGGAAGAGCCGCGGACAGCGCCTGGTCGGTATCGACGATGGGCTTGCCGATGTGATCGGTCTTCGCATAGGCGGCCCACAGGCCGCCGTTCGAGATCAACGAGACGGAGCCCGTTTCATAGGGCTTTATCTTGGCCAGCTCACCGGCCATCCGGTCGAGCGCCATGTCGAGGCCGACCACGCCGACGGTCTTGCCGTCAATGACGACCGGCAGGACGAGGCTCGTCATGGTCACGGTCTGGCCCGCCGCGTCGTAGCTGTAGGGCTCGAGGATCTGCGGCTCGCCGCTCTTGAAGGCGAGCTGGTAGTAATCGCCGGCGCCCGGCTTGTCGTAGTCCTTCAGCGGCTCATAGGAGATGCTGCCGCCCGCGCGGACCACGTAGGGGACGAAGCGGCCGGTGGAATCGTTGATGCCGCCGGTATTGGCGAACGCGGAATCCTTGCCGTCGAACGCGTCGGGTTCCCAGCCGGTCCAGGTGCCGAAGAAAGTCGGGTTGGCGTCGAGCGTCGCGCGCAACATGTCGACATAGATCTTGCGATCCGTCACGCCGTCCTTGCGCAGCTCGATGAAGCTGGCCCGCAGCGTTTCGAGGGTGTTGAAAGCGGCGGCGAAGCTCTTCTCGACATCGGAGCCGATGCCGTCGGCCTGCTGCTTGCCGGCTTCGAGCGCCAGATCGCGCGCAATATCGCCGCTCTTGGTCGCCGTCAGCCAGGCCGAGGCCCCGAGCGCCACGATCAGCGCCAGCATCACCGGGAGGAGAAGCTTGAGGCCGATCGGGAGTTTGTTGATCGCATTCCGGACAGACATCGAATTCCCCGCGTCAAGGAAGTCTGGGCTGGCGCGCGAACCCGAACGGCCGCGCCTTGGACCCACTCGAGCGGGACAATGCCGGGAGGTCATAAACAATTGGTTAGATCGGCACACCCTTCGATAGCGGCGCGCCGATCGCGGCGCGCAGATCCGCCATGCGCGACCCGCAGAAGCAGAGGCGATGCCGACACGAATTCGTTCCCGGCGCCACCCAACATGCGGACGAACAAGAGAGATCAATCCCCCGGCGGTTGGGGGATATCAGCGATCGGCGGACTCTCGCCTCTGGCTGCGGCGCCTTGCCACGGCAATCCGGCCATGGTGGTTCAGGTCGCCGAGATGGTCCGGTTTCGGCCCGACTATCGGCGACGCCTACCGTCCGCCTTTCCGGCGAGCGACCGAATCCGCGACGATACAAAGGATCTCGAACATCAGGTTGGCGCCGTTGAGCGCTGTGTGCCCCTGCGGATCCAGCGGCGGCGAGACCTCGCAAACATCGCCGCCGATCAGATTGAGACCCATCAGGCCGCGCAGCACCACCTGCGCGTCGCGCATGGTGAGCCCGCCCGGCTCCGGCGCGCCGGTGCCGGGACAGAAGACCGGATCGAGACCGTCGATATCGAAGGTCACATAGGTCGGATGCTGTCCGACCACGCGATGGATCTCGCGGACGACCTCCTTGCGGCCCATCTCGTCGAAATCGTCCATGGTGATGATCCGCATGCCGGCGTCGTAGCCGTACTGGATGTCCTCGTCGCTGTAGCGCGTGCCGCGCAGGCCGATCTGGAGCGTGCGCTTGGGATCGATGATCCCCTCCTCGACCGCGCGCCGGAACGGCGTCGCATGGTTGATGCGCGAGCCCAACAGCTCGTCGAGCGTGTCGGCATGGGCGTCGAAATGGACGCATCCGACCGGCCCGTTCTTCACGATCCCGCGCAGGATCGGCAGCGTCACCGTATGGTCGCCGCCGACGGAGACGGGTGCCGCCCCCGCCTTGGCGATGTCGGCGAAGAAGGCGGTGATCTTGTCGATGCTGCCGGCGGCATCGAGCGGATTGACCGGCGCGTCGCCGACATCGGCGACCTGGCAGAGCTCGAAGGGAGCGACGCGCGTGGTCGGATTCACCTGCCGGATCAGGCGCGACATCTCGCGGATCTGCGCGGGTCCGTGGCGCGGACCGTCGCGGTTGGTGGAGCCCAGATCGAACGGCACGCCGGCGAGCGCGATATCGAGCCCGGCGGCGCTCGGCCGGTAAGGCGTGCGCATGAAGGTCGCGATATGGGCGAAGCGCGGGATGACCGCGGAATCGATCGGGCGCAGCGGCTCGTTCTGGCGTGGGCTGTGGTCGTTCATGTGGAATCCTCCCTCTCGTCTTTTCTTCTTGTCGATGGAAAACCGAGCCTAGTCCTTTTTCGCGAATCGCGCGTCGCGCCAGGCGAGCGCCGCCTTGAGCCCGTCGCGCTGGCGGATCTCGCGGAAGGTCTTGCCTTCCGGCGTCTGCAGCGCCTCGATCTGGATATCCGCGTCGAGGCCCATGGCGAGCGCCTGCTCGAAGCCCATGATCGAGTAGGTCCGGTTGATCGCCTGCTTGGTGAGCCGCACCTTTTCCCGGTCGTTGATCGCGATCTCGCGCGCGATGGCCAGCGCCGTCCTCACTTCTTCGCCCTCCGCCACGACGCGGTTGACGAGCCCCATGGCGAGCGCTTCCTCGGCGGAGATCTTGTCGTTGCCGGTCAAGAGCGCCTCCTTGGCGCGCTTGGGTCCGGAGAGCCAGGGCATGAGGAGCGCGATGATGCCGCTGCCGAAGCGCAGCTCCGGCTCGCCGAAGCGGGCGCCGGCCGCGGCGATGGTGATGTCGCAGGCCATGGCGAGCTCGCAGGCCCCCGCCAGCGCATAGCCCTTGACCGCCGCCACGGTCGGCAGCAGGCTGTGCCAGAAGCGCATCACGAAATCGAAATCGGCCTGCAGCACCGGCCGCACATCGCCCACCGTGTTCCAGGGACGACCGGCGCCCTCGGTCAGGTCGAAGCCGGCCGAGAAGGCCCGGCCCGCGCCGGTGACGACCAGCGCCCGCACGGCCGCGTCGCGCTCGATGCGGTCGAGCAGCGCATTGACCTCCTCGACCATCCGCCCGTTGATCGCATTGAGCTTGTCGGGGCGGTTCAGCGTCAGCAGGCCGACGGGCCCCTGCATCTCGAACAGGATGGTGTCGTAGGACATTCGCCTCTCCCTTCGCGATCCGGCGCCGTGGACCGCATTTTCACAATGGCCACCATTTATTGACCAGCCTGCCAGGGCTCGGCAACATGCGCCCGCGATGTCCAGGGCCTCTTCTCCGGGGTCCTTCTCTTGGCCGGTCCCGCCCGTCATGCTCGCCCCCAACCTGGCGCTTCTCTTCACGGTCGTCGCCTGGGCTACGGCGATTCCTGCCTCGGCGGTGCTGCTGGAGAACTGGGATCCCTGGTTCCTGTCCGTGGCGCGCTTCGGCACCGGCTATGCGGGACTTTGGCTGCTCATGCGCTGGCGCGAGCCGGCGGCCGGCCGCGCCGCCTTGCCGGTTCCCGCCTGGCGCCTGTGGGTCCTGGGCGCCGCGGGCGCGGGGGTGTTCGGGCCGACCTACAATCTGGGCCTCGACAGCTCCAACCCGATCATGGTGGCGATCCTGAGCGCCGCTTCCCCGGCCGTGGCCGCGGTGGTAGGACGGACCTGCTTCGGCCAGCCCATCGAACGGCGCATGTTTCCGGCCATCGCACTGGCGGTGCTGGGCTGCGGAATCGCCACCTGGGACCCCGGACAGGCGGACAATCCGTTCGCGGTGCGCGGCGGCGAACCCCTGATCCTGCTCGCGATGCTCATGTGGAGCTGGTACTCGCTGGCGGCCCAGCGCTGGCTGCAAGGCTGGTCGCAGCTGCGCATCACGACCACGACGCTCGGTCCCGGCGTGGTCATGATCGTTCTCTTCTATCTGTTGGCCGGCCTCCTGGGCGATGCCCGCCTGCTGCCGGCGCCGGTTCGCGGCGTTGGCGATGTCGGGCTGGTCCTCTGGATCGGGATCGGCGGCATCACCTTTGCCATGATGTTCTGGAACTATGGCGTACAGCGGTTGGGGCTGGTGATCGCCTCCCTGTTCATCAATCTGATGCCGATCATCACCATCCTGGTTCTGGCGCTGATGGGCCAGGCGCCGACCTGGCTCCAGCTGGCCGGCACGGCCCTGGTCCTGCTGGGGCTGCTGCAGGCCCAGCTCCGCGCGCTCCCGGCCCGTCGGACGGCCTGAACCCGGCGGAGTCGGCCCGGCCCCCGCTCCCGGCAAGGCCTTGGCGGGTCGCCCCCGCCGACCCAAATGAGGAATTACAAGTCTTTGCCAGAGCGACAAATTGCAACTTTGACCATGAAGACAAACCTGCGACAAAGGGCGCCGCAAAACGGCCAAGAAGGCTGGGCAGAGTGCGAGGGCTGGGGTGGATCGCGGAGCGGTCCGGCAGCCGGTCGGGCGGGGATGCGATGAATTACGAGAGCTTCTTCCAGGCGAAGGTCGACGATCTGAAGCGCGAAGGCCGCTATCGGGTGTTCGCCGATCTCGAGCGTTGCGCCGGCCAGTTCCCGCGCGCGCGCCGCCATCGCGCCGACGGCCGGATCCAGGATGTGACCGTCTGGTGCTCGAACGACTATCTGGGCATGGGCCAGCATCCCGCGGTCCTGACGGCGATGGCCGAGGCGATCGAGCGCTGCGGCGCGGGCGCCGGCGGCACCCGCAACATCTCCGGCACCAACCATTATCACGTCCTGCTCGAGCGCGAGCTGGCCGACCTGCATGGCAAGGGCGCGGCGCTGCTCTTCACCTCGGGCTATGTCTCGAACCAGGCGACGCTCTCCACGCTCGGCCGCGTCCTTCCCAACGCGGTGATCTTCTCCGACGCCCTCAACCACAACTCGATGATCGAGGGGATCCGCCATTCGGGCGCCGAGAAGCATATCTTCCGCCACAACGACGTGGCCCACCTGGACGAGCTCCTGGGCCGTGCTGATCCGACCCGGCCCAAGATCGTCGCCTTCGAGAGCGTCTACAGCATGGATGGCGACATCGCCCCCATCGGCGCCATCTGCGACGTGGCCGAGCGCCACGGCGCGATGACCTATCTCGACGAGGTGCATGCGGTCGGCATGTACGGTCCCCGCGGCGGCGGCATCGCCGAGCGCGACCGGCTCATGCATCGCCTGACCGTGATCGAGGGCACGCTGGCCAAGGCCTTCGGCGTGGTCGGCGGCTATATCGCGGGCTCGGCAGCGCTGGTCGATTTCGTCCGCTCCTATGCGCCGGGCTTCATCTTCACCAGCTCGATGGCGCCGGCGGTGGCGGCGGGCGCGCTCGCCAGCGTCCGCCATCTGAAGGGCAGCGCCGTCGAGCGCGTGCGCCTGCATGAACGCGCACAGCGCCTGAAGCGGGTCTTCGCCGAGGCGGGCCTGCCGGTCATGAGCTCGGAAAGCCATATCGTGCCGGTCAAGGTCGGCGATGCCCATCTCTGCAAGCAGGCCAGCGACCGGCTGCTCGACCAGCACGCCATCTATGTGCAGCCGATCAACTACCCGACCGTGCCGCGCGGCGAGGAAAGGCTGCGCTTCACCGCGACGCCGTTCCACAGCGACGAGCATATCGCGGCGCTGGCCGCCGCCATGGTCGAGACCTGGCAAACGCTGGGCCTTCCCCTCGCCCCCGCCCGCCATCCCGCCGCGGCGGAGTGACGGCAACGGGGGCGCTCTCCCGGGTCTCACTGCCCTTGTCGTCATGCCGGCGCAGGCCGGCATCCATGAGCATAGGCCGTGCATAATCGATCGCGGTTCGTGTTCGTGGATTCCCGCTTTCGAGCGCCTGAAGAAATCGAGAGCACCACGCAAGGGCGTAGCAAACACTCAAGCCCCCTCCCCTTGCGGGAGGGGGTTGGGGGAAGGGTGCCACGGACGCAGCCGGGGGCATCCCTGCGATCAATCACCGCTCTGGAGGCAGAAGGCCCAGACAGGGCGCCAAGCGAGCGAGCCCGAGCAGATCAGGCTCCGCTTATTTGCCAGGATCTCGCACGGCATCGCCCCTCCCCCTATCCCCTCCCGCAAGGGGAGGGGGCGAGAGAGTTCTTTGGCATCGCCGATTTCTTCACACGCTCGAAGGCGGGAATGACGTAACGTCCGCAGCCTCATCTTCTCGACAGGGAGCTCCCGCATGACCGGCGTGAAACATTTCAAGCGCAGCGAGATGAAGTTCGACACCTATGGCGGGCCACCGGGCAAGGCCAGCATCGCGCGACTGATCGGGCCCGACATCAGCAAGACCATCGGCGCCGGGCTTGCACAGTTCGACGGCTGCTCGATCGAATGGACCGTGCTTTATGACGAGATGGTCGTGGTGCTGGAGGGCAATTTCCGCCTGCGTGTCGGCAAGGATGTCTACGACGCGAAGCCCGGCGACGTGATCTGGATCCCGGAGAACACGCCGCTGCGCTACGAAGGCGACAGGGCGACGGTCTGCTACACCCTTTTCCCCGTCGATTGGCGTCAGCGGCACGGGATTAAATAAGCGGGCGCACCCGCACCCATCGCCGGTCGCAAAGCGAAGACTCAACGCACGGGATGATTGTCGCGGCTCAACCAACCCGCCCCTCGGGAGCGGTGGTAATCGCTTACACTATCATTGAATCCAATGGCTTAGAGCGATAGTCTCGCCGCGCTCACCGATACGGCTCGGGGGCGTGGCGAGTCGATCTGCCGGTGCTCGGGGCGAGAAACGGGCGGCCGACGGCTCGAGGGCGGGGGATTCGATGGCCGATCAGGATCTGGCCTTCATCAGCGCGACCGAGGCGATCGCGAAATTTCGCGCCAAGACCCTGTCGCCGGTCGAGCTGCTGGATGCGGTGATCGCCCGCCACGATGCCGTCAATCGCAAGATCAACGCTTTCACCCACACCTCTTTCGACCGCGCGCGCGAGCAGGCGAAGAAGGCCGAAGCGCGCTACGCGACGGGCAAGCCGACCCGCGCCTTCGAAGGCGTTCCGCTCGTCATCAAGGACGAGTTCGCGATCAAGGGCCAGATCACGACCAACGGCTCGTTGCTGCTGAAGGACCATGTCGACACCGAGACCGAGTATTTCGTGGAGCGCATGCAGCGCGCGAACCCAGCCATCCTCGGCCGCAGCACCTGCCCCGAATTCTCTTCGGCCTGCGTGACGCATTCCCGGCTCTGGGGTGTCACCCGGAATCCCTGGAACCTGCGCTACAACGCCGGCGGCTCGACCGGCGGCGGCGCGGCCGCGGTCGCGGCCGGCATGACGGTCCTCTCGGACGGCAGCGACTATGCCGGCTCGATCCGCATCCCGGCCTCGGCCTGCGGCGTCTTCGGCTTCAAGCCGCCCTTCGGCCGTATCCCGACGGCGCCGCCCTGGCATCTCAATCCGTTCGCGGTGCACGGGCCGGTCACCCGCAGCGTCGCCGACGCGGCCCTGATGATGAACGTGATCGCGGGCTTCGATCCGCGCGACCTGACCTCGGTCCGCGAGCGGCTTCGCTATCCCGCCCAATACAAGCCGATCAAGGGATGGCGGATCGCCTATTCGGCCGATCTCGGCTTCTTCCCGGTGGCGCCGGACGTCGCCAAGGCGACCCGCGACGCGCTCGAGGCCTTCCGCGAGGCCGGCGCCGAAATCGAAGAGGTCGATCTCGGCTGGACCGAGGACACGGTGCGCGGCTTCATCGCCCATGCGCGCGAGAACGAGCTCGTGCCCATCGCCAAGATGCCGCGCCAGGAACGGGCCCTCCTCTGCAGCTACAACAGCGGCCGCAAGGGCAAGTTCTATGCCGTCGGCACGAGCTACGCCCAGAGCCTGAAGATCCGGGCCGCCATGTATGAGAAGCTCGAGCCGATCCTCGAGCGTTGCCAGATCCTGCTGTGCCCCGCGCTCGCCGTGCCCAGCGTGCCGGCCGAGCATGATCCGCTCGACGACAGCTTCACGATCAACGGCCGCAAGGTCGAGCCGCAGATCGGCTGGTGCATGACCTTCCCCTTCAACATGCTGTGCCAGCTGCCGGTGGCGACCGTTCCCTGCGGCTTCGGCAAGTCGGGCGTGCCGGTGGGCCTGCAGATCGTCGGGCGCCCCTTCGACGATCTCGCCGTGTTCCAGGCGGCGGCGGCCTTCGAGCGGCTGCGCCCCTGGCGGCAGCATCGGCCGAAGATCTAGGGAAATCCCGCGCATGGCCGACCAGGATCTCGCTTTCATCACCGCGACCGAAGCGATCGCCGCCTTCAAGGCGCGCAAGCTTTCGCCGGTCGAGCTGCTCAAGGCCATGGAGGCGCAGTTCCACAAGGTGAACGGCAAGGTCAACGCCTTCACCTACACCTTCTTCGACCAGGCCCTGATCCAGGCGCGCAACGCCGAGAAACGCTATGCCGCCGGGCGGCCGACCAAGCCGTTCGAAGGCGTGCCGCTCATGATCAAGGACATCCACCAGATCAAGGGCTATGTCACGACCTTCGGCTCGCTGCTCTACAAGCACAATGTCGACGAGGTCACCGAGCCTTTCGTCGAGCGCATGCTGGCGGCCAAGCCGGTCCTGATCGGACGCAGCACCAACCCCGAATTCGCGGCCTCCTGCATCACCCATTCGCGGCTCTGGGGCATCACCCGCAACCCGTGGAACACGCGCTACAACGCCGGCGGCTCGACCGGCGGCGGGGCCGCTGCGGTCGCGAGCGGCATGACCGTGCTCTCGGACGGCAGCGACTATGCGGGCTCGATCCGCGTGCCGGCCTCCTGCTGCGGCGTCTTCGGCTTCAAGCCGCCCACCGGCCGCGTGCCCCATTCCCAGCCCTGGAATCTCAACGGCTACGCGGTCTTCGGCCCGGTCACGCGCTCGGTCGCCGACGCGGCGCTGATGATGAACGTGATCGCGGGCCAGGACCGGCGCGACATCACCTCGGTGAGGGAGAGGTTGCGCTATCCCGAGCGCTACGAACGGATCAAGGGCTGGCGCATCGCCTATTCGCCCGACCTCGGCTGCTTCGAGGTCGATCCCGAGGTGGCGAAGGCGACGCGCAAGGCACTCGACGTGTTTCGCGAGGCCGGCGCCGAGATCGAGGAGATCGATCTGGGCTGGCCCAAGACCATCCTGCAGGCCTGGCTCGCCCATGCGCGCGAGAACGATTTCGAGCCGCCCTGGCTGCTGCCCCGGCACAAGCGGAAACTGCTGACCGACTATATCCGCGCCTACACGCCGCGGAACGACGTCGCCAGGCGCTTCACCTATGCCGACAGCCTCAACATCCGCGTGGCGATGTGGGAGAAGCTGGCGCCGGTGCTGAAGCGCTGCCAGGTGCTGCTCTGCCCCACCCTCGCGATCCCGGCCCAGCCCGCCGCCTACAATCCCGCCGATCGCTCCCTCAAGATCAACGGCAAGAAGGTCGAATCCGAGATCGGCTGGGTCATGACCTTCCCCTTCAACATGCTGAGCCAGCTGCCGGCGGCGAGCGTGCCCTGCGGCTTCGCCAAATCGGGCGTACCGATCGGGCTGCAGATCGTGGGCCGGCCCTTCGACGACCTCACGGTGTTCCAGGCCGCCGCCGCCTTCGAGACGCTGCGGCCCTGGCGGAAATACCGGCCGAAGCTGTAGGAAGCCCCGGCGCTACGGTGCTGCTCCCGCCTCCGCCAGCAGCCAGTCGCGGACCTGGGCGGTGTCGGGGGCGAGCGTGGTGCCCTTGGGCCAGACCAGGTAGAACCCCTGGCCCGAGAGGAAGCTCTCGCGGCAGGCCCGCACCAGCACGCCGCGCGCGGTCATGCCTTCGATGATGTGGTGCCAGCCGAGCGCGATGCCTTCGCCTTCCAGCACCGCCTGCAGCACCAGCGCATAGTCGTTGAGCCGCAGCCCCTCGCCGCGGTCGCTCCAGCGCACACCCGCTTGCGCGAACCAGTCGGTCCAGTTGGGCCGCGGGCGATAAGGTTCGTCGAGATGGATCAGCTTCAGCTCCGGCAGCCGGGAAGCCGGCACCGGCGCGCCGACCGTGGCCGCATAGGCGGCGCTGGCCACGGCATGGATCTCCTCCCGGTAGAGCAGGATGGAATCGAACTGGGGCCAGTTGCCATCGCCGCGGCGGACGCCCAATGTCATCGCCTCGCGGGCGAGATCGACATCCTTGTCGACCGTCTGCAGCCGCAGATCGATATGAGGCAGGGCGGCATGGAAGCGGGCCAACCGCGGCACCATCCAGTAGCTGGCGAAGGCCGTCGAGACCGAAAGCGTCACATGGCCCGGCTCGCGCTCGCGCCGGATCGCGTCCGCCGAGCGGCGGATATGGGCGAGCCCGATCGAGACATCGTGGAAGAAGCGCTCGCCCGCCTCGGTGAGGCTGACGGCCCGGTGCGCCCGGTGGAACAGCGTCACGCCCAGCGCCGTTTCCAGCCGCTTGATCGAATAGCTGATGGCGGCCTGGGTCAGGCGCAGCTCCTCGGCGGCACCGGAAAAGGACATATGCCGGCCAGCGGCCTCGAAGGCGAGCAAGGCCGACGGCGAAAGGATCAGGCGGCGCAGGTCTTCCATAAGCGGGACTTATCCAAAACCGAAGAATTTTCCGGACCACCCTTAGGATAGATCGCTGATAAACTTATGGAAAGCAGGGACGATCAGGCAAAGGGCGAAAAGCCATGACCGCAGAGCCGGCAAATGAAGCGACAGGACGGACCCGTGGCGGACGGACGGCGCGCCAGCGCCAGCGTGCCCAAGGCCAGCGGACCGTGGCGGTCATCGCCGGCATCGAGCGGCAGATCCCGACCTACGAGCTGTTGAGCGAGGAAGGGCTCGCCACCATCGAGACCGCGGCCGACCAGATCCTGAAGGAGGTCGGGGTCGAGTTCCGCGACGATCCGGAAGCGATCCGGCTCTGGCGCGAAGCGGGGGCCGACGTGAAGGGCGAGCTGGTGCGCTTCGAGCCGGGCCTGCTGCGCCGGATCCTCAAGAGCGCGCCTTCGAGCTTCGTGCAGCATGCGCGCAACCCTGCGCGCTCCGTCACGGTCGGCGGCAACCATGTGGTCTTCGCGCCGGCCTATGGCTCGCCCTTCGTGCGCGACATCGAGGGCGGCCGGCGCTATGGCACGCTCAAGGATTTCGAGAATTTCGTGAAGCTCGCCTACTCGATTCCCTGGCTGCATCACTCGGGCGGCACGGTCTGCGAGCCGGTCGACATCCCCGTCAACAAGCGTCATCTCGACATGGTGGCGGCGCATCTGCGCTATTCCGACAAGCCCTTCATGGGCTCGGTCACGGCCGAGGAGCGGGCCGAGGATTCGATCGAGATGGCGCGCATCGTGTTCGGCCGCGAGTTCGTCGAGAAGAACTGCGTCATCCTCGGCAATATCAACGCCAACTCGCCGCTGGTGTTCGACGCCACCATGACCAATGCGCTCCGCGCCTATGCGCGCGCCAACCAGGCGGCCGTGGTGGTGCCCTTCATCCTGGGTGGCGCCATGGGACCGGTGACGACGGCCGGGGCGATCGCGCAATCGCTGGCCGAGACCATGGCCGGCTGCGCGCTCACGCAATTGGTGCGTCCGGGCTGCCCGGTGATCTTCGGTAATTTCCTCTCCTCCATGGCGCTTCGCTCCGGCTCGCCCACCTTCGGCACGCCGGAACCCGCCCTGGGCTCGCTCGTGGTCGGCCAGCTCGCGCGGCGGCTGAACCTGCCCTTGCGCTGCTCGGGCGCGTTCTCCTCCTCCAAGATCGCCGATGGCCAGGCCATGACCGAGAGCACGGTCTCGATGCTCTCCGCCGTCCAGTGCGGCGCCCATTTCATCCTCCATGCCGCGGGCTGGCTCGAGGGCGGCCTCACCATGGGCTACGAGAAGTTCATCCTCGACGCCGATTATTGCGCCTCGCTCCACACCTATATGGCCGGGCTCTCGCTCGACCCGAACCAGCTCGCCCTCGACGCCTTCCGCGAGGTCGGGCCGGGCAAGCATTTCTTCGGCTGCGCCCATACGCTGGCCAACTACGAGACCGCGTTCTGGGATTCCGACACGGCCGACAACAATTCCTTCGAGCAGTGGCGCGACGAGGGCGGGCGCGACGCGATGCAGCGCGCCAATGCGCGCTTCCGCCGCCTGCTCCAGGAATATCAGGCGCCGCCGCTCGATCCGGCCGTCGACGAGGCGCTCACGGCTTTCGTCACCAAGCGCAAGACCGACAAGCCGGACATGTGGCATTGATGCCTCGTTTGATCCCCGTTCGCTCTCCCGTCGTCCCCGCTCACTCTCGCGTCATCCTCGCTCACTCTCCCGTCATCCCCGCTCGCTCATTCGTCATCCCCGCGAAAGCGGGGATCCATGGCAAAGCTCGGCGCTCTGGATCAGGATGGTTCCCCGCTTTCGCGGGGATGACGGAGGAGCGCTAGCGACAAGGCATCAATCTCGGCGGTGATGTCATCCCCGCCGCCCACGGCTCCACTTTCTCCCCGGTCCCATCCAGCACGCACACCGATGTCCAGCAAAGATCCCCTGCTTCAACCCTTCACGCTCAAGCATCTGGTTCTCAAGAACCGGCTGATGTCGACCGCGCACGAGCCGGCCTATTCCGAGGACGGGCTGCCGAAGGAGCGCTACCGGCTCTATCACCTGGAGAAGGCCAAGGGCGGCATCGCGCTGACCATGACCGCGGGCTCGGCCGTGGTATCGGAGGATTCGCCGGCCGCCTTCGGCAATCTCCATGCCTACAAGGACGAGATCGTGCCGCTGATGAAGCGGCTCGCCGAGGACTGCCATGGCGAGGGCTGCGCGGTCATGATCCAGCTCACCCATCTCGGCCGGCGCACCGGCTGGAACAAGGCGGACTGGCTGCCGGTGGCCGCCCCCTCGGTGGTGCGCGAGCCGGCCCACCGCGCCTTCCCCAAGGAGGCCGAGGACTGGGATATCGAGCGCTGGATCGGCCAATATGCCGACGGCGCCGAGCGCATGCAGGCGGCCGGCCTCGACGGCATCGAGATCGAATGCTACGGCCATCTGGTCGACCAGTTCTGGACGCCCGCCGTCAACAAGCGCCACGACAATTACGGCGGTTCGCTCGAGAACCGGATGCGCTTCGGGCTTGCGGTGGTGAAGGCGATCCGCGAGCGCGTCGGCCCGGACTTCCTGCTGGGTGCCCGCATGGTGCTCGACGAGGCGAGGCCGGGCGGCCTCGGCCGCACCGAAGGCCTCGCCATCGCCCGGCGCATGATCGCCGAGGGCGTCGACTTCATCAACGTGATCCGCGGCTTCATCGACACCGACGCGGCGCTGGCCAAGGTCATCCCGGTCATGGGCATGAAGGCGGCGCCGCATCTCGACTTCGTCGGCGAGATGAAGCGTGAGCTGGGCGTGCCGATCCTCCACGCCGCGCGCATCGCCGACGTGGCGACGGCCCGCCATGCCGTCGCCTCGGGCAAGCTCGATCTCGTCGGCATGACACGCGCCCTCATCGCCGATCCGCATCTGGCGCGCAAGGTGGCCGAAGGCCGCGAGATCGAGATCCGGCCTTGCGTGGGCGCCACCTACTGCCTCGACCGCATCTATGAAGGCGGCGAGGCGCTTTGCATCCACAATCCCGCGACCGGCCGCGAATCGACCATGCCGCAGATCGTGCAAAGAACGACCGGCAAGAAACGGCGCATCGTCGTCGTCGGCGCCGGTCCGGCTGGGCTCGAGGCGGCGCGCGTCTCGGCCGAGCGCGGCCATGAGGTGATCCTGTTCGAGGCAGCGGACGAGGCCGGCGGCCAGATCCGGCTGGCGGCCCGCGCCAAGCGGCGGCGCGAGCTCCTGGGCATCGTCGACTGGCGCATGCAGCAGCTCGAGAAGCTCGGCGTCGCGCTGCGCTTCAACAAATGGGCCGAGGCCGAGGATGTGACGGCCGAGGCGCCTGACATCGTGGTGATCGCGACCGGCGGCCTGCCGCAGGCGCCGGCGCTCGAAACCGGTACCGAACTCACCGTCTCCACCTGGGATATCCTCTCGGGCGACGCGAAACCGGCCAAGGACGTTCTGCTGTTCGACGACAACGGCGCCCATCCCGGCATGCAGGCGGCCGAGGCCATCGCCGAGACCGGCTCTAAGCTCGAGGTCGTCAGCCCCGAGCGCTTCTTCGCGCCCGAGATCGGCGGCCTCAACCATGTGCCTTATGCCGAAATCTTCCAGCAGCATGGGGTGCGGATCACGATCCTGCGCCGGCTCCTGGCGGTGAAGCGCGCGGGCAACCGGCTGCAGGCGGTGATCGGCAGCGATTTCGGCGATTATGTCGAGACCCGCGAGGTCGACCAGGTCGTGGTCGAGCATGGCACGCTGCCCAACGCCGACCTTTACGAAGCGCTCCGGCCGGATTCGGTCAATCGCGGCGAGGTCAGCTACAAGGCCCTGATCGCGGGCCAGCCGCAGACCCTGGTCCGCAATCCCGCCGGCCGCTATCGCCTGATCCGCATCGGCGACGCCGTGTCCTCGCGCAACATCCACGCCGCCATCTATGATGCGCTGAGATTCGCGAAGGACTTCTGAGAACGGGGCATCGGCGATGGAGACTTGGCCCGAAGGGCAGCGGGTCCGGCGGCAGAAGAACGCCGAGCTGACCCTCACCCGCTTCGCCGACAGCGAGGATCATCGCCCGGCGCTCATGGCCGCGATCCTGAGGCTGGCCCAGGGCTCGCGCTTCGCGCGCCGCTATATCCGCGCCTTCGGCGGCACCAAGGTCGATCGCGTCGCCGAATGGGAGGTGCCGGAGGCCGATCTGGTCGAGGCGCGCGCCTGCGAGTTCTACCGGCGCGTCCATGGCGTCGCCGGGCTGAGGGTGCTGGAGAGCTGGGCCAACATCTATCGCCAGGGCGACTATTCGATGCCGCACAGCCATCCGGGAGCGGCGGTGAGCATCGTCTATTTCCTCGATCTCGGCGATCCCGATCCACGGGATCCGATTTCCGGACAGTTCGCCGTCTTCGATCCGCGCGTGCCCGCCTGCTGCCGGGACCAGCCCGACTGCCTGACCAATCCCTTCATGCCGAAGCTCGAGCCCGGGACGATGATCCTGTTCCCGGGCTGGCTGGTGCATGGCGTCAACCCCTACACCGGCGAGCGCCCGCGCATCACCCTGACCTGGAACCTGGCGCCGGCCTGAAGCCGCCCGGCGCCTATCCCCGCCCCGCGCCGAGCTGGATCGCGCAGTCGACCGCCTCGATCAGGCTGCGCTCGTTGGCGATGCCCTTGCCGGCGATGTCGAAGGCCGTGCCGTGATCGACCGAGGTGCGCAGGATCGGCAGGCCCAGCGTGACATTGACGCCGCTCAAGGCCTCCCACTGGCCCGTCTTCGGATCGACCGAGAAGCCCAGCAGCTTGACCGGTATGTGGCCCTGGTCGTGATACATCGCGACCACGGCGTCATAGCGCCGGCCGCGCAGCTTCACGAACACCGTATCGCCCGGCACCGGCCCCTCGATCGCGTGACCCTCGTCGCGGAACTGCGCCACGACCGGCGTCGTGACCTCGATGTCCTCGCGCCCGAACATGCCGCCCTCGCCCGCATGCGGGTTGAGCGCCGCCACCGCGATCCTGGGCTTCTCGATGCCGAGCTTCCTCAGCACATCGAGCGTCATCTCGATCACGCGGCGCAGGCGCTGCGGCGTCAGCCGCTTCACGGCCTCGGCCAGCGCCACATGGGTCGAGACATGGCTGACGCGCATGTCGCCATGGAGCAGCAGCATCGCCGAATCGCGGGCACCCGTCAGATCGGCCAGGAGCTCGGTATGGCCCGAATAATGGAAGCCCGCCAGGTTGAGCGCTTCCTTGCTGATGGGCGCCGTGGCGATGGCGTCGACGCGGCCCGCGACCGCCATCCGCACCGCCTCCTCGATCGCGCGATAGGCGAGCCTTCCCGCCTCGGCCGAGGTGGTGCCGGGCCTGATCGGCTGGGCCGCCTGCCCGGCATCCAGGAACACGGCGCGGCCTGCCCGCGGCGTCGAGCGGTCGATCGAGGGCAGGTCAAATCCGGCCTGCCCCAGGCGCTTCGCCGTCTCGCCGAAGCAATCGCGGGCGCCGACCACGACCAGCTCCAGCTCGCCGCTGGCGAGGCGCGGCGCGAAGGCCGGCAGGGCCTTGACGATGATCTCGGGGCCGATGCCGGCGGGATCGCCCATGGTGATCGCGATGCTGGTCGGGCGCGTCATGCTCGTTCTCCACTCTGAAATTGCCGGCCGCTCACGGCGGCCTTCTCCATCGCCCCCGACAGCTCGACCAGGGTCTCCGCCTGGCCGAAGGCGCCGGACTTGGACAGGACCGGCAGCCCGTCCCACCTTCCCCCCACCAGCCGCGAGGCCGGGATACCGGCACGAACCTCGCCCGCCACCATCAGCCATTCGGCGCCCAACACCTCGCAGATCGCGCGCAAGGTCTCGCCGCCGGTGACGATGAGCCCGCCCGGCCGCTCGACCGAGGGCAGGAAGGCGGCCAGCGCCTGACGGATGCGGCCCATCATCTCGACCGGCTCCGCCGCGAGGCCGAGGCGAAAGGAAACGAGTGCCGCCTCGCCGGCCTTCAGCAGAGCGCCGAGCCGGGCCGCGGGATCGGGCGAGATCGCGTCGATCTCGAGATGCTGCGCCGGGAAGAGCTCCGCGAAACGGGCCACCTGCGCGCGCGACTGCGCATGATCGGAACCGACCACGATCAGCATCGACGCCAGGCGCGGGCGGACGATCGGCGGCGGCATGCCGGCAATGGCGCGGGCGAGGCCGGCGGAACCGCACCAGAGGAGCCTACCCTCCAGCCGGCGGGCCAAAGCCTGCCCCGCCGCGGCGATCGCGGCCAGGTCGCCGTCGCTCGCCGCATCGCAGACCAGGACCCCCTCCCCGTCGATCTCGGCCGGCGACGCGACCAGCCGGGCGGCCACGCCCAGGGCGCGCAGGGCCTCGGGCAGGGACGGCCCGGCAGGTCGCCAGGCGCCGGTGCGATCGCGATAGAGCTGGATGCCGCCGCGCGTCACGCGATCCTGCGCGGGAAAGGCCGGCGCCAGCAGGCAGCTGCGATAGCCGCCCAGCGCCATGCCGGCCGCGATGTCCTGGAGCGTATGGCCGCGCAAGAGGCTGTCGATCTTCCAATAAGCGATGTCGGCCCCCGCGAAGAAGCCATCGAGCCGATGCAGGCGTGCCTGCGCCGTGGCCCAGGGCTCGTCGCGGGTGGCCATATCGAGCGCCAGGCTCGCGCGGCCCACAGCTTCGCCGAGCGAGACCGGCACGGCGCCGATCCGCCCCGTGAACTGCGCGCCGGTGTCGAGCGCGCCGGTAAGGTCGTCGGCCAGAATGCGGACCACCGGCGGCGGGGGCGCCCGGTCCTCGGACAGGAGCGGGGCGCCGTCCTCCGCCGGCGGCGTGAAGGGCGCCATCAATGAACCCGGCTGGTTTCCCCTTCGCCGAGGCAGAGCTCGGTGATGCGCAAGCCGTTCTTCGTGATCCGCGAGGGGAAGGCGTCCTTGAGGCCCTCCTCGTGGATCGGAATCACGCGCTTGAGCTCATGCCCGACCAGCCCCAGCATCTTATGGGTGGTGAGCAGGAGGTTGGTCTGGCTGCCGACCGCGAGGCCGACCGGGATGTAGTTGCCGTCGCTCGGGTTGCGGCCGCGGAGATTCTCGAAGCAGTAGATCAGGTCGCCCGCCAGGATCCAGGTGTCGTCGCTGTGGCTCTTCTGGTCGTTGCGCACCGACACGAACATCGAGCCCCAGGTGTGGCTGTCGAAGGCCGCGTAGAGATCGATGCCCGGCAGGACGTTCTCCTTGTCGCCGTCGACGACCGAGAGGCGGCCCTGCTTGGCCAGATCGACCGCGCGCATGATGTCGCCGGGATCGGTCGCGTTCATCAGCCATTTGAACTGATGGCCCATCGACATGGCCCAGATCCACTTCGACAGCTCCTTCTCCTGGATATGGAAGGTCGCCTTGGGGAAGTCGTCCGTGCCGCCGAGATGGTCGAAATGGGCGTGGGTGATGAAGACGTCGGAGACCTGTTCCGGCTTCACGCCGCATTCGGCCAGCACCGTGCGGGCCGGATGCCAGTTCTCGACGCCGAAATTCTTGGCCATCACCCCGCCATAGTCCTTGTTGTTGTAGCCGACATCGACCATGGCCGCCGTGTTCGGGCCCTTGATCAGGACATAGCAGTAGGGAAGCTTGCGATAACCCTCGTTGTGCGCACCGTAGATGATGCCGCTCATGTGGTAGCTTTTGACGTAGCTGTATTCGAGAACCCAGATCGAATATTTGCCCATGGTCTCTTCCTCTCTTGCGATCTTGGTGGCGAGCTCAGGACAGGCTCGGCGCGGGCGTGGCGATGGCGCAGCAGGCGCCCTGGAAGTCGATCAGCTCGAAACCGGGCAGCGCCGAGGCCGCCCATTGCAGATGCCGATAGCCGGCCTTGAGCGGCGCCAGCGCGGTATCGATGTCGCGACGGCCCGCGGCGTAGTCGTGCATGCTCTCGGTCGCGCGCTCGAGCGCCAGCCGGATCACCTCTGCGGCTTCGGTCAGATGATGGTGATGATGGCGCGCGCGGGCGGGCGGAACCGCGCGGGCGAGCCCGTCGGCCGCCTCGGCATGCGCACGGCGCGCGGTGTCGAGCATCGCATGCTCCTGGTTGATCGAGCGCGCGCCCGATGCCGCCAGCACCAGAAGCCCGGCGATCTGGCTCGCGGCCTGCCGAAGCCCCTCGAACTGCGGGCGCGTGGCGAGCACATAGGCGACCGTCGCATCGTCGAGCGTCTGCGACAGCAGCTCCGCGCTGGCCGCACCGTGATCCTCGCAACAGGCCGCGGTCGCGGCGGTATTACCGCCATCGGACAGCGGCGAGCGTTCCGGCCGCAGGCTATGGTCGATCCGCATGGTCATTTCCTCCGGTTCCGGCAGGAGCTGCGCTCGACCAGCTCGCCGGGAATGAGATGCGAGCGCGGCTTGGGCAGCTTGCCCGCCGCCGAGAGATCCAGGAGCTGGGCGGTCTTCTCCACCATGGCGCCGATCGGCTGACGCACGGTGGTCAGGCTGTGGGAGGGCCAGCCCGCCATCTGGATGTCGTCGAACCCCACCACCGAGATGTCCTCGGGCACCCGCAGGCCGAGCTCGCCGCGGATCGCGTCCAGCCCGCCGATGGCCATGATGTCGTTGGCGAAGAAGATCGCATCGGGCAGCCGGCGCTTGCCGCGCAGCAGCCGCAGCGCCGCCTCGCGGCCCTGCTCGTGGGTATATTCGGCCACTTCCTCGCGGCCCCAGAGCTTCATGCCGAGCTCCGCCAGGAGATCGTTGACGCCGCGCTCGCGATCCATGGTCGTGCTGGTTTCGGGCTTGCCGGCCACATAGACCAGCCGCCGATGTCCCCGCTCGATCAGGTAGCGCGTCACGGTGCGGCCGCCCTCATAGTTGTCGCAGGAGACCGCATGCACGCCGGAGCCCGGCACATAGCGGTTGAACAGCAGGACCGGGATGCCGCGCGCCGCGCAGGACCGCGCCATCGCCGAAGAGATGGTGGCGGAGGTGATGACGACGGCGTCGACCTGATATTGCAGCAGCAGCGGCAGCTCGTCGTCCACTTCCTGGCCGGTCGGCACGTTGAAGAGCAAGGTCTGCAGGTTGTTCTGCTGGAGACGCTTGGAGAGCACCTCCAGCACTTCCGGGTAGAAGGGATTGGTGAGGTCGCCCATCACGATGCCGACGATGCCCGAGCGGCGCGTGATCAGCGTTCGGGCCATGGCGTTGGGCTTGTAGCCGAGCCGCTCGGCCGCCGCCATCACCTTCTGCCGCATATCGGCCGATATGCTGGCCTCCTTGGTGAAGGCGCGGGAGACCATCGACTGAGAGACGCCCAGTTCCTGCGCGACCTGCTTGGCCGTCACCGGTCCCGTTCTCGGCTTGCCCGAAGAAACCGATCTGCGGCCGTTCCCGCGAGTCATGACCCCACCGCCCCCTCTTTGTCATTCGGCGGCATTCTTCCCTGAATAGCGGCGCACACGCAAATCGGCCTGGGCCTGGTGTCCGGAGAAGTTCTCGATGGCGCAGAGCCGCGAGCAATATTCGCCGATGACGACGCTGGCCTCCTCGTTGCAGCGCTGGTAAGTCACGGTCTTGATGAACTTGCCCACCCAGAGCCCACCGGTATAGCGGGCGGCGCGCTTGGTCGGCAGGGTGTGGTTGGTCCCGATCACCTTGTCGCCATAGGCAACATTGGTCTCCTTGCCCAGGAACAGGGCGCCGTAGTTGGCCATCCGGTCCAGGAAATATTGCGGGTTGCGGGTCAGGACCTGGACGTGCTCGGAGGCGATCCGGTCCGCCTCGGACACCAGCTCCTCGTCGCTGTCGCAGAGGATGACCTGGCCATAGTCGCGCCAGGCGACGCTGGCGACGTCGGCGGTGGGCAGGGTCCGAAGCTGGCGCTGCACCTCGGCCTCGATGCCGTTGGCGAGCTTGGGCGAGGTCGTCAGCAGGATCGCTGGCGAGGTCGGCCCGTGCTCGGCCTGGCCCAGCAGGTCGGTCGCGCACATCTCGGCGTCGGCCGTGTCGTCGGCGATGATCAGCGTCTCGGTCGGGCCGGCCAGCAGGTCGATGCCGACGCGCCCGAAGAGCTGCCGCTTGGCCTCGGCCACATAGGCGTTGCCGGGGCCGACCAGCATGTCGACCGGCGCGATCGAACCGGTGCCGAGCGCCATGGCGGCCACCGCCTGGACGCCGCCCATCACATAGATATCGTCGGCGCCCGCCAGCGCCATGGCGGCGACCGTGGCCGCCGGCGGCTTGCCATTGAGCGGCGGGGTGCAGGCGATGACGCGCTTCACGCCCGCCACGCGCGCGGTCAGCACGCTCATATGGGCCGAGGCCACCATCGGATAGCGGCCGCCGGGCACATAGCAGCCCACGCTGCTCACGGGAATGTTCTTCTGGCCGAGACGCACGCCCGGAATGGTCTCGATCTCGATCTCGCGCAGAGTCGAGAGCTGGGCCTCGGCGAAGCGGCGGATCTGGGCCTGGGCGAATCGGATGTCGGCAATGGTCTGCGCCGGCAGGCTGTCGATCAGGGCCTGGATCTCGGCCTTGGTGAGCCGGAATTCCTTGGGCTCCCACTTGTCGAACTTGGCCGAGAGCTCGCGCACCGCGACGTCGCCGCGCTTGGCCACGTCTTCCAGGATCGCCTCGACCGTCTGCCGAACCTTGACGTCGGCATCATGCTTCTCGGCGTCGCTGATGCCCGTCTTGATCTGCCGAATCATGTCTTCCTCACTTGATCTTCGATGTCGGACGGCGGCCTCTTGCCCCCGTTCCCGGTAGAAGAGCGCCCGGCCGGCCTCGTGACCGGCCGGGCGCCCGGTATCAATTCGTCGCCTGCACCGTCGGCTCGATCTTGGTCAGGTGATAGAGATTGGCCGGCGGATCGCACTTCTGGCAGTTGATGCCCGGCTCGTTGGGCGCCGCCTCGACGGTCGCCGGGAGCGGCTGGATCGTGGCGCCGGGGGTGGGCTCGCCCTTGAGGGCCGTCTCGAGCGAGAGCTCGGGCAGCAGGTTGGGCTCGAACACCTCGGTCACGAAGGAATCCGGAACCTTGCCCTCCGGGAAGGCATTGCAGCCGTTCTCGAACTTGTCGCCCGGGCAGGGATTGACCTTGTCGGCCGGGACCCAGGGCAGCGGATACTGGATGTTATGGACATCGAGCGTCCGCTTCTTGGTCAGCAGCTCCATCATCAGCTTGAAGGCATAGCCCGAGGTCGCCGGCGGCGAGCCGGAGGAGGTGCCCTGCAGGCCGCGTGCCTGCAGCTCGGGGTTGGAGATCGCCAGGCGGAAGCCGTTGGAGTTCTCGCCGGTGACCGGGATCAGCTTCTTGTTGCCGGTGGCGAGCAGCGCCTTGATGACGCCGTCCTCGCCGGCCTGGGCCCAGATGCCGTCGACGTCGGGATGGGCGGCCAAGGCCTTGGCCGTCTCCGACTGCGTGGTCTGGTCGTCCCACATGCCGTAATACTCGTCGACCACCTTGATGCCGGGGTATTTCTTGAAGATGGCCATGGCGCCGTCATAGTGGCGCTTGTCGACCGAGTTCCCGGGCACGCCGCGGCTGAGGAAGATGTTGCCCTTGCCGCCCAGCATGTTGACCAGCGCCTGGGCAGTGTTCTCGCCGAAGCCGGCCGTGATGTAGCTCACATTGTAGGCGCAAGGCTCGGTGACGGTGCCGTCATACATGAAGAACAGCACGCCCTTCTCGCAGCCCTTGTGGATGGTGCGGTTGAGGCCCGTGGGCGACACCGGGAAGCTGATGATCCCGTCGGCGCCGTCGGCGATCATGCTCTCATAGGCCGAGATCTGCGCCGACACCTCGGTGCCCGAGATCACTTCCTTGAGCTCGACCATCTGGTCGTAGGGCGGAGTGGCGGCCAGCGCCTTCACGATGTTCGCCGCCTCGCTCTGCCAGGAATTGCCGCTATAGCTGAGGCTCAAGTAGATCTTGAACTTCTTCGTCTCCGCCTGCGCATGATCGACCGCGCCGGCGAAGACGAAGCCGGCCGCGACCAGGCCAGCCAAGCCGCCGATAATTCTTTTCTTCCACGTCATGAGACTATTCCCTCCGTTGTCTCGCTGGTTTGCTCGCGTTTTCTTCCGCCGGATGCTCGTGGTCTGTCCGGCCCGGCTTGCCGGAGCGCTTCGAGGCCGGTCATTGCGCCGGCTCGAAGGGATCGAAAGCAGTTCAAATCGGTTCATCGGGCTCATCGCGCCTCACCCGGCCTTGCGCGGCACGCGGCGCTCGAGCGAGGCCAGCAGCTTCTCGCGCATCAGCAGAAGGGCGACCAGGATGACGGCGCCGTAGATGACGGTGCGCCAGCCCTCGGCCATCTGCAGCGCGCCGATGATGGTGGAGATGGTGGTGAGCAGGATGGCGCCGCCGACCGTGCCCAGATAGGTGCCGCGACCGCCCAGGATCGAGGTGCCGCCGACGACGACCGCCGCGATCGAGGGCAGGAGATAGGGCTGGCCCATGGTCAAGGTGGCGCCGCCCGCATAGCCCACCATCATGATGCCGGCGAGGCCGCTGCAAGCGCCGGCCAGCGCGTAGGTCGCGATCGTGAGGCGGCGGACGCCGATGCCGGCGATATAGGCCGCGGCATCGCTGGTGCCGATGGCATAGAGCTTGCGGCCGAAGGGCGTGCGCGACTGCAGCAGCTGGCCTGCGATCGCCGCCAGCAGCATGAAATAGATCACGATGGGGATGCCGAGCAGCCGGCCGGTATAGAGGGCCGAGAGGATCGGCGAGGCCTGGCCGCGGGGCGTGCCCTGGGTGAAGCCGAGGCAGAGGCTGTAGACGATGATGCCCACGGCGAGCGTCATGATGAAGGGCGGCACCCGCAGGAAGGTGATGCCGACGCCGTTGACGAGGCCGATGAAGGCCGTCACCAGCAGGATCGCCGGGATGCCCCAGAGCAGCGCCGGCCCCGAGGCGCCGATCCAGCTGAAGGTCAGCACGCCGCCGAAGGTCATGACCGAGGCCACCGACAGGTCGAGCCCGCCCAGCAGGATCACCAGCCCCTGGCCGAAGCCCGCGATCATCACGAAGGAGGAGAGCACCAGGATGGCCTGCGCCATGTTCCAGCCGCCGAAGGCGGGGCTGATGACGCGCGAGGCCAGGATCAGGACGATGCTGAGGACGAAGACCGCGATCGTGGTCCAGGTCTCGCTGCTGGGCGCGCGGAAGCGGGAGCGCTCCTCCGAGCGCGCCTCGGCCATGGCCGTCGCCGGCTCGATCGGTTTCTTGAGATTGAACACGGTCATCGCCGTCCCATCTGCGCGAAGCGCGCCGAGAGGGCCGCGATCAGCACGGCGACGATCATGATCACGCCCTGGAACAGCCCGGTATAGAAGGAGGACACGCCGGCGGCGAACAGCACCTTCTGCAGCAGCATCAGGGTCGCCGCCCCCACCATCGAGCCGACCAGGCCGCCCCGGCCGCCGCGGAAGGAGGTGCCGCCGATCGCGATCGCGGCGAAGACCTGGAGCAGCAGCGGCGTGCCGGCATTAGGATTGCCGGTCGCCGTCTGGGCGCTCAGCATGTAGCCGGCAAGCCCGTAGAAGGCGCCCGCCGCGCAATAGGCGAAGAACTTGGTGCGGCGGACATCGATGCCGCCCAGCATGGCGGCGGTCTCGTCCGCGCCCACGGCGTAGATGGCGATACCGAAGCCGGTGCGCCGGATCACGAGCCAGATCGCGATGATGACGGCGGCGATCAGGCCGGTGATCGGGATGGTGTCCCAGAGCATGTCCAGGAGATCGTAGGAGACGAAATCGGGCACCGTGCCGCCCGGCGCGTCGAGGATGACGAGCGCGATGCCGGAGGAGATGATCATGGTGCCGAGGGTCGAGGCGATCGACTGCAGGCCGACATAGGCGGTGAGCCAGCCATTGACGGCGCCGACCGCGATGCCGATCGCGACCACCAGCGCCAGGCCGTAGAGCGCGCCCCAGGGGCCGTCGCCCACCTGGGTCGCCATCACGACATTGGCGATCGACACCACGCCGGCGACCGAGAGGTCGAAGCCCCGCGTCAGCACCACGAAGGTGCCGCCCGCCGCGGCCAGCGCCAGCGGCAGCGCGTTGTTGAGCTGCTCGGTGATCTGCGAGAGCGAAGCGGCATCGGGCTGGGCGATCGCATAGGCGATGAAGAGGACCGCGTAGATCGCGGTCACGATCAGGGTGCCGTTGCCGAGGCCCTGGCGGATCGTGCCGCCGAGCGACGAGGGCGCGGCCTTGGGCGGGGTCATGATCGTCGCGGTCATGGCGTCTCCCTACTCCGCCGCCTCGGCGGCATGTCCGGTGGCGAGCGCGACCAGGGCCTGCTCGGAGAACTGGGCGCGATCCAGCACGCCGATCACGGCGCCGCGATAGACGACGAGGCAGCGGTCGCAGAGGCTCACCAGCTCGGGGATCTCGGTCGAATAGATCAGGACCGAGCCGCCCTGATCGACGAAGCGCCGGATGGCGCCATAGATCACCTGCTTGGTGCCGACATCGACGCCGCGCGTCGGATCGAACATCGCCAGGATGCGGGCCCCGGAGAGCAGAACCCGGCCGATCAGGGCCTTCTGCTGGTTGCCGCCCGAGAGGACCGACAGGCGCGCGTCGAGATAGCGCTCGGGCAGGTCGACCGCCTGGGCTTGGGCACGGATCCGGTCGCGCTCGCGGCCGCGATCGATCAGGCCCAGATGGCGCAGCCGGTCGATGACCGAGAGCGAGATGTTGGCGCCCGTGCTCATGCCGAGGAACACGCCCTCGGTCTTGCGTTCCTCGGGCACGAAGGCGATGCCCGAGCCGCTGCGCAGCGCCTCGGCCGGCGAATGGAGCTTCACGACCTCGCCGCGCACCGCCATCTTGCCGGCATCGATCCGCTCGATGCCGACCAGCGCGCGGAACAGATCGCGCTGGCCCTGCCCTTCGAGCGCCGCCACGCCCAGCACCTCGCCCTCGTGGAGATCGAAGCTGACGCCGCGGACATTGCGGCAGACCAGCCCCTCGACATGGAGCGCCACGGCGCCTTTCTGCTTCTTGGGTCCGGCCTCGCGCGCCGCCGCCCCCTCGGGCGAGGCGCCGACCATCATCCGGAAGATGTCGGCATCGCGCGTGGCCTTCAGGTCGACCGTCTCGATGCTGCGGCCGTTGCGCAGGATCGTGCCCTGCTGGCAGAGCCGCCGCACCTCCGAGAGGCGATGCGAGATATAGAGGATGGCGCAGCCTTCGGCCCTGAGCCGGTCGATCAGGGTGAAGAGCCATTCGGGCTCGGCCAGCGCCGCGGTGGGCTCGTCGAGGATGAGGAGCCTCGGCCGGCGGCTGATCGCGCGCACGATCTCGACCCGCTGCTTCTCGGCGAGCGAGAGATTGCCGACGAGGGCGGTCGGCGCGATATCCGAGGCGCCATAGGCGCCCAATATCTCCTTCGCCCGGGCGATGGAGCGGCGTGCCGACACCAGGCCCAGCGCGTTGCGCGGCGGCGAAGGCAGCATCAGGTTGGTGGCGACCGTGAGGTTCGGCAGCAGGCTCAGTTCCTGGAACGCGGTCGAGACGCCGAGCGCGCGGGCCATGGTCAGGCTGCGCGGGCGGAACGGCTCGCCGCCGAGGGTCACGCTGCCCTGATCGGGCTCGACCACGCCGCTGAGGATCTTGACCAGCGTCGATTTGCCGGCGCCGTTCTCGCCGAGCAGGGCGTGCGCCTCGCCGCGGGCGACGGAGAGCGAGACGCCGGCCAGCGCGACGGTCGCGCCGTAAGCCTTCGTGGCGTTGCGGACATCGAGCACCGGCGGTGTCGCGGCGTCGGTCATGGTGCCGCCTTTCCACCGTCGCGCGCCGCGCGCGCTTCGTCTTCCCGCTCGGCCTCCCGCTTGTGGATGGCGAGGGCCATCAGGCGGCGGTCGCGCCATTCCCCGCGCTCGGCGAGGCGGTCGGCCGGCAGCTTCGCGCGGCGCTGCGCTTCGACCTTGGCGATCAAGGGCTCGTCCCAGACCTTGTGCTGGGCCCGCGAGGCGGCGATGCGCTGGTAGAGCGGTCCCAGCCGCCGGGCATAGTCGGCAACGCCGCCCGGCGCGTTCAGGTCGATGGTCTCGAACGGCCCCATGAAGGCCCAGCGCATGCCGAGGCCATGGGAGACGGTCCGGTCGACATCCTCTGCGGAGGCATAGCCCTCCTCGACCAGGCGCCAGGCTTCCATCAGCAGCACGGCCTGCAGCCGGTTGAGGATGAAACCCTCGATCTCGCGGCTCATCTCGACCGGGACCTGGCCGACCGCCTCCATCAGCGCGCGGATCTCCGCGACGGTCTCGGGCGCGGTCCAGGGTGCCGGCACCAGCTCGACGACCGGAATGAGGTACGGCGGATTGACGGGATGGGCGACGAGATAGCGCGCCTGCGAGCGCAGGCCTTCGGTGAAGGCCGAGGCCGGGATGCCCGAAGAGGAGCTGCCGACGATCGTCCCGGACCCGATGACGCGGTCGATCTCCGCGAAGACCGCCTTCTTGATGTCGAGCCGCTCGAACACATTTTCCTGGGCGTAAGCCGCGCCGTCGAGCGCCTGCGCGAGAGTCGCGGCGATGGCGATGCGCGCGAGGATGGGCTCGGGACGGTCGATCAGGCCCTGCTGCGCCAGGCTCGCCAGATCGCGCTCGATCTGCCGGCGCGCCGCTTCGGCGGCGCCGGGCGCCGCATCGAACAGGCGCACCTCGCGGCCGGCCCGGGCAAAGACGATGGCCCAGGCCCTGCCGACGAGACCGCAGCCGACAATCGCAATGTGACCGGAGATCACGAGCGGCTACGCGGCAAAGGCGGCGGCGGTCGGCGATGCGGCGCCGGGACGAATCCGGCGCATCGAATCCATGATCATCGTCACTCTCTCCCGGCCGGCGCGCCCGCTGGTGCGGACGCGCGAGGCGTTGTTCCGCCCCCTGTCATTGCGACCCGCGTTCTCGCGGGTTCGTGTCTTCAGCGGCATCGAGGCCGGGTTGGATGGGTCCGTCGCTCGCCTGCGTGCGAACCTCGCCGGAACATCGGCCGTGGAGACGGGCGCGATGGTAGCCGCGTTGCATACGTTTGCAAGAATTTTGTGCATACGATTGCAAAAGCGCTGTGCATACGCTTGCAAGCCCTGGGGCGCATGCATTTTGCGACGCACAATCCGAAGGCAATTTTCCGGCGGAAAGCAGATCGATCGCCGATATCGCATCGCAGCGAAGCACGATGCCATTCCAGCCGCGGCGGCGAGATCGCGTCGGAGGAATCCGTGCGCCGGGACCGAAGAGGCGGGCCCGTTGCGGCGCGAATTCCACAGCCCGGTGCCCGTGAAAGGCCGGGACAGACCCGACCCCTTCCTGTGCTCCGTCAGCCGCCGCCGGCCTCACGAGGCCCCGACCCCGGTGGCGGAAACCGCCGTGATTGCATGAGATTCATCTACCGTCGGCGCCTGCCAGCCGGGGAACGCCAACCGGCGGGCATGCCAGATCTGCCAAGGCAGAAGCGATCGAGGGCCGAGGGTCGGCAACCGCAGTCCGCCGCTCTCGCCGGACGGCCGGCAGCTCGCCGAGCTCGCCCAGGCAAAACGCCCGGGGCTCGAGCTGCTGCTTACCGCGCACTACGCCGAGACCACGATCCTGCATCACGGCCGGCTCGATGCCGGCGGGCATTTCCTGGCGGGGCTCTACAAGCTGGAGAAGCCGGCGAGAAAGGTTCGTGAGGCGCTGGCGGGCAAAGCCAGGGAAATCCCGTGCCCTAGCGGGCCAGATCCGCGAGGCTTCGTTCGTCGAGCACCGTCAGCGTGTCGCGGTCGAGCGCGATGAGCTTGTCCGCAACCAACTGCCCCAGCACGCGCCCGACATGCACCGGCGTCAGGCCCAGCGCGTCGGCGATATGCTGGCGCCGCAGCGGGAAATGGAAGGCGCCCTCGACCGCCTGGCCCTGCAACTGCATCCGCGCGTGCAGCCCGAGGATGAGGCTGGCGATCCGCTCGCGCGCGTTCCTCCGTCCCAGATCCACCAGGCGCTCGTCGGACGCGCGGCAGAGGTTCGCATAGCAGCTTTCGAGCGATGCCGGCCCGTTGGCGACGGAGCCGAAGAACGCGGCCAGTTCGGCACGGCCGAACACGCACAGCGTGACGTCGGTCAGGGCCTGAACCGAGAAGTTGGTGCGCGCATCGAGATACAAGGGCAAGCCGATCGGGCTGCCGGGCAGCAGGAAGGAGAGGATCTGCCGGCGCCCATCCGCCAGAAGCCGGAAACGAAAGGCCCAGCCCTCGCGTAAGGTATAGACGGCATCGAGCGTCTCGCGCTCGCGATGGATGATGCGCTTGGCCTTGATCTGCCTGACATCCCGCCGGATCAATTCGATCGCGTGGGCATCGCTGGAGGCCAGCCCGCCATAGGCGGCGAAGGGACGGGCCTTGCAGTCGGTGCAGACGGGTCGGCCACCCGCACCGGGTTCAATATATCTGCCCACAGATAATCCCGATTGCTTCGCTATGCCGCTTCTGCGTTTGCGCCGCGATAGGCCGGCGCCCGATCGATCCTCATGCGCCCGGCGATGGCGCGGGGGAGGTTAGGAACAAACTCATCGAAATTGCAAGGCGACAACATCCACACACCGCACAATCGATTACTCGCCCCGTTCGCGCATTTCGCGCTACATGGGTTGCATACATAGATATGCGTCGGGGGTATGTGGGGATTGTTCGATAATGCTTCAAGTATTGTCTCTGTTTTAGCGAGTCTTTTACTCGCCCGCCATCAACGTCGTTTCGCGGCTGCGACAATAGTGACCTTGACAGACGAGATCGCATCGGCAGCGCCCGCCCCGGAGCAGCGGGACCGCAGGCCGACCCTGACGCGAGCGCGAGAGGTTTCATGGCCGGTACCGTATTCGATATCGACGGGAAGCTTGCCTTCCTCGGGCTGGACCCGGCGAGCGCCGAGGCGCTTCGGGAACTCCAGCCCGTCGTCGCCGCCCGCATCGGCGCCATCATGGCCGAGTTCTACGGACATATCGGCGGGGTCGCCGAGCTCGACGGCATGTTCGGCGACGAGGCCGCTCGCGCACGCGTGCAGACCGCCCAGGCGGCGCACTGGCTGAGCCTGTTCGGCGCGAGGTTCGACGAACGCTATGTGGCGAGGACGCAGCGGATCGGCCAGGCCCACCATCGGCACAACCTGGAGCCCGGCTGGTACATCGGCGGCTACTGCTTCATGCTCAACCGCCTGATCTCCCTGGCCGCGGAGCATTACAGCGCCGAGCCCGCGAAGCTGACCGCCGCCATCCAGGCGATCAACCGCGCCGTGTTCCTGGATATGGATCTGGCGCTGAGCGTCTATCACGAGGCGGTCATCGCCATGCGCGAGGCCGAGAAGGCCGAGCTGCGGGTCGCGAAGGTGGCCGCCGAATCGGCCAGCCGGGCCAAGTCCGAGTTTCTCGCCACCGTGAGCCACGAGGTCCGCACGCCCTTGAACGGCGTCCTCGGCATGGCGGGCCTGCTGCTCGACACGCTGCTCAACGAGGAGCAGCGCCATTTCGCCGCGACCATCCGCGATTCCGGCGAGATCCTGCTCGACCTGATCAACGACATCCTCGATTTCTCGAAGATCGAAGCCGGGCGCCTGGAGCTCGAGGTCGCGGATTTCGAGCCCTCGCCGCTGGTCGAAAGCGTCATCGAGCTGCTGGCGCCCCGCGCCCATGCCAAGCGGATCGATCTCGTCTCCTGCGTCCACCCCGACCTGCCGCCGGTCCTGTCCGGCGACCCGGGCCGTCTGCGCCAGATCATGCTCAACCTCGTCGGCAACGCGATCAAGTTCACCAGGAGCGGCGGCGTGGCGCTCGAGCTGCGGCTGGAGCGGGTCTCGGGCCACTCGGTCGTGATGCTCTGCCGGATCACCGACACCGGCATCGGCATCCCCCTTTCCATCCAGCAGAAGCTCTTCCAGCGCTTCTCCCAGGGCGATGCGGCCACCACGCGGCTTCATGGCGGCACAGGCCTCGGCCTCGCCATCTCGAAACAGCTGGTGACGCTGATGGGCGGCGAGATCGGCGTCGAAAGCGAGCCGGGCAAGGGGAGCTGCTTCTGGTTCAAGGTGCCGCTGGGGCGCGGCAGCTCGGTCAGCCAGCGCGCCTCGAGGCTGGCGATCGCCAAGGCGGCCCTCGCCGGCAAGAGCGTTCTCCTCGTCGACGATCACGAAATGAATCTTCGGGTCGTCGGCCTCCAGCTCCGCTCGCTCGACATGACGGTCGAGACGGCGCTGGGCGCGGGCGAAGGGCTCGCGGCCCTGCGCCGCGCGGCGGAAGCAGGGAGGCCCTTCGCCATCGCCATGGTGGATCACATGATGCCCGACATCGATGGGCCGGCCTTTGCCCGGATGGTCCAGGCCGAGCCGGCGCTCTCCGCCACCCGGCTGGTCCTCTGCTCGTCCACCGGCACGGTCGGCGGCGACACCGCCGCCCGCCAGCTCGGTTTCGATGCCACGGTGCCGAAACCCCTCCATGGCGACAAGATCGCGCTCCGGCTGGCGGGCCTGATGGGCGCCGAGCTGCCCGACCGCATCCTGGACCTGCCGGCGAGCTGGGGCGCACCGTCGGAGAGCCTGCGCATCCTGCTCGCCGACGACAACAAGGTGAACCAGAAGCTGGCCACCATTCTCCTGACCAAGGCGGGACACCGGGTCGACGTCGCCGGCAACGGCATCGAGGCGGTCCATGCCGTCTGCCAGCGCCATTACGACCTGGTGCTGATGGACATCCAGATGCCGGAGATGGACGGGCTGGAGGCGACGCGGCGGATCCGCGCCCTGCCGGCCGAGACCAGCCGGATCCCCATCATCGCCATGACCGCCAATACGATGGCGGAAGACCGGATCCAGTGCCAGCAGGCGGGCATGAACGGCTACGTGTCCAAGCCGATCGACGTCAGCCTGCTGATGCTCGAGGTCGCGCGCTGCGCGGGCCGGGAAGCCGGTCCCGCGCCGGCCCCGCCGGCATCTTCGGCCGCGAGAGAGACAGAACCGCAAGGCGGCGCGGACGCGGAAGCGGCCGTCGTCGAGTTCCTGGGCTTGCTGAACGGCACGGCCGGATAAGCCCGTGCCGGGACCGAAGAACCAACGATAAAGAGAAAGAGGAAGATCATGCTGGGCCTGGCTTCCACCGATCGAACGAGCGCGCGCCGCGCACCCCCTGCCCGCAAGCTGGCGCGGGTCGTGCAACCCACCGCAACCGAACGCCATTTCGACAAGAACGAGATCATCGTCAGCAAGACCGACCTCAAGGGCCACATGATCTATGTGAACCGGGTCTTCATGGCGATCTCCGACTACGACGAATCCGAGCTGCTCGGGCAACCGCACAGCATGATCCGGCATCCCGACATGCCTCGCTGCGTCTTCAAGCTGCTTTGGGAGCGGCTGCAATCGGGCAAGGAGATCTTCGCCTACGTCAAGAACATGACGAAGACCGGCGACTACTACTGGGTGCATGCCCACGTGACGCCGACGATCCTGAGCTCGGGCGAGATCATCGGCTACCACTCCAACCGGCGCGTGCCGGAACGCCGGATCCTCGACGAGACCATCATCCCGCTCTATCGCGCGCTCAAGGCGATCGAGGATCGCGATCCCGACCGCAAGAGCGGGCTCCAGCAATCCTGGGACAAGCTTCACGCCATCCTGAAGGAAAAGGAGATCAGCTATGACGAGTTCATCTTCGGTCTTTAAGGCCGCGGCGGCGCTCGCCGCCGCCGCGGCCGTTCTCGGCATCGGCTGGATGGGGGTCCGGGCCGGCCTGTCCGCGGAGGTCGCTGGCCCCGGTGCCCTGGTGGCGCTCGCGGGCATCGGCTTCCTGGGCCTCGGCGGCCGGACGATCTCGGCGGGCGGCGGCGCCGTCGCGCGCGGGCTTCAGGTCTGCAAGGCCGTGGCCGACGGCAATTTCGAGGCCCGGGTCACGGATATCCGCGAGGCCGGCGAGATGGGCGAACTGCTCTGGGCGATCAACGAGCTGATCGACCGGGCCGACGCCTATCTGCGCGAATCCGCGGCCTCGATGGATCACGTCGCCCGCAACGTCTATTACCGGCGCATCGCCGAGACCGGGATGGTCGGCAGCTTCCTGGCGAGCAGCCAGCGCATCAACAAGGCCACCGACGCGATGGCCACGAAGGTCGCGGAATCCCGCCGGGTCGCCGACAAGATCAGGGACGTCGTCGGGACGGTCTCGGCCGCGGCGACCCAGCTCGAGACGACCGCGCGCTCGATGCAGGGGGCCGCCGACAGCACCTGCAAGCGCGCCGACGCCGTGGCCGCCGGCGCCGATCAGGCGGCCGCCAGCGTCGGCACCGTCGCTTCGGCGGCCGAGGAACTGACCGGCTCGATCCAGGAGATCGGCCAGCAGGTGGCGCGCTCCAACCAGATCACGCTGACCGCCGTCCGCGAGACCGAGGAGACCAACGCGCGGGTGGAGAGCCTCGCCACGGCCGCGCAGAAGATCGGCGAGGTGGTGGTGCTCATCACCGAGATCGCGAGCCAGACCAACCTGCTGGCGCTGAACGCGACGATCGAGGCGGCGCGGGCCGGCGATGCCGGCAAGGGCTTCGCCGTCGTGGCGCAGGAGGTGAAGCAGCTCGCCAGCCAGACGGCGCACGCGACCGAGGACATCACCGCCCAGGTGGCCTCGATCCGCAGCGCCACCGACGCCGCGGTCGCCGGTGTCAACGGCATCGGCAAGACGGTGCGCGAGGTGAACGAGATCGCCTCGGCCATCGCCGCCGCGATCGAGGAGCAGAGTGCGGCCACCCGGGAGATCGCGTCCAGCGTGTCGCAGGCCTCGGCCGGCACCACCGACGTGACCCGCAACGTCCAGGAGGTCACCGCGGTCGCCAGCGAGACCGGCACCGCGGCGACCCAGGTCCTGAGCGCCGCCTCGGCGCTCTCGAAGCAGGCGGAATCCCTCAACAGCGTGATGCGGGCCTTCCTGGAGGCGATGAACCGCGCGGCATGACGGGCTCTGGCGGCCGGCCGGTCCCATTGGATAGTGTAAGCCGGACGGCCGCCCCTGCGGGATCACGATGCCCCGCGGGATCGGCGGCCGGAATTCGACCGATCGCCAGGAACCCCGCCCATGCATTTTGCCCCGAACTCGGAATCGCACGGCCTCAAGTTCAACCCCTTCAAGAGCTGCACGGTGCCGCGGCCGATCGGCTGGCTTTCCAGCGTCAGCCGGACGGGGGTCGCCAACCTGGCGCCTTACAGCCAGTGGCAGAACCTGACCTTCGATCCGCCGATGGTGATGTTCGCCGCCAACCAGTATCCGGACGGGCGGCGCAAGGACACGGTGATCAATGCCGAGGAGACCGGCTGGTTCGCCTGGAACATGGCGACCTATGCGCTGCGCGAGGCGGTCAATGCCAGCGCCCGGGCGGTCGCGGCCGAGATCGACGAGTTCGATCTCGCGGGCGTGACCAAAATTTCATGCATCGACGCGCCCTGCCCGCGCGTGGCGGAATCGCCGATCCATTTCGAGTGCCGCTATCTCAGCACCCAGCGCTTCGCCGGCAACAGCCCGGAGGGGACAGTCGACGTGGTGTTCGCGCGGGTGGAGCGCATCCATATCCGCGACGAGGTGATCGGCGCCGACGGCAAGATCGACATCAAGCGCATCCGCCCGATCGCGCGGCTGGGCTATTACGACTACACCGTCGTCGACGAGGTGTTCGAGATGCGGATTCCGGCGGCCAATGAACTGGAGCTGGCCGGGCTCGAGGGGATGCCGCGGAAGGTATGAGGGCCAGGCACGGTCCGTGTCCTAACGAGCGTCAGGCAGGCCCAGGATCCGCCCCACCCGCTCTTCCAGCAGGGCAATCAGCTCGGGCTGCATGAAACGGTACTCGTCGGGAATGCCCAGCACGACCACGCGCTTCGACCGCAGAAGCGCGCCGAAATCCCGGGTGAGCTTCTCCTTGTGGCCCGGTTCCATGACCAGGATGAGATCGGCCCATTCGATCGCCTCGGCCGAGACCGGTGTCTCGGCATCCTTGCCGACCCCGGCCGACTGCGTCTCGATCCCCTCATAGCGGGCGAAGACGGCCTCGGCGGTCGGGCTGCGCCAGCGATTGCGGCCGCAGACGAAGAGCAGCCGCGTCACAGGGCTCCGGCCTTGGCCGTGCGCTTTCCGAGAACCCCACTTCAGCGCACTAATTTGCCTAATACATCATTTACGGGTATCTTAAAGAAAATGTTCTTCTCCCTTTTGGGTGCCGCCATGGCAATCGAGAAATTGCTATTCGTGGACACAAACATCTGGCTCGATTTCTATCGTGCAAGATCCGATGCCGGTCTGGCGCTACTGAAGCATCTTGAGGCAATCGCTGATCGGATAATCGTCACTCATCAGCTTGAGATGGAGTTTAAGAAGAATCGGCAGCGAGCTATTGTAGATGGAATGCAGGAACTTAAGCCGCCGGTTAATATTTCTCGCCCAGGTATTTTTTCAGACGCTCAAGCGGTCAAATCCTTAAGCAAGAGCCTGAAAACCGCTGAGGCTAATGTCAAAAAACTCAAACAGAAGCTAGGAAAAGCGCTGAAAGATCCCGCAGCGTACGATCCGGTCTATCAAGCATGTCAAAGGATATTCCACCGCCAGAGCGACCTAGTGCTGACGAGGGAAAATCCGATACGTCGTTCAATTCGTACCCTTGCTCTACGGCGCTTCCTTCATGGCTGCCCACCACGAAAGAAGGACGACACCTCAATGGGCGACGCTATAAACTGGGAGTGGATGATTCATTGCGCAATCGAGCGAACTGCGGAACTCGTGATTGTAACTCGGGATTCCGATTACGGCTTAGTAATAGACAATACGCCGTATATAAACGATCACCTGCGTCAAGAATTTGGCGACAGGGTAAGTCAGAAGCGGAAGATATTACTTTACACGAAACTATCGGATGCTCTTAAGCATTTTAAGGTCGAAGTAACGCCAGCTGAGAAAATTGAAGAAGAGAAACTATTGAGCAAGGCGGCGAGCCCCGAAGGCGCTAAAACCGAGGAGGTGTTAGATGCATTAATAGGCCTGCTCAAAGCTCCTGCGAAAAGCATGGATGAAGCGAAGGCTGATAATGCTAATTCTGCTTCGGAAGGACTATTAGAACTACTTCGGGGCCTATGGCCCTCCCAAAATGAACCTCCTGCGACCCACGATGAAAAAGGCCCAGAGCCGTCTAGCTAGACTGAAGCGTTCATCCATTGGGGGGCGGAACAACATTGCGCTGCAGGCAGTTGTTTGCGGAGTTTGTGCGAGTATCACAGGGCTCCGGCCTTGAGCCCCGCGATCACCAGCTTCATCACGGCCTTGATGTCGGCCTCGACCTCCGTGCCGGCGGCGGCGCGGACCATGTGCGGGTGGTGGAAGCGGATCGTGGCGCTGAGCACGGCGCGCGCGGCCTCGGCCGGATCCTTGACCTTGAACTCGCCCTCGCGGATGCCGTCGGCGATGATCGCCGCGACCTGGCGCAGCAGCGTGGCCAGATGCCCGGCGACCACCTCGCGCGCCGCTTCCGCGACCGCGTGATAGGCCGCGAACAGCTCGGGATCCTCCAGCACCTTGCGGCGCTTGGCCTCGGCCAGCGCCTGGACCCAGCCCTCGAGCCGCCGCGCGGCCGGGCCTTTCCGGGTCACGAAGGCTTCGAGGGGATCCGAGACTTTCGAGAGCCAGCGCTCGGCCACCGCATCCTGCAGCGCGGCCTTGCTGTCGAAATGGCGATAGACATTGGCGTGGCTCATGCCGAGCGCGCGGGCCACGTCGCTGACCGTGGTCTTGGCCGGCCCATGCCGGCGCAGCTGCGCCTCCGCCGCATCGAGGATGCGCTCGCGCATGGGACGGGCGTCGTCCGCAGACATCGCCGTTCTGGACAAGCGTCCCCTCACCCCGACCCTCTCCCCCACGTGGCGGGGGAGAGGATAGCAATATTCGGGAGGGAACGCCGCCTCATCCGGCGCTCTTGCGCTCGCTGTCGAGCGACTGCATGCCATGAGCCGGATAGCGGTCGCCGGCCACCGCACCCTTGGGCATCGCCGCCTCGATCTGGGCGAGGTCGGCCGGGTCGAGCCGGATCTCGAGCGCCTTCAGCGATTCCTCGAGCTGCGTGCGCTTGCGGGCGCCGATCAGCGGGATGATGTCGCTGCCCTGATGCAGCACCCAGGCGATCGCGAGCTGCGCCGGCGTGATGCGCAGGCGCTGCGCCACCTTGGCCAGGGCGTCGACCAGCGCCTGGTTGCGGACGAGGTTCTCGCCCTGGAAACGAGGGCTCATGGCCCGGAAATCCTTGGCCCCCGTCGGCTTGCTGCCGGAGAGGAGACCGCGCGACAGCACGCCATAGGCCGTCACGCTGATGCCGAGCTCGCGCAGCGTGGGCAGGATTTCCGCCTCGATGCCGCGCGAGGCCAGCGAATATTCGATCTGCAGCCCCGCGATCGGATGGGTGGCATGGGCCTTGCGGATGGTGGCGGCCCCCACCTCCGAAAGGCCGATATGGCGCACATAGCCGGCCTTCACCATCTCGGCGATGGCGCCCACCGTCTCCTCGATCGGCACGACCGGATCGAGACGCGCGGGCATATAGAGATCGATATGGTCGGTGCCGAGCCGCTTCAGGCTGTAGGCGAGCCAGGTCTTGACCGCGTTCGGCCGTGCGTCATAGCCGATGAAGCTGTTGTCGGGCGCGCGCTGGGCGCCGAACTTCACCTGGATGAAGAACTTGTCGCGCTTTCCCTTGATCGCTTCCGCCACCAGCATCTCGTTATGGCCCATGCCGTAGAAATCGCCGGTATCCAGCAGCGTGATGCCCGCCTCGGCGGCGGCGTGGATGGTGGCGAGGCTCTCGGCCCGGTCGGCGGGCCCGTAGAAATCCGACATGCCCATGCAGCCGAGACCGACCATGGAAACCGCGGGGCCGCTGCGGCCCAGGAGACGCGTGCGCATCGCGAAGGATCCTTTCGAGGGAGACGTGATGAGTTACAAATTACGTAATTTGTAACTCCCTGTCAAGGCGACGACGGCGGCGATGCGCATTCTTGCGGAGAATTAAGCGAAGGACGCGCGTTTCAGTCCGGCTGGGTCTGGTGTTCCGGCAGGTCCGCCGGCCAGGACAGCCAGCCATGTCGGTCGCGCGCCCACACCGCGCCCCTCGGCGGCGGGAAGCCGGGATCGGCGAAGCTGCCGACGCAGATCGAGACTTCGTCCGGAATGTCCGGCGAATCGCCATAGACCGTGCTGCCGCATTCGGGACAGAAGTAATTGTCCACGGCACGGCCGGAATCCGCGATGCGCCGGTAGCGCGAAATCTTGCCCGCCGTGGCGACCACCGCGGATTTGGGCCAATAGCTCCAGCTCAGGAAGGGACCACCCGACTGCTTCTGGCATTCGAAGCAGTGGCAGACCAGGACCTGGGCGGGCTCGCCCTGCACCGTGATCGAGAGCTGGCCGCAGGAGCAGGATGCCGTTCTCGTCATGCTCGTTTCTCCCTCGCGCTCCCGGCATTGCCCCGGCGGATCATTTCACGGACCAGATCATCTGCACATTGTGGTCGTAAAACTCGGCGCCGAGCTGCTGATAGAATCTGATCGCGGCCGGATTCTTCCGCCAGACCACCCAGGTCACGTGGCTGGCGCCGCGGGCGGTCGCCAGATTTCCCGCTTCCTTCATCAAGGCATGGCCGACGCCCTGCCCGCGCGCCGCCTCGGAGACGAAGAGACCCGCCACATAGAGCGCCTTGTAGATCTCGAACACACCCATATGCCAGGCCAGATAGCCGACCGGCCTGCCTTCGCGTTCGGCGATCAGGGTGCTGACCACGGGCTCCGCCTCGAACGAAAGTGCGACGCAGCGTTCCTTCTCCGCCAGCCCCGCCCACTCGTCGCCCGGCGACGGCTCGGGATCGATCGCCTGAAGATAGTCCGAGAATTCCTGCAGCATGCCCAGCAGGGCGGCGCGATCGGTCGGCCGGGCCGGGCGGATGATCAGCGACATGGCGACAACCCCGCATTGCAGTTCCGTGGCGACCGATGAAGAGCCGTTCGCTCTTCCCGCCGAGCGCGTCAAACCCAGTTGCCAGGACGGCGAAACCGCCCATACTGGCCCCGCGCCCAAGAGCTCTCGATCCTGCCATAAGACTGTCCGGCCCGTCTTCCACCGAGCGAAAGGCAGCCCGCCATGAAGCGACTTTCCGTCCTCTGCCTGGTCCTGCTGCTCGCGGGCTGCGCCACGCACCAGGCGGTGGTGATGGGATCGGCCTCCTATCGCGAACGAATGGCGCTGCTGCCGGGTGCCGTGTTCGAGGCGACGCTCGAGGATGTCTCGAAGGCCGATGCGCCGGCGGTGATCCTGGGCCAGACGCGGATCGAGAATCCGGGCAACCCACCGATCGATTTCGCGATTCCCTATAACCCCAGGGATATCGTCACCAACCACAAATACACGGTGCGCGTCCGGATTCTCTCGGGTTCCGATACCCTGTTCGTCACCGACACCAACTATCCCGTCCTGACGATGGGGAACAAGAGCCAGGCGAAGCTGCTGCTGGTGCGCGCCGCGGGCGGCGTGGCGGCCGGCAGCGCCGGCACCGATCCGAACATCGGCCCCCTGCCGGCGCGCTTCGTCGGCGAGATCCCCTGCGCCAATTGCAGCGGCATCCGCTACCAGGTCGACCTCCTGCCCGACCAGATCTTCTTCTCGCGCATGACCTATGAGGGCCGGAACACCGTTTATGACCAGATCGGAAGCTGGTCGGTCCCGCCCGAGGGCGGCCGGGTGATGCTGACGCCGTCGAAAGGCGAGCCGACGCAGTTCTCGCTGGTCGGGCCGGGGCGCCTGCGGATGCTGGACCGCACCGGCAAGACGATCGAGTCCAAGCTCAACTACGACCTGACGCGCGACGACAAGCTGGCGGCGCTCGATCCGGCGCTGCCTCTGGCCGGCATGTACAGCTATAGCGCCGATGCCGGGATTCTCGTCGAATGCAGCACCGGCATGAAGCTCGCCGTGCTGCAGAACGACGACAATGCCGCGCTGGAGCGCGCCTATAGCCAGGCGCCTCACGAGCCGGGGCAGCCGCTCAAGGCCGAGTTCGAAGGACGAATCTCGCTGACGGCGCCCGCCGGCAGCGAGGGCGATCTGCCGGTCATCACGATCCTGCGGTTCAATCAGATCTGGCCGGGCGAGACCTGCGGCCAGCGTTTCGCCAGCGCGCCGCTCGAGAACAGCTATTGGAAGCTGACCCGTCTCAACAGCCGACCGGTGCTGCTGGCGGCGGGGCAGCGCGAGCCCTACCTCGTGCTGCAAGCCCAGGACCACAAGCTCGCCGGCTATGCCGGCTGCAACCGCATGATCGGGAGCTATGTGCTCGAGAACGACACGCTGCGCTTCAGCCAGGTGGCGGCGACCAAGATGGCCTGCCTCAAGGGCATGGACACGGAGGACGCCTTCCTGAAGACTCTCGACCAGATCCGGCGCTGGTGGATCGAAGGCGAGCACCTGATGCTCACCAACGAATACGGCGAGATACTGGCGCAATTCGAGGCGGTGGCGCTGCCTTAAGGGAGGCTCCGTCGCCTCAGTTACGGTCGCCGCGGCAACGCACGCTGTCGCCGGGCTGGCGGACGTCGACCTGATAGAGACCGCCCAGGTTGCCATGCGTATCGGCCGCCGAGGCGATCACGCCCACCGGCGGGCCGCTGGGCGCCACCACGTCGAAGGTGAGCAGCACGCCCGTGCGGACCAGCCCCGGCCCCGGCGGCGACAGGCCGACATCGATCTCGTTGCCCGAGCTGGTGCTGGCGACCGAGAGGCTCGATTCCGGCGCGCCGGGCGCGACGATGACCGAGGCCGGATCGATCCGGCCGAAGGCCGCGCGCACCGTGACCCGGCCGACGCCGCCGGCATCGCTCACGCTGAGCGCGAAGTGAGCCGGGGCGATGGCGAAATGCGCGCAGGCATCCGCCGGCGTATCCGCGCCTTCACGGCTGCTGAAGGTCGGATTGCCGGCGCGGTTGAGCGCGCTCAGCGTCAGCTCCGGCGGCGTAGCGTCGCTCGCGACTTCGGACGCGGTGCAGGCGGCGAGCGCCAGCACTGCGGTCAGCGCGAACCAGGCTTTTGTCATGATGGTCCCCGTCATCGGCGAATGGGCGACCCGCTGTCGGGCAAGCGCCACGTCCAGGCCCGCGATCCTAGGCCAGCGACGCGTTCTGCGATAGCCGGTGCCGGCTCATGCCCCGGTGATTGGGCGGCAAATCAACCGGCCGCTCGTTCCGCCTCGCCCCAGCGCGCCAGTTGCTCGTCGATCAGCTCGATCAGCCGGTCCCGGCCAAAGCTGGGATCGTGGCCGGCATGGATGGTCCTCACCGGCAGGTTCCGCAGGCGATGCAGGGTGCGGACATAGTCGGACCGGCTCGAATGATGCAGCTGGTCGAACAGCGGCCCGTCATAGACGGCATCGCCCGAGAAGAGCGTCTCGGTCTTGCGCTCGAGGAGCCCGATCGAGCCCGGCGAGTGGCCCGGCAGATGCAGCACCTCGAACACGCGGTCGCCGAGGTCGATCACGTCGCCCTCCTCCACCGCGCGGACCTGGCGGGCGGGCCGGATACGGAAGCTGCGGATGTCGTAATCGGCGGAAGGCAGGGCCGTGATCATCGCCCCCTCGATCTTGTAATCGGGCAGCGACGGGATCCGCAGCGTGGCCATGTCCGCGGGGTCGAAGCCGGGATCGGCCAGCGTGTAATCGCCACGGGGCGCCTGCAGGCCCTCGGCCTCGAGGCGATGGGCGATGCAATCCTCGAACTCGTGATGGCCACCGATATGGTCGATATGGGCATGCGTCGCCACGGCGGAGACCGGCTTGTCGAGGATGTCCTTGGCGAACGTGCGCAGGCTGCAGATACCCATGCCGGTATCGATGATCAGATCCCGGTCGCGGCCCCGCACATGCCAGATGTTGCAGCGCAGGAGCGGCGCCACATGCGGCTCCCACAGGAAGGTGACGCCGTCGGCCAGCCGGCGCAGCTCGAACCAGTGATCGGCAACCTGCAAAGCCACGTTCGACCCTTCCCGCCCGGTTGAGACCGTCCGCCGGTCAGATTGCCGTGCCGACCTTCAGCCCGTCCAGCACCGCTTCCTCGGCCGTGCGCGGCGTGGCGCAATCGCCGACCAGATGGAGCTCGCCGTTCCAGCCAGCGAGCTCGGCCTCGAGATCGGCGACCCGGCGATGGCCGAGCGAGGTCACCACCGTGTCGATGCCTTCGAGCAGCATCGGCTCGGCGCTGGTGGCATGCTGGAAATAGACCGTGTCGCCGTCGACGCCATAGAGCCGGGCATAGTTCGTCACCTCGACGCCCAGCTTGTGCAGGATGCCGTTCCAGCTGTCGCGCACATAGAGCGGCAGGCGCTGGCCCGCATGCAGTCCGTCGACGCAGAGCCGGACCTTGCAGCCGTCGCGCGCCAGCTTCTCTGCGATCCCCATGCCGATCCAGTCGCAGCGCCAATCCGCCACCACGACCGAGGAGCCGACATTGACCTCGCCCCTCAGCACCTGCCAGGCATCGACAACATGGCCGCTCTCGGCGGCCCCCTCGATCTCGGGCTGATAGGGCTCGGCGCCGGTGGCGATCACCACCACGTCGGGCTTCTCGCGCTCGACCAGGGCGCGGTCGACGCGGGTACGCTTCACGACCTTGGCGCCGGCCCGCTCCAGCTCGCGCGTCAGGTTGGTGACGATGCCGCCGAACTCGGCGCGGCCCGGCAGGAGCTGCGCCAGCAGCGCCTGGCCGCCCAGCCGCTCGCTCGCCTCGTAGAGGGTCACGTCATGGCCGCGCTCGGCCACGACCGCCGCCGTCTTCATGCCGCCCGGCCCGCCGCCGACCACCATGACCTTTCTCTTCTTCGCCGCCGGCGCGCGGTGGGCGCTGTCATATTGCAGCTCGCGGCCGGTCTCCGGATGCTGGATGCAGGAGATCGCGTAGCCCAGATGGAAATGGCCGATGCAGGCCTGGTTGCAGCCGATGCAGGCGCGGATATCGTCAAGCCGCCCTTCCTGCGCCTTGTTCGCCATCTGCGGGTCGCAGATCTGGGCGCGGGTCATGCCGCACATGTCGGCCTGGCCCGAGGCCAGGATCTGCTCGGCGATCTGCGGCTGGTTGATGCGGCCGGCGACGAAGACGGGCTTCCTCACCTTCGCCTTCACCGTTGCCGCGAAGGGGGCCACATAGCCGGTCCCGACGATCATCGGCGGCACGATATGGACGGCGCCGGCGAAGCTCGCCGAGGAACCGGCGATCACGTTGTAGTAGTCGAGCTGCCCGTCGGCATCGAGCGCCAGCAGCGCCTCGAGCGCCTCCGGTGCGGTCTGGCCGTTATGGTCCATATCCTCGCCCGAGATGCGCAGGCCCACCACGAAATCGCGGCCGACCTTGGCGCGGGTCGCGGCGATCGCCTCGCGCAGGAAGCGCAGCCGGTTCTCGAAGCTGCCGCCATATTTGTCCTCGCGCCGGTTGAGGCGCGGATTGAGGAACTGCGAGGGCAGATAGCCGTGGCTGGCCACGATCTCGCAGCCATCGATGCCCGCCCGCTTGAGCCGCGCGGCGGCCGAGGCATAGCCCGCCACGATCTCATCGATCATGCGCTGCGAGAGCGGCTGCGGCATGACATGGAAGCGCTCGTTGGGCACGGCCGACGGTGCATAGGCCACGGGCAGGCTGCCATCCTGGCTCTCCATGATCTCGCGGCCGGGATGGAAGATCTGGCCGAACACCCGCGTGCCATGGGCATGGGCGAGCTCGGCCACCTTGCGGTAGCCCGGGATGCAGGCATCCGTCGTCGCCATCAGGATATGCGAGGTGTAGCGCGCGCTCTCATGCACGCCCGCCACCTGCATCACGATCAGCCCGCAGCCGCCCTCGATCCGCGCCCTATGGTAGGCGACCAGCTTCTCGTTGACCGTGCCGTCGGTCGGCAGGCTGGTGTCATGCCCGGTCGAGAGGATCCGGTTCTTGATGGTGACATGGCCGACCTGGATCGGCGTGAAGAGATGGCGGAAAGGCGTTGCAGCCATGGCGATGCACTCTGAGAAACGGGGACCGGTCAGGAACTCGTGAAGCGAGCCGCCACCGCCCGCGACGACCGGGCGATGACGGCTCTTGGATGAAGGCGTCTATCTCTTGCCCTGATACATCTCGCTGTCCTTGTAGGGGAACCACCAGAAATCGTGGGACGAGCAGGCGGGATCGATCATGGCGAGCTTGGTGTGGCGGAAGGTGTCGAGGCCCTCGGCGCCGAGCTGGCGGCCCATGCCCGACATCTTGCGCCCGCCGAAGGGGCCGGCATCGTTGTCGAGCAGCGGCGCATTGACCCAGACCATGCCGGCCTCGAGCTCGTTGACGGCGCGCATGCTCTCCTCGAGATCCCGGGTGTAGATCGAGGCCCCCAGCGCATAGCGCGAGCGGTTGGCGAGCGCGAGCCCCTCATCAAAGCTGCCAACTTTGCAGATCGGCAGCACCGGCCCGAAGCTCTCGCGGTTCATGATCTCCATGTCGGGCGTGACGCCGGTCAGGACCGTGCATTCGGCGAAGAAGCCGCGATTGAGGCCGGCGGGCCTGCCGCCGCCGGTTGCGACCTTGGCGCCTTCCTTCACCGCACGCGCCAGGATGCCCTCATAGCGGTCGCGTTCCTTGCGCGAGGCGAGCGGCCCCATATCGACCTTGTCGAGGCCGTTGCCGATGCGGACCTTCTTCGCCTCGGCGACGACGCGCTCGACGAACTCGTCATGGATCTTCTCATGCACATAGAAACGCTCGGCCGCGGCGCAGACCTGGCCGCAATTGATGAAGGCGCCGAAGCTGGCCCCGCGCGCGGCGATATCGAGGGGTGCCGAGGGCATGACCAGGAAGGGGTCGTTGCCCGAGGCCTCGATCAGGGTGCGCTTGAAGCTGCCGGCACAGGCCTGGGCCACCTTCTGCCCGGTCTCGATCCCGCCGGTGAAAGCGATCATATGCGTGTCGGGGCTGGCCACGAGCTGGCCGCCGACGCGACCGCCGCCCGTCACGCACTGCACCACGCCCGGCGGCAGCACCGCCGTGAAGGCCTCGAGGAACTTCATCGTCACCAGCGAGGTCATCTCCGAGGGCTTGATGATGACGGCATTGCCCGAAGCCAGCGCCGCCGCCGCCTCCCAGCAGAGCAGGCAGAGCGGATAGTTGAAGGGCAGGACGATGACGACGACGCCCAGCGGATCCTTGACCGTGAAATGGAACTGGCCGTCGGTGGCCGGCCCCAGCACCTTGCCCCATTCGGCGCGGCCGACCTCGGCGTAGTAGTCGATCGCCGACATGGCCCAGGTGCATTCGTCGAAGGATTCCTTGTAGGTCTTCCCCATCTCGCGGGTCAGCATCTCGGCGATGACGGGCCGCGTCCCGCGCAGATGGTGCGAGACCTCGTGCAGCAGCTCGGCGCGGGTGAGCGCGTTGGTCTTGTTCCAGGCCTTCTGCGCCTTGTTGGCGATGCGGATCGCCTCCTCGACCTCGGCCTCGGTCGAATCCGCGACCTTGCCGACGACATCCTCGGTCGCGGGGTCGATCACGTCGAACTGGGTCGACGCCTTGCTCGCGCGTTGCTCGCCCCCGATCAGGAGCCGGTTGCTGAGGCGTCCGAGTTCGGCCAATGCGGTCATGATGGTCATCCTCCCTGAAATATCGTTCTTGATGTCGTTGTTCTTCCGCCCTCAGTAGCTGGGCGGCGTGATGGCCCAGATCACCACCGTTTCGGTGGCGCCGGGATTGCGGTAGCGATGGGGCAGCGTGCTCTTGAAGGTGAAGCTGTCGCCTTCCCAGAGCCGGAAGCGCTTGCCGTCGATCCAGAGGTCGAGCCGGCCCGCGATGACGATGCCGGCCTCCTCGCCGATATGGGTGTAGGGCGCCTCGCCGCTGGTGGCGCCGGGCGGGAAGCGGCTCAGCAGCAGCTCGAGCTGCCCGTCGAGATAGGGCGTCAGCAGGCTGTCGGTGATGCCGTGGCTGTAATGCAGCACGCGCCGCCGGTTGGCGCGCACGATGAAGGCGCGCTCCTCGTCGGGGCCGGAATCGTTCTCGGCGAAGAACCAGCTGATATTGACGCCGAGCGCCTTGCCGATGTCGTGGAGCGCGATGACCGACGGGTTGGAGAGGCCGCGCTCGATCTGGCTGAGGAAGCCGACCGACAGGCCGGTCTTCTCACCCAGTTCCTCGAGCGTCATGTCGCGGGCATGGCGCAGGCTGCGCACCTCGCGGCCCAGATGATGCGAGAGCTGGCCGCTGGCGCCCTCCCCGGCGTTCGCGCTCGGCTCGCCGGGCAGCAGCTTGGCGGCGCGAATCATGCGCCGGTTCGTGTTCGCGGCCGCTCTCTGGGCTCTCCCCGCCATGGCAGGCCCGAGGCTAGCGGCCTCAGTGAAAATTATCAAAAATTTTTCACTGGCCTGGAATTGGACTCATGCGGCAGGCGCATGAATGGACCGAATCGCCTGCGCCCCTTATGGTCCGCAGCCTGTGCCATAATGGGATTTGTCCCCCGACCTGCCAGGGCCCGAAAACTCAATGATTCCACGCTATAGCCGTCCCGCCATGACCCGGATCTGGGAACCGGAGAACCGCTTCCGCATCTGGTTCGAGATCGAGGCCCATGCCTGCGACGCCCAGGCCGAGCTGGGGGTGATCCCGAAGGAGGCGGCGAAAGCGGTCTGGGAACGGGGCCAGTTCGAGATCGCGCGGATCGACGAGATCGAGCGCGAAACCAAGCACGACGTGATCGCCTTCCTGACCAACCTGGCCGAGCATGTCGGGCCGATGGCGCGCTTCGTCCATCAGGGCATGACCTCGTCGGACGTGCTCGACACCTGCCTCGCGATGCAGCTCAAGCAGGCGGCGGACCTGCTGCTGACGGACCTTGATCAGTTGCTCGCGGCGCTGAAGGCCCGCGCCTTCGAGCACAAGCTCACCCCCACCATGGGCCGCAGCCACGGCATCCATGCCGAGCCCACCACCTTCGGGCTCAAGCTCGCCGGCCACTATGCCGCCTTCGACCGCGCGAAGAAGCGGCTCATCGCGGCGCGCGAGGAGATCGCGACCTGCGCCATCTCGGGCGCCGTCGGCACCTTCGCCAATATCGATCCGCGCGTGGAAGAGCATGTGGCGAAGAAGCTGGGCCTCAAGCCCGAGCCGGTCTCGACCCAGGTCATCCCGCGCGACCGCCATGCGATGTTCTTCGCGACCCTGGGCGTGATCGCGGGCTCGATCGAGAATCTCGCGATCGAGATCCGCCATCTGCAGCGCAGCGAGGTCGCCGAGGCCGAGGAATATTTCTCGCCGGGCCAGAAAGGCTCCTCGGCCATGCCGCACAAGCGCAATCCCGTTCTGACCGAGAACGTGACCGGTATCGCGCGGCTCATCCGCGGCATGGTGCTGCCGGCGCTCGAGGACGTGGCGCTCTGGCATGAGCGCGACATCTCGCACAGCTCGGTCGAGCGGGTGATCGGCCCCGACGCCACCATCGCGCTCGATTTCGCGCTCGCGCGCATGGCGGGCGTGGTCGAGAAGCTGGTGATCTATCCGGCGGCGATGCAACGCAATCTCGATCTCTTCGGCGGGCTCGTGCATTCGCAGCGCGTGCTGCTGGCCCTGACCCAGGCCGGCATGGCGCGCGAGGAGGCCTACCAGACGGTCCAGCGCAACGCGATGAAGGCCTGGGAGACGCGCGGCGATCTGCTGGCGCTATTGAAGCAGGACCCGGGCGTGACGGCGAAGCTGAAGCCCGCCGAGCTCGAGGCGCTGTTCGACCTCGGCTATCACTTCAAGCATGTGGATGCGGTGTTCCGGCGGGTGTTCGGGGGGAGCTGAGTTTTGTATTGATCCCCTCCCCCTGAACGGGGGAGGGGATTGGATTGAGCCGGGCGTCAGCCCTTCACCTCCGCCATCACCTGCCGGCGCGCGAGTTCCTGGCATTCGGACAGGTGCCGGCGCACGCGATGGTCGGACATCTCGATGCCGCGGTCGGTGAAATCGGCGAGCAGCTTCTTGACGACGGCGTCGCTGCCATGGAGCTCGATCTCGGCCATGACCAGCGATTTCGCGTAGGCCTCGTGCTCCGCGGGCGGCAGCCTCAGCTCCTGCGCCGCCCAGAGACCCAGCAACCGGTTGCGGCGCGCATGGACCCGGAACTCCAGCTCCTGGTCATGCTTGAACTTGTCCTCGAGCGCCTTCTCACGATCGTCCAACGCCGACATGGGTCTCTCCCTTGCTTCGCGGAGACCGCGACGAGATCGCGCGGCCTCCAGATTGCAGAGATGACGTCGGCCTCGGCGCGGAGAAGCGTCGGCGCCGGCGTCACTTCGATTCGGACATCACCTGCTTGCGCGCAACCTCGCGCAGGTCGCTCAGCTGCTGGCGGATGCGATGCTCCGAGATCGAGACACCCTTCGCCTTGAAATCGGCGAGGAGCTTCTCGACCACATCGTCATCGCCCGGCTTCTCCAGATCGGCCATGACCACCGACTTGGCATAGGCCTCGTGCTCGGCCGCCGGCAGCTTCAGCTCCTGCGCCGCCCAGAGGCCGACCAGCTTGTTCCGGCGAGCCGCGACTTTGAATCCGAGTTCCTGGTCATGCTTGAACTTGTTCTCAAAACCACGTTCGCGATCTTCGAAGCTCGCCATTGCGACCCATTCTCCCTTCGTTGAAGTCCCACCTTGGACCGGCAGGCCCGGTTCAAAGGTGGTCGCGCGCGCGGCCATCGTCAAGTTTTCCGGGCCGTTCATATCCAATTGAAACAAATCGGAAAGCCGAGGGCTCCTGTCGGCCGATCCATGTCAGGACCTCTTGCCTTCCAGCCGCGAACCTGTCATGCCGCTTTCCCCATGTGCAGCGTGGTGATCCTGCTGAGACCCGGCCATGACTGGCCGGTGATCCTCGGCGCCAACCGGGACGAGATGAAGAACCGGCCATGGGCGCCACCGGCGCGCCATTGGCCCGATCGCCCGGAAGTGGTGGCTGGCATCGACAGGCTGGCCGGCGGTAGCTGGATGGGGCTGAACGACCATGGCCTGGTCGCCGCGATCATGAACCGGGTGAACTCGCTGGGCCCCGCGACGGGCAAGCGCAGCCGCGGCGAGCTGGTGCTGGAGGCGCTCGACCACGCCGATGCGCGCCAGGCCGCCGGCTCGCTCGCCGATCTCGATCCCGAGGCCTATCGCCCCTTCAACCTTGTCCTGGCCGACAACCGCGACGCCTTCTGGCTGCGCAATCTCGGCAGCCGCGAGGAAGGGCGCGGCATGAGCGTCGAGCGAATCCCGCCCGGCCTCTCGATGCTGACCGCGAACGACCGCAACGACCGGACCCACAGCAAGCGGATCGCGCATTACCTGCCGCAGTTCGAGAAGGCACCGGTCCCCGACCCCGCCGCCAATGGCTGGCAGGGCTGGGAGGCGTTGCTCAAGGACCGGACGCCGGCGCCGGGCGGCACGGTCTATGACGCCATGTGCATCGTCGGCGAGAACGGCTTCGAGACCCTTTCGAGCTCGCTGCTGGCCTTGCCGAAACCGGGACTCGAACGCCACCCGATCTGGCGTTTCGCCGCCGGCCGGCCCGACCTGTTCCCCTACGAAAAGCTCAGCTTTTGAGCGGGTTTACCCGCGTCCCCGGGCGCGGTTGTAACCCTCCGGCACCCCTGCTATAGAGACGCCGACCGGCGGGACCGCCTTCGCCCATGCCGATTTTCCCTGGGCACGCCAAGCCTTACGCAGTCCCGTCATCCCCCGGAGCTCGCCATGTCGCGTCGTCGTCGTATCTATGAAGGCAAGGCGAAGATCCTGTTCGAGGGCCCCGAGCCCGGAACCCTGGTCCAGTATTTCAAGGACGACGCGACCGCCTTCAACAACCAGAAAAAGGGCACCATCACCGGCAAGGGGGTGCTCAACAACCGCATCTCCGAATATCTGATGGTGAAGCTCGGCGAGATCGGCGTGCCGACCCATTTCGTGCGCCGGCTCAACATGCGCGAGCAGCTGATCCGCGAGGTCGAGATCATCCCGATCGAGGTGGTGATCCGCAACGTGGTCGCCGGCTCGCTGTCGCAGCGCTTCGGCATGGCCGAAGGCACGGTGCTGCCGCGCTCGATCGTCGAGTATTATTACAAGTCGGACGAGCTGGGCGATCCGATGGTGAGCGAGGAGCATATCACCGCCTTCGGCTGGGCGAGCCCGCAGGACCTCGACGACATGCTGTCGCTGTCGCTGCGCACCAACGATTTCCTCACCGGCCTCTTCCTCGGCGTCGGCCTCCGGCTCGTCGATTTCAAGATCGAGTTCGGCCGTCTCTACGAGAACGAGGAGATGCGGATCGTGCTGGCCGACGAGATCAGCCCCGATTCCTGCCGGCTCTGGGACGTGAAGACCAACGAGAAGCTCGACAAGGACCGCTTCCGCCGCGATCTCGGCGGGGTGGCGGAGGCCTATCAGGAAGTGGCGCGCCGGCTCGGCATCCTGCCCGAGGGCGGCCCGCGCGACCTCAAGGGCCCCTCGACGATGCAGTGACAACCGACATCAGGAACCGGAGACCATGAAGGCGCGCGTCCATATCACCCTCAAATCCGGCGTTCTCGATCCGCAGGGACGCGCCATCCAGCATGCGCTGGGGGTCATGGGCTTTGCCGGCGTCGAGGATGTGCGCCAGGGCAAATATATCGAGATCGAGCTCAAGGAAACCGATCGGGCCAAGGCCAAGGCCAATCTCGACGCGATGTGCCAGAAGCTCCTGGCCAACACGGTGATCGAGAACTACGCGATCGACCTGGCGGACTGACGGACTGCGATGAAGAGTTCGCCGCACCCCTCCCCCTACCCCCTCCCGCAAGGAGGGCGCATCGGCCCTGCCGTCATCCCCGCGAAAGCGGGGATCCATCTTGATCCAGGCCACCAAGCTTTGACGTGGATCCCCGCTTTCGCGGGGATGACAGCGGAAACAGATTGGGCTCGTTTCGGTCCCCGACATCCGCAGGATTTGCTGTCATGAAATCCGCCGTCATCGTATTTCCCGGCTCCAATCGCGAAGGCGACGCCTGGCAAGCCCTGGCCGAGGTCACGGGATCGGCGCCGCAGCTGGTCTGGCATCGCGACAGCGAGCTGCCGAAGGTCGATCTGGTGGTGGTGCCGGGCGGCTTCTCCTATGGCGACTATCTGCGCTGCGGGGCCATCGCCGCCCATTCGCCGATCATGCGCGAGGTCAAGGCGCGCGCGGCCAAGGGCATGGCGGTGCTCGGCATCTGCAACGGCTTCCAGATCCTGACCGAGGCGGGATTGCTGCCGGGCGCCCTGCTGCGCAACGCCGCGCTCAAGTTCATCTGCCGCAACATCAATCTGAAGGTCGAGAACAGCCAGACCATGTTCACCGGCGGCTACGAGCAGGGCCAGGTGCTGTCGGTGCCGGTCGCGCATCACGACGGCAACTATCACGCCGACGCGGCGACGCTCGACAAGCTGGAGCAGACCGGCCGCGTCGCCTTCCGCTATTGCGAGCCCGACGGCGCCGTCACGGCAAAGGGCAATCCCAACGGGTCCGCGCGCAACATCGCCGGCATCTTCAACGAGACCAAGACGGTGCTGGGGCTGATGCCGCATCCCGAGAACGCGATCGACACGCTGCTGGGCTCGGTCGATGGCCGCGGCCTCTTCCGCAGCCTCGCGGAGGCGCTCTCGTGACGCCACCCGCCGCGGCCGAGCCTGCCATCACGCCCAACATCGTCGCCGAGCACGGCCTCACCGCCGACGAATATCAGCTCATCCTCAAGATCATGGGCCGCGCGCCCAACCTGACCGAGCTCGGGATCTTCTCGGTCATGTGGAGCGAGCATTGCTCCTACAAATCCTCGCGGCGCTGGCTGAAGCGGCTGCCGACCGAAGGCCCGGTGGTGATCCAGGGCCCGGGCGAGAATGCCGGCGTGATCGATATCGGCGACGGGCAGGCCGTGGTCTTCAAGATGGAGAGCCACAACCACCCCTCCTTCATCGAGCCCTACCAGGGCGCGGCGACGGGCGTGGGCGGCATCATGCGCGATGTCTTCACCATGGGGGCGCGGCCGATCGCCAACCTGAACGCGCTGCGTTTCGGCAGCCCCGACGATCCGAAGACCCGCCACCTGATCGCGGGCGTGGTCGCCGGCATCGGCGGCTATGGCAATTGCATGGGCGTGCCGACGGTGGGCGGCGAGGTGAATTTCCATCCCTCCTATAACGGCAACATCCTGGTCAATGCGATGACGGTGGGTCTGGCCCAGGCCGACCGCATCTTCTATTCGAAGGCCGCGGGCATCGGGAATCCGGTGATCTATGTCGGCGCCAAGACCGGGCGCGACGGCATCCATGGCGCGACCATGGCCTCGGCCGAGTTCAACGAGGATTCGGAGGAAAAGCGCCCGACCGTGCAGGTGGGCGATCCCTTCACCGAGAAGCTGCTGCTCGAAGCCTGCCTCGAGCTGATGGCGACCGACGCGATCGTGTCGATCCAGGATATGGGCGCGGCCGGCCTCACCTCCTCCTCGGTCGAGATGAGCTCCAAGGGCGGGCTCGGCATCGAGTTCGATCTCGACAAGGTGCCGGTGCGCGAGACCGGCATGACCGCCTACGAGATCATGCTCTCCGAGAGCCAGGAGCGCATGCTGATGGTGCTGAAGCCCGAAGCCATGGCCAAGGCCCGCGCCATCTTCGAGAAATGGGAGCTCGACTTCGCCGAGATCGGCCGCCTGACCGACACGGGCCGCCTCGTGCTCAAGAAGGACGGCAGGATCCAGGCCGACATGCCGGTCGAGCCGCTGGTCTCGCAGGCACCCGTCTATGACCGCCCGACGGCGCCGACCCCGGCGAAGGCGCCGGTGGCAGCCTCGGCCCTGCCGGCCATCGCCCCGCTCGACGCTTTGAGGACGCTGCTCGCCTGCCCCGACCTCGCCTCCAAGCGCTGGATCTGGGAGCAGTACGACCATCTGGTCATGGGGCGCACGCTGCAGCGGCCGGGCGGCGATGCGGCCGTGGTGCGGCTGCCCGACAGCGCCAAGGGCCTCGCCCTCTCGACCGACTGCACGCCGCGCTACTGCTTTGCCGATCCCAAGGCGGGCGGCGCCCAGGCCGTGGCGGAGAGCTGGCGCAACCTGACGGCGGTGGGCGCGACACCGCTCGCCATCACCGACAACATGAATTTCGGCAACCCGCAGCGCCCGGAGATCATGGGCCAGTTCGCGGGCTGCATCGAAGGCATGCGCGAGGCCTGCCTCGCGCTCGACTACCCGGTCGTGTCGGGCAATGTCTCGCTCTACAATGAGACCAACGGCAAGGGCATCCTGCCGACGCCCGCCATCGGCGGCGTGGGACTCCTCAAGGACGCGAGCCGCGCCGTCTCGCTGAGCTTCAAGCAGGAGGGTGACGCGATCCTCCTTCTGGGCGAGACGCAAGGCCATCTGGGCCAGAGCCTCGCGCTGCGTGAGCTGGCGGGACGCGAGGACGGGCCGCCGCCGCCGGTCGACCTGGCGGCCGAGCGCCGCCATGGCGATCTCGTCCGCGCGCTGATTGCCGAAGGCAAGCTCACCGCCTGCCACGATCTCTCCGATGGCGGCCTCTTGGTCGCTTTGGCCGAGATGGCCATGGCGGGACGGATCGGCGCCAGCCTGGAGCTGCCGGCGGCGGCCAAAGCCACGCCGCTCGCATGGTTGTTCGGCGAGGACCAGGGCCGCTATCTCGTGACCTGCGCCGCGGCCGAGGCCGAAGCTCTGCTAGGCCGGGCGCAAAAAGCCGGGGTCCCGGCCCTGCGGCTCGGCCAGGTTGAGGGCCTCGCGTTGACAGTGGCCGGCCACGGGTCCATATCCGTGGCGGAGCTGTCCCGGACCAACGAGGGCTGGCTGCCCGGCTATATGGGGGCCGCCGAGTGAACCGGCCGGCCTTGGAAGGATAGAGATTTCATGGCGATGGACGCTGCCGAGCTGGAACGCCTCATCAAGGAAGCGCTGCCCGACGCGGTCGTCGCCATCGAGGATCTGCGCGGCGACGGCGACCATTATGCCGCCCTGGTGAAGTCGCAGGCCTTCGCGGGCAAGACCCGCATCCAGCAGCATCAGATGGTCTATCAGGCCCTGCGCGGCCGGATGGGCGACGAGCTGCATGCGCTGGCGCTGCAGACCGCCCTGCCCTAGGAACCAGGAACGAGCTTTACCCGAGACCCGCGCGATCGGCCGTTGGAGAGACCGGCCCTCACGCCCCCCGAGAGAGGATGAAGGATCCCATGTCGACCAACCCCGTCTTCGAGCGCATCAAGCAGGAGATCACCGACAACGAGATCGTGCTCTTCATGAAGGGCACGCCGGTGTTCCCGCAGTGCGGCTTCTCCGCCGCCGTGGTCCAGGTGCTGAGCCATCTCGGCGTCAAGTTCAAGGGCATCGATATCCTGACCGATCCCAGCCTGCGCCAGGGCATCAAGGAATTCAGCAACTGGCCGACCATCCCGCAGCTCTATGTGAAGGGCGAGTTCGTCGGCGGCTGCGACATCGTGCGCGAGATGTACCAGACGGGCGAGCTGCAGCAGCTCCTCTCCGACCGCGGGATCGCGCACAAGGCGGCGTAACGTTTCCTTCCTCTCCGCCCGCGCCTACCCTGCCGTCACCCCCGCGAAAGCGGGGGTCCACGTCTGCACTCGACGTGCCGGATGAAGACGGATCCCCGCTTTCGCGGGGATGACGATCAGGCGCTTCCTACTTATCCGGCCCCAGCCGCACGACCATCTTGCCGTGATTGCGGCCGCTGAAGAGGCCGAGGAAGGCGTCAGGGGCCTTCTCGATGCCCTCGAACACCGTCTCCTGCCATTTGACCCGGCCCTCCGCGATCCAGCGCGGCATGTCGAGCTCGAAGTCGGGGCCCATATCCTGCAGATCCAGGACAAGGATGCCCTGCACCGTCAGGCGGCGGCGCACGATGCGCATCAGGTTGGACGGACCCGGCATCCGCTCGTTATAGCCGGCGATCATGCCGCAGATGATGATGCGGCCGTGGAGCTTCATGTTCTCGAGCGCCGCCTCCAGATGGGCGCCGCCGACATTCTCGAAATAGATGTCGATGCCGTCGGGCGCCAGGCGCTTCACCTCCGCGGTCAGGTCGCCGACGGCCTTGTAGTCGATCACGTGATCGAAGCCCGCGACCTCGGTCAGCCATTTGACCTTTTCCGGCCCGCCGGCGCTGCCGATCACGCGGCAGCCTTTGATCTTGGCGACCTGGCCCACCACGCTGCCGACCGCGCCCGCCGCGCCCGACACGAACAGGGTCTGGCCCCGCTTGGGCTGGCCGTAGCGCAGAAGGCCGCCATAGGCGGTGAGGCCGGGCATCCCCAGCACGCCCAGATAGGCGCTGAGGGGAGCCACCTTCGGATCGACCGGCGAGAGCTGATCGCCCGCGGCGACGAAGGCTTCGCGCCAGCCGAGCATCGAGCTGACATAGGCGCCGACCGGATAGGCGCCGTCCCGCGAAGCCATCACCTGCCCCACCGCATGGCCGAGCAGGGGCTGGCCCAGCTCGAAGGGCGCGACGTAGCTGTCGCGGGCGCCGGTCATGCGGCCGCGCATATAGGGATCCACCGACATGACGATGTTGCGCACCGTCATCTGCCCGTCGGCGAGCGGCGGCAGCGCGACCTCCGCCAGCTCGAAATCGTCATGCGTCGGCATGCCCTTGGGATAGCGCTTCAGGCGGATCTCGCGGCTGGTCGTGGGCAGACGAGGACCGGACGCCATGGGCCACCTCTCTCGCGAAAGAAACATCCCTCGCGAGAATAGCCGAAGACCGTCGAGAAGGTCAGGCGGCGCGGAAGCCTGTCGCGCTCAAGCGGCGCGGGACCCTTTTGGAGCGCTCAGGCAGCGCGGGAACCTACTGCGCTCAGGCGGCACGGGAGCCCATTGCGCTCAGGCGGCGCGGGAGCCTATTGCGATCAGGCGGCGCGGGAGCCTATTGCGCTCAGGCGGCGCGGGCCTGGTCCGGCGCCAGCTCGCCCCAGGCATAGGAAGCCATGCTCAGGCTGCCATGGGCGAAGCTGCGGTGGATCGGCCGCCCCGCCTCGCCCTCGCCGGCGCCGAGCGCCACGAAGAAGGGCAGGAAATGCTCGTCGCGCGGATGGGCCTGGATGCCCTCGGGCTTGAGGCGGCGATATTCGATCAGGCTCGCGGCATCCTGGGCCGCGACCCGGTCGGCCAGCCAATCGTCGAAGCCGGTGGCCCAGGCGGCAGGCGTCTCGCGGTCGATGCCGAACTGCCGCAGGTTATGGACGGCGCCGCCGCTGGCGAGAATCAGCACCCGCTCCTGGCGCAGCGGCTGGAGCGCACGGCCCACGGCCAGGTGATGGCCCGGCCCCGCCGGATGCTGGATCGAAAGCTGCGTCACCGGGATGTCGGCCTTGGGATAGATCAGCAGCAGCGGGTTCCAGGCGCCATGATCGAGGCCGCGCTCGGGATCCGTCGCGGCCGGCAACCCCGCCGCGTTCAGCAGCGCCTTGGCGCGTTCGGCCAGCGCGGGCGCGCCCGGGGCCTTGTAGGTCAGGCGATAGAGCGCCTCGGGAAACCCATAGAAATCATGGATGGTTTCGGGATGAAGGGCGGTGCTGGCGGTGGGGACCGCCGTCTCCCAATGGGCGGAGACACAGAGGATGGCGTCGGGCCGCGGCAGGCGCGCGCCCAATCCGGCCATGAAATCGCGCGCCGGGATCTGCTCGAAGGGCAGCATCGGCGAGCCATGCGAAACAAACAGGACGGGAAAGGTCGGGTCGCTCATGGCGCTAGAGATAGCGATTCCGGCTTTGCTTTTCCATGACCCACCGGCAGGTAACCTGCTCTCCTCCCGGTGCCCGAGGCCGGGAATTCCGGCCTATCGGGATCGCATTCGCGACCCCGGCCCTAGGCCGGTGGTTTCGGCTGCCCCTTCGCGCGCTCGAACCGCTCCAGCACCGGCTTGGCATGGATCGAGCTGCCCATGAGCATGGCCCAGGGCGCGATCTGGGTCGCCTGCTTGAACTCCGCCATCCATTCCGCGGCGTAACCCAGGTCCTTGGTTTCCGGATAGCAGGGCATGCCCGCCGTGTAATGCACCAGCTTCGCCGGCTTCGGCGGGTCGTACATGACGAGGTGGTTCCACTCCGGCGGCAGGCTGCCGATCTTGTCGGTCCAGTTGATGCCGTGCAGCCCTTCAGCGGTCTCGACGAACTCGGGCGTGAGCTTCCGGTTGTCCAGATGGGCGCAGTTGAACAGCATCACCGAGGCCCATTCGAAGCGCGACGCGCTTTTCACCACCATGACCGCGTTGTCGTCGGCCATGTCGAACAGCTCGGCGATGTCGCCCTGGACCAGCATGTCCAGGTCGAGGAACAGCGCCCGCCCCTCGAAGTTGCAGAGATGGGGCACCAGGAACCGGGAGAAGGTGAAGGGCGTGAGTCCCGTCCGCTTGAGGGGAAGCTGCTGGATGACCAGAGGCGTGATCGCGACCGGGCGCGAGGCGCGCCGCATCAGCGAAAAATGCAGCACGTTATAGGCAACGGGTTGCCGCGGATCGTAGCCGATGAAGACATGCAGCATAGCCACCTCGTTTCGTCCTCTGGGTTCCTGCCTGATCCTCGCCTCAGGATAGAGGCTGCCCCGGCCGGTTGAAAGCGATCCCCTCCGCCAGCAGCCGACCGGCCTCGGCGATGACGGGTCCCCAATCGCCGGGCACGGCCTGGCGGAAGAGCCGCAAGGACGGCCACCAGAGGCAGTCGGTCCGTTCGAGCAGCCAGCGCCATTCGGGTGGCTGCGGCAAAAGCACCCAGCAGGGCACGCCGAGCGCGCCCGCCAGATGCGCCGTGCTGTTGTCGATGGTGATGATCAGATCGAGCGCCGCGATCTCCGCGGCAAGCCCGTCGAGGTCGGTCCAGGGATCGGCGGCCGGTGCCTCCAGCCGCTGGCCGCTTTCGCCGAGCGCCGCGATCTCCGCCGCGTGATCGCCATACTGAAGATCGACGAACCGGACTCCCGGGGCCTGCAGCAGCGGCCGCAGGGCCGGCAGCGCGATGCGCCGGCGCAAGCCCGCGCCGGGCGCGGTGGTGTGCCAGGCAAGCCCCACCCGCGGCCGGTCGTGCCCCTCGCGCCGGCGTAATGCCGCCACGCGCTCGGGATCGGCCTTGAGATAGGCCCCGCCCCGCCCCGCGAAGCTCGCCAGGTCGGGCCGCAGATGGCGCATCAGCGAACCGGACGGGATCTGCGCGGCGATGTCCGCAGGGCCGGACGGCGGCCCGGCCCCTTCGGCCGGCTGAACGACGAACTCGACCGTCGGCAGGGAGCGGCGAAACAGCCCGATCATCCGGGGATCGCATTCCGCGACCAGATCCATCTCGCCGGCAAGCTCCGGGAGAAGGCTCAGGAACATGATCTGATCGCCGATCCCCTGCTCGTTCCAGACCAGCAGGCGGCCCCGCAGGTCGCGCCGGCCGTTCCAACGGGGCTGAGGATGGAGGGCGGCCTTCGCCACCATGTCGGGCGCCCGCAGCCGCCATTCATAGGCTGCCCACCCTTCCGCGAGCCGCCCGAGCAGAAGCAGCGTGAAAGATTCGAAGTGATGCGCATCGGCATTGTCGGGCGCGAGCTTCTGCGCCTGCCGATAGGCGGCGACCGCGTCGTCGAACCGGCAGGCCTGGGCCAGCGCATTGCCGAGATTGAGCCGGAGCTCGACATTCGACGGATTGGCGGCAGCACCCTGCTCGAACAGCCGCACCGCCTCCTCGGCCGCCCCATTCTCCAGCAACAGAAGTCCCAGATTGTTGAGCGCACCCGGCAGATCGGGCTTGAGCGCCAGCGCCGCGCGATAATGCTCGATCGCTTGGTCGCGGCGTTGCGCGCGCTGCAGCAGGCGGGCGAGGTTGTAATGCAGGTCGGGCTGCGCGCCATGGAGGGCGAGCCCCTGGCGAAGAAGCGCTTCCGCATCCTCGCCGGTTCCGGTCTCGCCGAGAAGATTGGCGAGATTGACGCGGGCGGCGAGATAGTCGGGACGCAAAGCCAGAGCCCGACGGTAGCTCGATGCCGCCTCGCCGCCGCGCCCCGCATGCTGCAGGGCCAGAGCCAGGCTGTAATGCGCCGCCGAATCGGCGGGTTTCGCCGCGGCCGCCTTGGCCAGGTGCTGGACCGCCTCCGCATGCACGCCACGCTGGTCGAGCAGAAGCCCCAGCAGCATCGCGATATCGGGATTGTCCGGTGCCGCGGCCAGGAGACGCCGATAGGCGCGCTCCGCCTCCACGAGGCGGCCGGCCTTGTGCTGGGCGAAGGCGACAGCCAGCGGCGACCGCGTCACGGCGAGGCCGTCCGCGGCCTGCCGGCGGCGACATGGCGGGCCAAGGCCTCGGCCGCTTCCTGCACGACGCCGCTCCAATCCTTCCACGCCTTTTGCCGGAACAGCCGCAGCGACGGCCACCAGAGGCAGTCGCTGCCCTCCAGGAGCCAGCGCCATTCGGGCGGATGCGGCAGCAACACCCAGGCGGGGACGCCGAGCGCGCCGGCCATGTGGGCGGTGCTGTTGTCGATCGTGATGACCAGATCGAGGGCCGCGATCTGCGCCGCGAAATCGTCGAGGCTCTTGATCTGATCGATCTCCGGGTCCTGGTGGATCTCGATACCCGCCTCGCCCGCCAGCTTCGCGATCGCCTCGCGATGATCGCCGTACTGCAGGCTGACAAACCGTGCGCCCGGCACCCGCAGGATCGGCAGCAGCGCCTCGAGCGCAATCGGGCGCGGCGCGGTGAGCTCGACCTTGGTGGTATGCCAGGCAATGCCGACATTGAGCTTCTCGTTACCGTAGCCGCCGCGGCAACGATCACGCTTCCCCTGGTCGGGTTTCAGATAAGCGCCGCCGCGGCCCGCGAAGCTGGCGCGGTCGGGGCGCAGCCAGCGCCCCAGGCTGCCGGCGGCACTCTGGGCGCGAATGTCGGGAGCCGACAGGCGCGTCGGCAGAGGATGGGCCCGCGCCACCAGCTCGACGCCGGGGAGGGAACGCGCGAACAGCGGCACCAGGCGGGGATCGCATTCCAGGAGGCAGCTCACCTTCGTGGAAAGCTCGGGCAGGAGGCTCGTAAACATGACCTCATCGCCGACCCCCTGCTCGCTCCAGATCAGCAGCTTGCCGTCCGGCAGCGGCTTGCCGTCCCAGGGCGGCTGCCGATAGAGCCCCGGCCGGCCCGAGCTTTCCTCGCGGGTGCGCCAGCGCCACTCATAGCCGCGCCAGCCTTCCTCGAACTGGCCCATCAAGAGCTGAAGCTGGCTCGCAGCCCAATGCGCGCGCACATCGTCGGGGGCCAGACGCATGGCCTGCCGGAACGCCAAGAGCGCCGGCGTGTATTGGCCCATGAGCTTCAGATTGAGTCCCAGATTGACCAGGGCATCGGGAAATTCGGGCCGGGCGGCGAGCGCCTTCCGGAACAAGGCGATACCGCTCTTCAGGTCGTCACGCGCGCTGAAGAACAGGCCCAGGCTGTTGAGCGCATCGGCGTGATGCGGATCGAGCTTCAGCACGATCTTGTAGATGTCGATGGCCTTGCCCAGGCGCTTAGCCCGCTGATGCGCGCGGCCCAGGCTGTAGTGCAGCGCCGCCGACCCCGGATGCCGCGCCACGGCCGCATCCAGCAGGGTGACCGCCTCCTCGGCCGAGCCCATGTCGCGCAGGCTGTCGCCCAGCCCCGACAGGGCCTCGATCGAATCCGGGGCGCGGGCAAGAACCGCGCGATAGAGCGCCACCGCCTCGGGCCAGCGCGATGCCGCCTGGTGCGCCCTGGCCGCCGCGAGATCAGCCGCAAGGGCCGGTCCAGGCATGGCGGCGGTCGAATCGTCGGATGCGGTCATGCGCCTGTCAGACTAGTCGAAGGGACGGCGACCGGCCAAGACGGGGCCCGAAAGCAGAAAGGCCGGCCCCAGGGGGCCGGCCTTTCGCAAGACAGGAGATTCTTTCCCGCGCCGATCAGCGCGAATAGAACTCGACCACCAGATGCGGTTCCATCTGGACCGGGTAGGGCACGTCGGCGAGCGCCGGAACGCGCACGAACTTGGCGCGCATGCCCTTGTGATCGGCCTCGATATAATCCGGCACGTCGCGCTCGTTCGAGGCGGCGGCCTCGAGCACCGTGGTGAGCTGCTTGGAGCGGTCCTTCACCTCGACGATGTCGCCTTCCTTCACCTGGTAGGAAGGAATGTTGACGCGCTTGCCGTTGACCTTCACATGGCCATGGTTGACGAACTGGCGTGCCGCGAAGACGGTCGGCACAAACTTGGCGCGATAGACCACGGCATCGAGACGGCGCTCCAGGAGGCCCACCAGCTGCTCGCCGGTGTCGCCGCGGCGGCGCGCGGCCTCTTCATAGAGGCGGCGGAACTGGCGCTCGCCGATATTGCCGTAGTAGCCCTTGAGCCGCTGCTTGGCCATCAGCTGCAGGCCGAAGTCGGACGGCTTCTTGCGGCGCTGGCCATGCTGGCCCGGGCCGTATTCGCGCTTGTTGAGGGGGCTCTTGGGACGGCCCCAGAGATTCACATTGAGGCGTCGGTCGATCTTGTATTTGGATTCGGCGCGCTTTGTCACCGGATGGTTCCTTTTGCTGCTTGTTGTCCCGATAGTTCCATCCCAAGCGCCCATGGCTGGACGTTCGGGGGACGGGATCACGGCCCCTTGGCGCTAGATCCACTTTCTCGGGAATTGAGGCGGCAGGTTGTAGCCGCTGGCGGCGGCCCTGTCAAAGCCGATTAAATCAATATAATTCAACTGGTTGTAGTCGTTTTTCGGCGCCGGGGCCGGTTTTCGCGCTTGGAGGAGAGCTCCTTGACGATGCCATGGAGGGTGCGGATCTCCTGGCGGGTCAGGCCGGCGCGCTGAAACAGATTGCGGATATTGCGCACCATGCCCGGCCGTTTCTCGGCATTGCGCAGGAAGCCCGAGGCGTCGAGCTCGCGCTCGAGATGGTCGAAGAAGTTGAGGAGCTCCTCCTTCTCGGCCGGCCTTGTGCCATTGACCACCAGCTCGCGCGGGGCCGTGTCGTCGCCCGACTGGTACCACTCATAGCCGATGAGGAGCACGGCCTGCGCCAGGTTGAGCGAGGTGAAATCGGGATTGAGCGGAACCCGGATCACCGCATCGGCCAGCGACAGCTCGTCATTCTCGAGGCCCGCCCGCTCCGGGCCGAACATCACGCCCACCCGCTCGCCGCGCGCGATGAGGGTCCGCATCTCGGCCGCCGCCTCGCGCGGCGTCATCACCGTCTTGATCATCTGGCGGTGGCGCGCCGAGGTCGCATAGACGCGGGTCAAATCCGCCATCGCCGCGCGCGCCGAGGGATAGAGCTCGGCCTTGTCGATCGGCTCATGCGCGCCCGACGAAACCTCGCGCGCGCGCTCGTTGGGCCATTGCTCGCGCGGGCGTACCAGACGCAGATTCGTCAGGCCGCAATTCATCATGGCCCGCGCCGTGGCGCCGATATTCTCCGGCAGCTGCGGCTCGATCAGGATGACCGCGGGCGTCTCGAGCGGGGCCTGCGCCCGGCGGCCCGGCGTGGCCATCAGTCTTTCCCCGCACCGCCCTTGATCGCGCCGCTGCGCACCGGCGCCCCGGCGCGGAAGAGCTTCCAGCTGATGCCGTCATGGAGCGCGTTGAAGGAGGCGTCGATGATGTTGGCGGAGACGCCGACCGTGGACCAGCGCTCGCCGCTGTCGTCGGCGCTCTCGATCATGACGCGCGTCACCGCACCCGTGCCGGCGGAGGGCGTGAGGATGCGGACCTTGTAGTCCACCAGCCGCATATCCTCGAGCTCCGGATAGAAGGCGAGCAGCGCCTTGCGCAGCGCCGTGTCGAGCGCATTGACCGGGCCGTTGCCGGTGGCGACCGTCATCAGCCGCTCCTCGCCGACCTCGAGCGTGATCGTGGCCTCTGATTCCGTCACCAGCTCGCCGCGCGCGTTCCAGCGCCGGTCG